>CAZSCC010000490.1:0-1792 GCA_964604905.1 uncultured Planctomycetales bacterium
CCGGTGATCAGCGTCGGCAGGTCGCCCATCGAGCGGTACAGCGAGCGGCGATACCGGCGCATGTCGTGGGTGAAGATGGACTGCCACACCGCCGCTCTCAGCCCGGCCGTCCGAGCCGACGTGCCGACGATGTTGTTGAAGATGTGGGCCAGCGCCCGGCTGAATTGAAAGCAGTCGGCCAGAAGGTGCGCCGGGTCGCGTGCGGTTGGAAGGGGGCGGCCCGGGAGGACCAGGAACTGCCTGCAGTCGCCGAGGAAGCGGTCCCAGAAACGGATGCGCACCCGTCCCGACCGATTCCGGGCCGATTCGCGGATCGTCCCCTCCAGTTCGTGACGGTAGCGCCTGTAGAGCAGGTAGAGCACGAGGTCTTCGTAGATCGCCAGATCCGCATCGCCGGCCTGGGCGCCGTCCGCGAGACGCTGGCGCAGCCGAGAGGTCTCCTGCTCGATCCTCTCGCCCAGCAGTTCGAGGTTGGGGTCCTTCTCGTAATCGAGCTCGGTCCGCAGCGTCGGCGCGTCACGATAGTCCGAGCCCAGGGCATCCCGCTCCCGGACGATCCGCTCCTCCAGGAACGGATTCGAATGATGCAGTTCCGAAAGCGCCACGAGGGACGGGCGCCGGGACGGCTCCACCAGCGGCATCCGGTGATCTCCCATGCTTCAAATATTGTACATCATATGGCAGTAATTGTACATCCTATGAAGGTGGAGTGGAACGGTTGAAATCGTAAGATATTGCGACTGAATGGGTTGTGATTTCCCCCTCCTTGGCACAGCCCTTGCGCTCCACGGACGACATGCCTGATGGAGCCTTCTTTGAAGCCGTGGGATGGAACGTGCCCATGCCCAAGGAGCCGCACACGGGCATCGTACTTCTTTTCTACGCTCTCGGGCTGGTCCGCTGGGTTATCTGGCCGTGGGTCTCGGGGCTCTTCAGGCTGGGGATGTGGACGGCCCGCCGAAACTCGCCCACGTCTTAAGGAGGCGATATGAGAATCGAAACGAAGCCCTGGGAATTCTGGATCGACGTCGGCGGGACCTTCACGGACTGCCTGGCGCGCCGGCCGGACGGCCGCATCCTGACCCACAAGCTCCTGAGCACGAGCATCTACAAGGGCAAGGCCGCCGAGGGGTCCGGGAGCGACCTTCTCGTCGATCCCCAGCGCTCCGGCGATCCGGACGGGTTCTTCGAGGGCTTCCAGCTGCGCTGCGCCGGGGAGACGGCCCGCGTGAAAGCATTCCAATCCGCCGGGGGGCGGCTAGTCCTGGATCGATCCCTGCGGACCGAAGTCCGGCCCGGCATGGCCTATGAGCTGAAGAGTGACGAGGAAGCCCCCGTCACGGGCATCCGCTGGCTGCTGGGCAAGCGTCTGGCGGACCCGATCGGCGCCGTCGGCGTCCGGCTCGGCACCACCCTGGGCACCAACGCGTTGCTGGAGCGCCGCGGGGCCCGGACCGCCTTCGTGACCACGCAGGGCTTCGGCGACGTCCTGCGCATCGCCTATCAGAATCGTCCCAAGCTCTTCCAGCTCAACATCCGGAAACCGCGCGAGCTCTACGAAGAGGGGGTCGAGCTGGACGAACGGCTGGACAAGGACGGTCAGGTGATCCGGCCGCTCGACGAACGCGAAGCGCGCGCCAAGCTGGCCGCGCTGCGGGCGAAGGGGGTCATCTCGCTGGCCGTCTGCCTCATGAACGCCTACCGCAACGACGCGCACGAGCGGATCGTGGAACGCATTGGCACGGAGCTCGGCTTCGAATACGTCTCCTGCCAGGTCACGCGCCTTCAGAAG
>CAZSCC010000491.1:0-17003 GCA_964604905.1 uncultured Planctomycetales bacterium
GGGTCCCATACCGACGGCCAGGGCGATCGGATGATTCGCCGCGGCGGCTTTTTCGAGGGCCTGCTCGATCGTCTCCTGCACGACAGGCTTGAGTCCGCGCGTCTCCCGCGGCGGCGTGGCCTGCGCGACGAGGGTGGCGCATAGCAGGGCGAGCATGGGCGGCATTGTACCGGGACGCGGGCCCGGGTTCAAATCTGATTCAAGATCGGCCGCGCCGCTTGATCGTCGGGCGCGCTTCGTGCTATAGTCCCGCGCGATGGAGCCGGACAGGGGAGGATGCGTGATCGCTCGGTGGATGCTGCCTTTTGTCGCCGGGGGGATGCTGCTCGCCTCGTGCGGCGAGGGCGGATCGCGCTCGGTGGCCATCCCTCTTGAGGCTTCGGCTCCCGCGGGGGTGGCGGTCGAGCTCAAGACGGAGTTCCTCCCTTCGGCGCGGTTCTCCGACGTGACGGCGCGTCACCCCGAGTCCTCGTTCGCGGGGGCGGTGGTCGAAGGGGAGTCGTTCACGAAGGCGGGCCCGGTTTATCTCCTCACGCTGACCGTGAAGAACGGTTCCTCGAAGGCGGTGGCCCTTCCCAGGCTCCTCATTTCCCGGCCCGACTTCCCCGTCGCCAGCTTCATTCCCGGCGACCGCAGGGGGTCGGTGGCAGCGGGGGCGGAAGGAACGCTCCTCTACTACTGGGACCCGGGCGGTCTGGCGGAGAACCCCTCGGCCCGTCTGGAGTGGTCCCCGTAGCGCTACGGCTCCCTCCCCCTCCCTCGGCGCATGAGGCATGGGAGATCCGCCGACGATTCTCCTAAAGGATCGTGCGTTCTTCACGATTCCACTTGCAACTCGCTCGTGCCGTTCTAGGATATGCATGAGTAGAACCCATATGCAGGTGCGATATGGGTATCCGAAAGCAGGAAGGAAAAAACGGAACGGAATGTAACCCGGCGTGCGTCGGGGTTCCGGGCCGAGTACATCGTCGCGGCGCAACGGCGGGGTGGGGTCGGAGGTTCCGGCCGCCGGCCCCCTCGCGCGGCTGTGACGCGAGTTCTATAGGGAGGTTGTGATGTTGAAGCGCATGAGTCTGGCGGCGATGCTGCTCGGCCTGGTGGCCTGGGGCGGCAATTCGGCGATGGCGACGGGCAACGAGTGCGAGTTCACGTTCTGGTTCCACAATCCGCCTTCGCTGACGGTCGAGTGCGGCGTGATGGGCTCCCCGGCCGCGGGCGGGAGCTGCCTGGGCAGCATCCGCCATGCCCACATCAACGTGAAGACGAATGCGTGCACGATGCTGTGCTGGGATGCGACCGACTTCCTCCGTCCGGAGTCGAACTGCGAGGGCGTGCAGTACACGAGCCAGTCCCCGAGGCCGAACTTCGCCTACAACGACCGCATCGGGTCGTGCGTGTGCATCGGGCTCACCGACAACAACCCCGGTGCCGGCGGGAACCCCCTGAAGCTCGACAAGTACCCCCAGATCCTCCTGGGCCAGGGCAACGGGTACACCGTGCCCAGCAACAAGGACTGCGTCGAGGTCGAGTCCCACAACGGCGGCTACACGGTCCACATCCGGGTCTTCCCCAACGGGCTTCAGACCCTCGCGGATGACGACGGCTGCTACTCGGCCAAGATCACGTTCACCGTCGGCGTGATCCCGATGGTGTGCCCGCCGATTCCGTCCAGCTGGTTCAACGCGTTCGGTCTGCCCAGCGGGACCTAGTCCTAGGACAGTTTCCGCGAGGACCCGTTCCGGCCTTGCCGGGACGGGTCCTCGCTTGCTAATATCCCCCTAAGGAGTCCGGTCATGAGTATCCGCCGGTGGGCCCTCGCCGCGATGGCCTTGGGAGCCCTGTGCCTTCTCCCCCCCTCCCGCTCGGAAGGCGTCGAAGTCACCCCCGCCTTTCTCGTCAAGGAGATTTCCGCGGGGGTCAACGATGTCCTCAAGCTCCAGTTCAAGGGGACCCAGGCCTTCGAGAAGGTGGGTCTGGAGCCGGTGGACTTCTGGATCGACCGGAAGGGCCAGTTCGTCTTCGGAGACATCAAGGAAAAGAGGAAGTACTCGGCCCGGGAATGGTGCAAGCTGCGGTCCAACGAGATCTCCGTGGCCCAGGGGCGCGAGGTCGTCTTGGACGTCCCCGTTCTCGCGCCGGGAGGCACGCCGCCGGGTGAATTCTACCTCGGGCTGCGGGTCGTGGACCGCGGCCGCAATCGGGTCGCCCAGCCGGGCGCCGAGGTCCAGATCGAGGCGACGGGGCTTGTCCTGATCGTGCTCCGGGTCAAGGGAGCCAACCCGAAAGTCGCGGCCGAGGTCATCGATCCGTCGGTCATCTTGCAGGGGGCGATCCCGGACATCGGGGGGACCCTCCACAATCTGAGCACGGTGGCGGTGGGGGCGCGGATGGCCTGCATCGTCCGCGACACGGAGAACAAGGTCGTGGACCGCTTCCCCCTCTTCGGGGCCAACGGTGCGCCGGACGGCCACGTCTTCCTGCTCCCGGAGACGCTCCGCGATTTCAAGGGGCAGGGCAACCGGAGGCTCCCGAGGGGAAAGTACGTGGCGGAGTTGTTCGGGCTCTACGGGAAGAAGAATATTCGGACCGTCAGGATGGTTCCCTTCGAAGTCCAGGAGAGCGACGCGAAACCGGTGCCGCCCCTGGACGACGTGCTCGTTTCGCCTTCCCCGTTTATCGTGGAACTCCCCCCCGGGGGAATCCAGTACCCCATCTTCGAGTTCAAGAACCGCGGGTTCAATCCGGTGGAGGTGAGATTCTCCTCCGAGACGACGGGGCTGGGCTTCTTTCCCGCCACCAGCCGGCTGGAGCCCGGACGGACGTCCAAGGTAAAGATGGCCCTCCGGGCCCCCCCGGGCGAGAACCCGAGACGTGACATCATGATCCGGTATTCGCTCGAGGAGGGTTCGGAGAAGCCGGCGTTCCGGGAATTCAAGGTCTCGGTCTACGCCCCGGGGACCGCTCCGAAGCCGGATCCGACGGCCGCTCCTGCCGCTCCCGCGGGAGCCTCGACCCCGCTTCCACCGGAGTTGCTGGGGGAAGACCCGACGAAGAAGCCGTAGAAGGGACGCGCTCCCCCGCAGCTCCGTTGCGCCTGTCTCCCCGATCCGGCCGATAGGGGGATGTAGGACTTTGGGCAAGGATAAGACAATGAGACTCTATGCGGCGATCCGGCGCTCACGACCGCTCCTCCTGGCGGTGGCGGCGATGCTGCCCCTGGGATGCGGAACGGTCCCGGATGCCCCCCAGAACAGGGCCTGGGAGGACTTCCTCGCGCGCGCCCGGTCGCCCATCCTGAAGAACGATAAGGACCCCGACCCGGACCTGCTGGGCTGGGAGAAGGTCCTCCAGGAGCGCGCCCAGGCCGAGCAACAGCGCTTGGCCAAGCAGCCCAAGGTCTCGGCCGCGTTCGTGGACCTCGGCATCCGCGACGCCCTCTTCGAGATCTCCACCCAGTCGAAGATTCCCGTCGTCGTCGACCAGGGCGTCGCGGGGAACGTGACGCTCGACTTGAAGGACATCCCGTTCGAGTCGGCCCTTCGGCTCGTGGTCTTCGCCGGCGGGTACGCCTACTCCACGGACGGGTTCGCCTACTATGTGGGAACCTTGGATCCGAACAGCCCCAGCTACTCCCTGCTGACCACTTCCCGGGTCATCCCGACGTATCTCCCTCCGAAGCAGGTGGCCGCCAGCCTGGGCAAGGCCTATCAGAACTTCGCCACGTTCGCGGAGGGCACCAACAAGCTCGTCCTCACCGGCCCCAGCGCCATCCTCGACCGGCTCGAAGCCGACGTCCGGGCCATCGACCGCCCGCCGGTCCAGGTCATGATCGAAGTGCTGGTCGTGGAGACGAAGTTCGGGAACAACACCGACCTCGGCCTCGAATACGGCAAGCTGGAGTCGACCTTCTCCCACCAGATCACCCCGGGGAATCAGACCGTTCCCAAGCTCAACCAGCTCGACCTCATCTCGCAACTGGCGCTGACGTTCAACATGCTGGAGGTGAAGAACCTGGCGACGGTCCGCTCCCATCCGAAGATCGTGACCTCGAGCGGGACGACGGCGGAGATCCGCTCCCAGGTGGAGAACTACGTCCTCATCACGCGCCCCGGCGTCACCTTCTTCCAGACCAACCTCGAGATCATCAAGTCCGGAACGATTCTGAAGGTGACCCCGACGGTGACGCGGAACGACGAGATCGAGCTCATCCTCGAGCCCGAGGTGTCCGACGTCGTCGGCGTGACCGCCGATGCGTCGGGGAGCCTCCCGGTGATCAGCCGCCGGACCGTCAAGAGCACCGTGCGCCTCAAGAACGGGGACGTCCTCACGATCGGCGGTCTCTACGCGGAACACTCGCGGGACAGCCTGAGGGGTCTGCCGATCCTGAAGGACATGCCGATCGTGAACCTGGCGACGGCCCAGCAGAGCAAGATCGGGCTGACCTCCGAGCTCCTGATCTTCGTATCACCCAAGGTGATCCGGTAGCCGTATAAGCTGCGGAGTCGATTCGGAAAGGGGACGCGGGATGGGTGGGGTGTGGGCGGCGCTGGCGGGATTCCTCCTGCTTTCCCCGCGATTCCAGGACGAGGCCAAGGAGGCCGTCCTGGGAGAAGTCGACGCGCGGCGGCCTCCCGATACCGAACGGACGATCTACGCCTCTCCCACGTTCGACCGGATGGTCTGCGCCTATCGGCTGGGCGAGAAGCTGGAACTCGCCCTCGAGAACGGGACCCTGGAGAAGAAGGCGTTCCGGTTCGTCGGGTGGAAGATGCCCGAGGGGCAGAGCGTGGTCCTGGCCAAGGTCGACGACGCCGGCGCGCGGCGCCGCCTGCTGGTGGGAGGGAAGGAGGACGCGTCGGCCGGCGAGGTCTGGGACGCCGGACTGTACCGGAAGGGAACGCTGCTCGCGCTGGCCGTGCGAGCCGAGGGAGGGCTGTTCTTCTCTTACGACGGGAAGCGCGAAGGCCCGTACGAGGAGATCGAGATCCTCGGACGGGCAAACGACGAACCCACCTACCGGACCCGCTCGGCGGGGAAAGGGCAACTCCACGCCGCGGGGAAGAGCTTCCCCCTCGAGAACGTCCCCGTCCAGATCGTCGCCTCCCCGGACGGGTCCCTCGTCTCCTGGGTGGAACGCCAGCCGGACCGGAAATTCCGCGTCGTCCTCAACGGAGTCCCGGGGGTCGTCTGTGATCAGGTCAACACGGGCCTCCATCTGAGCCCCAAGGGGAAGCACGTCGCGTACGTCACCCGCGAAGGGGAAAGATTCCGCGGCTGGATCGGCGGGGCCCCGATCGCCGGCGAGGCCGAGGTGGCCGCCGTCCGCGTCTTCGACGACGGGACCCCGGTCTATGTCGAGATGTGGCGGGACGAGGCCGTCGCGGACAAGCCGATGCGGGGCCGCATCGTCGTGGCCGGGAAGCGGCAGGACCGCGTGCTCTCCCGCCCGATCTTCAACTTCGACTTCGCGGGCGGGCGGGTCGTGGGCGCGTCGAGGACCGAGACCGGGAGTGTCATCGCCTGGATCTCGCCTTCCGGGGAAGTGGAGTACGAGGAGATGAAGGGACACGTCCGGCGCCTCCTGGCGGGGCCTCAGGGGAAGCGGCGGATGGTCACGTTCGAGGAGCCCCTGGGAGTGTTCGTCCAGATCGATGCCAAACGGTTCGGTCCGTTCGATGCCGTCAGCGACCTCTTCTATCTCGACCACACCCAGAGGTTCGGGTTCGTCGGGACCCGCGCGGGAAAGGTGACGCTCGGGATCGGAGAGCGCACCCTCCCCGTGACGCTCAACGAGTTCGCCTCTCCCCTCCGGATCTCGCCCACGGAGCTCACCGCGGCGGTGGTGGGCGTGCACAACCAGCGGACCAAGAAGGAGGTCTGGGTCCGCGTCGTGCCGCTGGAGTAGCGCGGCCGCCGACGCTACAATCTCCCTCCGTGGCCCTCACGGTCGGCATCGACGAGGTCGGGTACGGCCCCTCGCTCGGCCCGCTCGTCGTCGCGGCCGCTCTCGCCCGCGGCCCGCTCAAGACCTCCCTCCGCATCGCCGACTCGAAAAAAGTCTTTTCCCAGGCCCGCGGCGTCGGCTCCCTCGAGCCGGCCGTCCTCGGATTCGTCCCAGCCGCGACGTTCGCCGAACTGCTCCGGAAGCTCGAGACGCCACTCCCGGATGCGCCGTGGTACCGCGACCCCCTCGTCCTGCCCTCGGTCCCGCCCGCCCCCGGACTCGAGGGCGCGTTCGCCCGCCTGGTCGAACCCGCCGAGTTCAACGCCGCCACTCGCGAGCGGAACAAGTCGGACTTCCTTTTCGAGATCACCGCGGGCCTGATCAACCGCGTCCGCGCCGCCCACGAGGGCCCGATCCGCTTCGTCGTGGGGAAGCAAGGCGGCCGGTGCTACTACCTCCGCGGTCTCCAACAGCTCGTCTCGCCGACCGTCAGGGTGGTCGAGGAGACCCGGAGGAGGTCGGCCTACGAGCTCCCGGGGGCGACCATCGAATTCCTCCAGGACGCGGAGGACCGGCACGAACTGGTCGCGCTCGCCTCGATGATCGGAAAGTACGTCCGCGAAGGCGCGATGCGGCTCTTCAACGACTACTGGGCCCGCGAGCGGGAGGGCCTCCGTCGCACCGCCGGATACGGGCTCGACGCCCGCCGCTTCTACCGCGAGATCGAGCCGGAGATCCGGCGGCTCAAGATCCCGCCGGAGGCCGTCTTGCGCTTGCGCTGACCGGGCCGGCGGGGCTACACTGGTGTGACCTAACGTGTCACGGGGAGGAGAGCCATGCGCCGCAAGGAACGGGGCCGCCAGCTGCTGAGGATCCTGAAGCTCATCAAGCTCTTCGAGCACTCGCGCTTCGGCCTCACGATCAACGAACTCTGTCGCGAGATGACCGTCCGGCGACGCACGCTCTACCGCGACCTGGAGATGATCGAGGACGCGGGCTACCGCTTCGTCAAGGAAGGGGGCGGCGGGGGGTTCTCGAAGAAGTGGCGCTTTCCCCCGGGGATGCGGAAGGCCCCCGACAAGCCCTACACCGAGAGCGAGCTCCTCTCGCTCTACTTCTGCATGAACCTGCTCCAGCCCTTCCGCGGGACTCCGCTCCGCGACGGCATCGAGCTCCTCGTCGCCAAGATCGAGGCGACCTTCCCCGAGGACGAGCGCGAGTACCTGGGCGACCTCGTCTTCACCCACGTGGCCAAGATGACCCCGTCCAAGGACTACCGCCGCCACGCGGCCACCGTGAGCGCGCTCTCGCGGGCCTGCCTCGAGCACAAGAAGGTCGAGCTGACCTACCGCGCGAGCGACGACAAGTCGAAGTCCTACGCCTTCTCGCCCTACTGCATCGCCTACTACGGCGGCGAGCTCTACACGATCGGCTGGAGCGACCTCCGGCAGGCCGTCCGCACGCTCCGCGTCGACCGGGTCCTCTCGATCAAGCCGTCGAACGCCACCTTCGAGCGCCCCAAGGACTTCGACCCGGAGGATTATCTCGGCCGCAGCTTCGGCATGTTTTCCGAGGGCGAGCAGGTGCAGGTCAAGATCGAGTTCGCCAAGGAGGCGGCGCGGACGGTCCTGGAGCGCGAGTGGCACCCCACGCAGCGGATCGAGCCCCGTCCGGGCGGAAAGGTCCTGCTCAAGATGACGGTGCAGGGCCTGCCCGACGTGGCCCGCTGGGTGCTCTCCCACGCCCCCTATGCGAAGGCGATCGAGCCCAAGGAGCTGCGCGACATGGTGGCCGCCAATGCCGCCCACGCCGCGGCCGCCCACAGCTGAGCTATTCGGCGCTTCCCGCCACCCGGCACTTCTTGCAGCCGAGTCCGTACTTCGCGATCAGGTCCGTCTTCTGCGTGGGGTCCTTGCAGGCCGGGCAATGGTCGAGGTACTTGTCCACCGCCTGGCGCGCCCCCGCGTGGGGGGCCGTGTAGAGCCAGGTCTCCTGCGACGGCGTCATCTTCTGCGCCACCTGGAGGCCGAGCTGCGTGATGCGGCTCTTCGCGGAGTCCAGCTCGCCCTTCGCCCAGTCTTCGTACTCGCCGCTCGCGAACCAGAGGGTCTCGATCGCGAACGCCTGGTCCACCCAGCGGCGCAGCAGGTGCGCCACTTCGCGCGGCGCCTTGATGGAGTCGACCGGGATGCCGTTCCCGCATTTTCCGCAGGGCAGCTCGTCCCGCGTCAGGCTGACGTGGAGCAGCACCGACCGCTTCGTTCCGCACGCGCACGCATCGCTCATGTCCGCAGCTTCCTTCCGACCTTATGTTCGACCGCCGCCACCTTCGCGACGAGCCGTCCCTTCGCGCCTTTGCGCCAGTCGCCCTTGACCGAGAACGTGATCCGGGCGCAATCCTTGGACATCGCCTTCCAGCATTTCGTGACGACCGCCATCACCTCGTCCCATTCCCCCTCGATGCAGGTGCCCATCGGTCCCAGCCGGTAGTCCAGGCCGCTCCGGTCGATGATCCCGAGCGACCGCGCCACCCAGTCCGACACCGACACGCCTTTGTCCATCGGCGACATCGACAGCTCGATCAGCAGCATGGCGGAGAGTTCACCACAACGGCGCCCCGAACACAAAGAAGAAAGGGATCCTCAGCACAGGATTTCGGCCGGAGCCGGAGCGCGATTCCCGCGGACCCGATTCCCGGGGCGAGCCGGTGAAGCGCGCGGTCGCCTCCGCCGTACCTGGAGGGGAGCGGCGCGTGACCCCTGAAAACCCATCGTAGAATCCCGGGAGGCCGCCCTGTGTGGTCTTTGCTGATTCATCCTGCTATACTCCGCCCTCGTGACCTTCGACCCCGAGCCCGACGTCGAGCTCCTCGGCGCTCCCCGCGACCCCTACAATACGATCGTCGCCGCCGCCAAGACCTGCTACTCGTCCAAGGTCGTCACCCCCCAGGACGTCGACCGCGACGACAAGGCCCGCGAGATCCGCGACCGCATCTACGACGGCATCTACGATGCGGGCCACCACACCACGATCCAGCACCCGACCTTCATCTTCGCCCTCCGCCGGGTCTCCCGGCAGTTCATCTGGAGCTTCCTCCACGCGCATCCGTTCTACAACTCCGAGCAGGTGAGCCAGCGGTACGTCGAGGTCAAGCGCCAGAACTTCGCCACTCCGCCGCTCGAGGGCGAGGCGCGCGAGCTCTACACCGACACCGTCGACCGCATGATGAAGGCGTACTTCACCCTCATCGATCTCCTGGGCCCCGACATCGAGGACGAGTACTTCAAGCTCTATCCGGGGCGCCGTAAGCAGAAGGAGAAGTGGGAGGGAAGCATCCACAAGCGCGTCCTCGAGGCCGCCCGCTACGTGCTCCCCGTCGCGACCCACGCGCACCTCTACCATACGATCTCCGGCATCACCCTCCACCGGTACCGCAAGCTCTGTGCCCAGTTCGACACGCCCCAGGAGACGAAGATCGTCGTCGAGAAGATGGTCGCCGCCGTCGCCGCCGCCGACCCGCTCTTCTTCCGCAAGGTAGACGACCCCGTGCCCCTCGAGGAGACGCTCGAGTTCAGGATGTTCAGCCACACGCGGAAGGAGCTCGGGACCGACCGCGGCGAGCGGTTCGTCCGGGAGTTCGACGCCGGCCTCGGCCCGCTCCGCTCGAAGCTCGTCGACTGGAAGGCCAACGCCGAGCCGGTCATGGCCCAGTCGGTCCGCTCGATGCTGGGCCTCGGCGCCGCCGAGCTGGCCGACGCGGACGCGATCGATATGGTCATGAACCCGTCGAAGAACCGCATCCTGGGCGAATCGCTCGTCCTGACCACGCTCTCCAAACTCTCGCGCGCGATGAACCACCCGCACTACACGTTCCGCAAGAAGATCACGCACACGGCCGACTCGCAGGACCAGCGCCACCGCATGGTCCCCGGGTCGCGGCCCATCCTCGCCGCGCAGTTCGTGGCCGACCGGCCCGACTACATCCTCCCGTCCGTCATGGAGCGGAACGCCGCCGTGGCCGAGACGGTCGAGAAGCTGATGAATCGCGTCTGGAAGGCGATCGCGCGGCTCCGCGAGATGGGCGTCCCGTGGGAGTCGGCGCAGTACCTCCTCCCGAACGCCTTCCCGATCCGCTTCGAGGAGTCGGGCGACCTCATGCATCTCCACCACAAGTGGACGACGCGCCTGTGCTACCTCGCGCAGGAGGAGATCTGGCGCTGCTGCGTGGAGGAGGTCCGGCAGGTCGCGGAGATCCATCCGACGATCGCCCGACACCTGGTCGCGCCGTGCGGGCTCCGGAAGACCGCGGGGGCGAAGCCGTATTGCCCGGAAGGGAACCGCTACTGCGGCGTGCGCGTCTGGGAGCTTCCGCTCGACCGCTACCAGCGCGTCATCTAGGGCAGCGGCGTCAGCGTCACGCTCCGCAGGTTCATGAGCCCGCCGCCCTTGACGCTCGCGGCCTTCACCGAGAGCGTGACCCGCCCCTGGGGGAGGACGAGCGTCCCGGCCTGGACCGTCTGATACGTCTTCCAGTCGCCGGTCGTCGAGACACCCCCCTTCAGCGGGCCCGCCCCGGCCAGGACGAGGAATTCGCCGCCGGAGTCCTTCGCGCAGGCGAGCAGGATCTCCACGCGGTACGTCCCGGCGGCCGCGTCGAAGGTCCATTCCGCCCAGTCCTGCGCGGTCTTCCAGTTGCCCAGGTAGTCGCCCTTGAGATGGAGGTTCTTCCCCTTCCGGGTCGCCTCCGGGGCCGTGAGCGCGACCGGCTTCGGGGCTCGCTGGCGCTTCTCAAAGGAGGCGGCGTAGTCCGCGAGGATCCGGTCGACCTCCGTCAGCCGGGGCCCCGCGAACTCGCGCGCCTTCTTCAGGCGGTCGAGCGTCTCGTCCCGGCGCAGGAAGTCGGCGTCGCTTGCGATGACCTTCCGGATGTCCGCGATCGCGAATTCGAACTGCGACGCCTGGTCGCGCGAGGCCTTCTTATCCTTCGCGGCGGTCTCGACCTTCATGAAGCGCTCCTGATGCTTCGATCCGCGGAGGCGGGTGCGCTCGCGGTCGCACCGCGTGAGGACGGCTTCGGGCTCGGCGCCCGAGGCCGCGAACTTCTCGAGGTCCTGGATCAGCGGGAGGAGGTCGTCCGCGACGGCGGCCTTCGGCGATTCCTTCGGGGCGGGAGGGACGTTCCGACCGCCGCCGGTGGCCAGGGCGACGATCGCGACCAGGGCCACGGCTCCGAGAGAAAGGCCGATGGCGAGGGGCGCGCGCGACGAGGGCTTTCGGGCCGGCTCGCCGCCCGCGATCTGCATCGCCCGGCGGGGGGTCTGGGGCGGCAGCGGGATGTGGGTCGTCGAGTGCTTCTTCTTCGGCACGAAGGCCGGAGCCCTGCAGTCGGTGCAGAAGGGCCGGTTCTCGACGAAGTGGGCGCGGCCGCGGTCGAACTCGTCCTCGTTCAGGCGGCGACCGCAGTCGCCGCAGTACACGATCTCGCGTCCCATTATTCGATCCGGAGGTAGTCGATGCCGAACATGTGGTTCGCCGGCTTCGCGGCGGGATTGCTCCCGGTGATCTCGACCTTGAGTTCGTTGGGGCCCTTCCGCAGGTCGATCTCGAAGGGGAACTCTCCGGAGGGGACCACGCCCGACGAGTGGTAGAGGTCCACCGACTCCGCGACCACGGCGCCGTTCACCGAGAGGCGCACGATTCCGTAGTCGGGCGCCTTCGTCAGGGCGAGCGCGAGCTTCCGCCGGCCGCCGACCTTCGAGGGGAACTCGAGTCGGAGGACGGCCCCCGGCTTCGTCTCGCGCCACCAGAGCTGGATGCCGTTGCTGAAGCCGGGGAACTTCTTCAGGTCCTGCTGCTGCACGGTGCCGGAGCTCTGGAGGACCTTCAGGTCCTCGCCCTCAAGCCAGACTCGAGCGGCCTTCTCCTGCTCTTCGGCCTTGCCCTCCATCTCCGGCCGGAGCGCGGCGAGCGGGGCCCCTTCGGCCGTCGCGAGGAACGCGGCGGGGACCTGGTCGATCGCGGCCAGGGCATCGGCGAACTTCTCCTCGTCGCGGAGCCGCGTCACGCGCGCCTTCGCCTCGCCCAGCGCCTTCCGCGCCGCGGCCTCGAAGCGGCCCCGGAGCTCCGCGCGGAGCGCGTCGACTTCCGGCTCGCGATTCCCGGCGATCCGCTTCGCCGAGTCGAGCATGCCCTCTACCTCGATCCTCTTTCGGAACTCGCGGTCGTCGTCGGCCAGCGAACGGATCTGACGCAAGAAGGCGTCGAGCGAGTCGGACTTCTGCCGGCCGGCCTTCCTCTCGAGGGCCCGCTTCTCGATCGCCTCGAGCTTGGCCAGGTAGGGCGTCCCCCGCAGCTTCTCCCGGGCTTCGTCGCAGCGGAGCAGGATCGCGTCGGGGTCCTGGGAGTCGGTCGCGAACTTCCGGAGCGGCTCGAACGCCTCGCTGGCCGGGTCCCGGCGGGCCGCGGGCGGCTCGGGCGGGGCTTCGGGCGCGGGCTCCTTGCCGCCCGAGAGGAGGACGACGAGGAGGACGATGAAGCCGACGGCGGCGAGCGCGCCGCCGATCAGGATCGGGAGCTGCGGGTTCCCCCGGGCCGGGGGGAGGGCGGGGAGGGCCTGCGACGTCCGCCGCTTGGCGACCTTGGGGTAGGTCCCCGTCGGCGGCGTCGGGTCGGGCGGCCGGCAGGCGGTGCAGTAGGGGCGGTCGTCGACGGTGTGGGCCTGGCCGCGCGCGAACATGTCTTCGCGCAGACTTTTCCCGCAGTCCTGGCAGTAGACGATTCCCTTGCCCATACCGTCCCCGATCAGGGATCGATTGTAGCACAACGGGGACGGCGGATCAGGGGTTGCGCCGCCTGTCGAGGTCCTGGCGGAGCCGGCGGATCGTCTCGGCGGGCACGGTGGGGCCGAACGACTCCAGGTAGTCGTCGCACTTGCGGATCGCGTCGTCGAGCCTCTTCTGCGCGGCGAGCCGTTCGGCCTCGGCTCGCGCGAAGTCGGCGAGGCGCCGGGCGGCCTCCTCGTAGGACCGGTCGTACTCGCCGCGGACCCGATCGAACTCTCCGGCGCGCGCCCCCGCGTCCTTTCGGGCGTCTTCCATCCGCCGGACCAGCTCCGTCCGGCGCATGAAGAGCGTGTCGCCCCGGAGGATCTCACGGATCTGCGCGAGCCAGGTGTCGCTGCGGTCGTCCGTCGGCGCGGTGACGGCGGCAGGGGCGGTCTCTTTCTCCGGCGCGGAGGAGGCCGGGGGTCGCGGCCGGCCGCCGCGGGAGGCCATGACGATGAGGAGCATGAGGACGACCAGGGCCACGACGGCACCCCCGATGAGGAGCGGGAGGTTCCGGGTCTTGGCGGCCCTCGCCGGGGCGGGGCGCCGGGCTGCGGACGGCGTGGAGATGGGGATGCGTCCGGTGGAGCTCTTCCGGGGGCGGGGGGTCTCGACCTTCGGGCTCGGAGCGGGCTTGCACTCGACGCAGAAGGGCCGGTTCTCCATCCGGTGGGCGCGGCCTTCCTCGAAATCGGCCTCTCGAAGGTTGGTCCCGCACCCCTGGCAATAGACGATCTCTTTTCCCACGTTCGGGCGGCATTATACGACGGGAACGGGTGCGGACGCTTAAAGTTTGAACGGCCCCCCGTCGCTCTGCCCGTGATTCTGGATGCTTGATTCGGGCGCTCAGTTGTTCTCGAGTTCGTCGCCGAAGGCGTTGTACTCGAGGCCGGGGATCTCCTTGCCGGCGGCGTCGACGATCTTCATCGCGAAGCCGAAGGGGCCGGTGGCGTTGCGGACCTTGACGAGGATGCGGTTCCACCCCTCGTCGAGCTGGACCTTCACCTTGTGCTCGCCGGACTTGACCGCGCCGCCCGTGTTGAGGTTGTGGACCAGGTTGCCGCGGAGCCAGACCCGGCACCCGTCGTCGTGGCCGAGGAAGAGCTGGCCGGCCGTCGCCGCGGGCGCCTTCACGTGGATGAGCGCGTAGATCGAGACGTTGTCCTTGGGGCTGAACTGGCCGTTCTTGTCCCACTCGAAGACCGCCTCCTGGCCGTTCACCGTCGCGTTGACGGTCTTCCACTTCACCTGGGCGCTCTTGCCTTTCAAGTCCTTGACGAGATTGATCTCGGTCTCCGGGCCCTGGGAGGTGGCGAGCGGCTCGGGGAAGGGGCCGATCGCGAGCCACTCCTTCGGTTCGGGCGTGCCCTTGACGGCCGGCGCCTGAGGGGTGGCGGAGAGCTCCTTGTCCAGTTCGGCCTTCACCTTCGCGTCGGGCGCGGTCGGCCGGGTCGAGCTGATCAGACAGTAGGCGATCCCGAAGCCCGGCTGTTCGGTGAAGAGGCGGATCTCCTTCGCGCCCGGCGCGGCGTAGGGCTTGGGCAGCCGGAGTTCCACCCACTCCCAGCGCGTGGGCTCCTTGGGATGGGCGGCCTTCGGGTCCTTGGGCTTGTGCTTGGCGTGCTCCTTGGGGAACGACACGATCCCGGGGATGAAGGTGTCGATCGCGCGGCCGCCCGGCTCGATCGACTTCTCCTTGCCCTTGTCCGAGACCTTGCCCTCGCTCATCTGGTAGTAGAAGGACATGGTCTCCACGCAGCAGCCGCCCACGTAGAGCCAGCAGCGGTAGTTCGTGTTGGGCAGGGCGTAGAACTCGATCTGAACGTAGTTCTCGACGCAGGCCTGGAAGTCGATCTCCTTGTTCGTGACGATCGCCTGCTCCGCCTTGGGCGCGTACTTCCGGCTGAGCTTGAAGGTGTTCATCGCGCCGGGCGTCCTCAGGTCCGCCGGGAGGAAGACGTATTCCCGGCCCACCTCGGCGCGGCTCGCGATGGCCCCCTGGTTCCGGCGGATGTACGCGGTCCCCGAGTAGTCTCCCGAGAGGAGCTTGTACTTGTCGAGCGCCTCGCCCCGCGTGCGGATCTCGCGCCAGGCCAGCTCGGCCGCGTGGAAGAGGTTGCGTGCCTCGAACTCGCGCGACGAAAGCTTGCTCGCCTTCTCGCGGATCTCCTTCGCGATCTGCCAGAAGCGGTCGGGGATCTTGGAGGCCTGCTTGACGATCTTCGTCGCGGCCTCGACGTTGCCCTCGAGGAGGCAGAGCATCGCGGCCAGGCGGTCCGAGGCGGCGTCCTTCTTCGCGTGCTCCGAGAGCGCCGCCGAGCTCAGGTCGCTGAACTCGACGAAGACCCGGGGCTTCTCTTTGTTGTCGGTCGCGAGCTCGATCCGCTGCGCGTCGACCTTCATGACCTTCCCGGTCACCTTCTTCCACTCGGCGGGGCCGTCCTGGAACTCGAAGGTCGCGGTCGAGAGCCTCTTGACCGCCGCCGCCGCCTTCTTCGCCTCCTCGATCAGCTTGGCGATCTTCGCCAGGTCCTCGACGTCGTCGGCCACCGTCTTCTTCACCTCGGTCGAATCGCTGTCGCGGGCGGCCTTGTTGAGGTTCGAAACGGCGGTGTCGAAGTCGCGGGTGAAGGCGGGGAGGATGGCGTCGTTCCACTTGGGCATGAAGGCCTTCATCTCCGGCGAGAGGGGTTTGGCCACGGGCGCCTTGGTGTCGGGCGCCTTGACGTTCGGGTTGACGGGGGCGTCGGCCTCCAGCGTGAGCGTGTCGAGCTCGGCGGTCTTGTCGGGGAACCCCCAGCCGTTGGAGGCGACGACGATCTGGCTCTTTTTTTCGAGGTCCTTGCTGTCGAGGCAGACGCGGACGTCCCGCTTGGTGCGGTTGAAGCGCTCTTCGAACATCCCCTGGATCTGGGTGATCCTGCTCTCGGGGGTGACTCGGAGCTCGTCGAGGTCGTACCTGTTCTTGAGTTCAGTCCAGGCGTCGAGGATCTTCTTGTAGGGCGGCCACTCGGCCTTGAGGGATTCCTCGTTCTGCTTGTCGAGCGCGGCGAACTCCTTCTCGATGGCGGTCTTGAGTTTGGCCAGCTCGTGGCCCGGCTCGCTTTCGAACTTGGTGCCCTTGCAGGTCTCCTCGGCCTCCTTCCATTTCTTCCACTGGCCGGCGAGGTCGGCGGGGGCGTTCTTGGCGAAGTCGAGGGCGTTCATGATCACGGTCTTGACCGCCTGGGGCATGCCGGCGTCGGGCGCGCCCTTCTTGGTCGTGGAGGGCGCCTTGACGAGGGGCTCCTCCTCGGTCGCGCCCTTCTTGGGGCTGGAGTCCGAGAAGGCGATCGCGAGGAGGACGATGGCGATCACGAGGAGCCCGCCGCCGCCCGCGATGAGGAGGATCTTCTTCTTCTTCCGGGACGGATCCTCGTCGCCCTCCTCCTCGGGAGGGGGGTCGGCCTTCGGGATGGAGCGGGTGGCGCCCTTTTTCGGGATCGAGCGCGTGCCGGAGCTGACGGGGATCTTGCCGGTGGAGCCGGTCCGCGTCGTGGTGGGGATCGAGCCCGTGCGGCGCATCTGGGTGCCGGCGCCGGAGGTCGCCTTCATCTGGGTGGAGGAGGGCTTCTTCTTGGGCGGGTTGAGGATCGCCTCCTGCTCTTCGGCGGGCAGGTCGGCCACGACGTCGAAGACGCATTCGCTGCAGGTGGCCTTGTCGCCGACCCGGTAGGCCTTTCCGCTCTCGAAGTCGTCGCCGTTGAGGCGCGACTGGCACTTGAAGCAATAGACGATCTCGCGTCCCATAGATCCCGTTCAGGCTGTCTTTCTACTGTACATCACCCGCCCCGCTCCCGCGTCGTGGACGCGGATCACTGCCGATAAATTATGCCCCTCGTCCCGGCGCGAGTACATAAGAATTTACGGGGCCACCCCGGTCTCTTTATAGAAAGTAAAGAGGCGGCCGGCGCGCTCCTTAGCATCGAAGTTCGTATTCCACTGGAGCTTCCGGAGGTCGATGGGGCAGAGGGGGAGGGGGTGGCGGTCGCTCTCCTGGAGCGAGTTGGAGCCCTGCATGACGCAGCGGTAGGCCGTGCAGTGCTCGATCGAGAGGATGTGGCCCGCCTCGTGCGACATCAGCTTGAGCGCCCGCCGCAGGAACTGCTTCGGGTCGTCACCGACGTACGGGAGACGAAGGCGGCGTGTCCCGAGTGCGGGGTGACCGTGTCGCGCCACTTCGTCGCGTGTCCCGG
>CAZSCC010000492.1:0-8293 GCA_964604905.1 uncultured Planctomycetales bacterium
AACTGATCCTGGGCGACCGCCAGACCGGCAAGACCGCCCTCTGCCTGGACGCGATCATCAACCAGAAGGGCCAGGGAGTGGTCTGCATCTACGTCGCGATCGGCCAGAAGGCCTCGACCATCGCGAACGTCGTGGACACCCTCACGAAGAACGGGGCCATGGAGTACACCTGCGTGGTCGCGGCGACCGCGGAAGACCCGGCCCCCCTCCAGTTCATGGCCCCGTACTCCGGCACCGCGATCGGCGAGGACGTGCGCGACAACAAGGGCCACGCGTTCGTGGTCTACGACGACCTGACCAAGCACGCCTGGGCGTACCGGCAGATGTCGCTCCTGCTGCGCCGCCCGCCCGGCCGCGAGGCCTACCCGGGCGACGTCTTCAACCTCCACTCGCGCCTCCTCGAGCGGGCCTGCAAGCTCAACGACTCCCTGGGCGCCGGCTCGCTCACGTCGATCCCGATCATCGAGACGCAGCTGGGCGACGTCTCGGCCTACATCCCGACCAACGTGATCTCGATCACGGACGGCCAGATCTACCTCGAGCCCGACCTCTTCAATGCAGGCGTCCGTCCCGCCATCAACGTCGGCATCAGCGTCTCGCGCGTCGGCGGCAACGCCCAGACGGGCGCGATGAAGAAGGTGGCCGGCAAGCTGCGCCTCGACCTCGCCCAGTTCCGCGAGCTGGCCGCTTTCGCCCAGTTCGCGAGCGACCTCGACAAGAACACGCGCGACCAGCTGACCCGCGGCGAGCGCCTGGTCGAGCTCCTCAAGCAGGACCAGTTCATCCCCATGCCGTTCGAGACCCAGGTCATGGTGATCTACGCGGGCACGTCGGGCTCGCTCGACGAGATCCCCATCGACCGGGTGAAGTCCTTCGAGAAGGGCTTCCTCGAGCATCTCGCCAAGAACCATCCCGGCATCGGCGAGAAGATCCGGCAGTCGAAGAAGTTCGAGCCGGAGACCGAAGCCCAGCTCAAGGGGGCGATCGCGGAGTTCAAGGCGCAGTTCGTGGGCAAGAAGGGATAAAGCAGGATGCCTGCGGTACAGTCGGCGAGGTCGGTCAAGCGCAAGATCCGCGCGGTCGGCAACATCAAGAAGATCACGCGGGCGATGCAGATGGTGGCCGCCGCCAAGCTCAAGAAGGTCCAGGCGCGACTCATGGAGCTGCGCCCCTACTCGGACAAGATCCGCGAGTTCCTCCAGGGCCTCGCCGCCCAGGTGAAGGACCTGAACTACCCCCTCTTCCAGCCCCGCGAGAAGGTGAGGAAGATCGCCGTGGTCGCCGTCATGGCCGACAAGGGCCTCTGCGGCAGCTACAACTCCAACATGATGCGCTTCGTCCAGAGGTTCCTGGGCGACCAGAAGCAACCGTACGTCGCGATCGCAGTCGGAAAGAAATCGGCCGAGTGGTTCCGGAAGCAGAACGTCGCGCCCCAGGCCGAGTACCTCCAGCTGCCGACCGAGATCCCCTTCGGCCAGATCAAGGCGATGACCCGGCAGCTGGTCGACCTCTTCGTCTCGGGCGAGGTCGACGAGGTCCACCTCCTCTTCACGCGCTACGTGAACGCGATGACGTTCAAGCCCGGCCAGGTGAAGTTCCTGCCGATCGAGCCGGCGAAGGCCGACGCGAAGCTCTCCCACGAGTACGAGTTCGAGCCCGAGCCCTCGAGGATCCTCGACAAGCTGATCCCGCGCTACGTCGAGGTGTCGTTCCACCGCCTGCTCCTCGAGTCGATGTCGAGCGAGCACGCCGCGCGCATGAACGCGATGCGGAGCGCCACCGACAGCGCGACGGACATGATCTCCTCGCTCACGCTCCTGTACAACAACGCCCGCCAGGCGGGCATCACGAGAGAGCTCCTCGACATCGTCGGTGGAGCGGAAGCACTAAGGGGATAACGCATGGCCAACATGGGCAAGGTCTCGCAGGTCATCGGCCCGGTCGTGGACGTCTCGTTCGAGACGGCGCTGCCGCCGATCTACAGCGCGCTGACCATCAAGGACGCCGGCCGGAACATCAACATCACCTGCGAGGTCGCGTCCCACCTCGGCAACAACACGGTGCGGTCGGTCGCGCTCATGCCCACCGAAGGCCTGGTCCGCGGCATGGCCGTCGAGGATACGGGCTCGCCGATCAAGGTCCCCGTCGGCCGGTCGACGCTCGGGCGCGTGATGGACCTGCTGGGCAACCCGGTCGACGGCGGTCCCCCCGTGGTAGGCGAGGACTACTACCCGATCCACCGCTCGCCCCCTCCGCTCACCGACCAGGAGCCGACCCCGCGCGTCTTCCAGACGGGCCTCAAGGTGGTCGACCTCCTCTGCCCCTTCCCGAAGGGCGGCAAGATCGGCCTCTTCGGAGGCGCGGGCGTCGGGAAGACCGTCACCGTGCAGGAACTGATCCGGAACATCGCGGTCGAGGCGAGCGGCGTGTCGGTCTTCGCGGGGGTCGGCGAGCGGACGCGCGAGGGCAACGACCTCTGGCTCGAGATGAAGGAGGCCAGCTTCACCGACGCCTCCGGCAAGAAGATGCACGTCATCGACAAGACCGCGATGGTCTTCGGCCAGATGAACGAGCCCCCCGGGGCGCGCCTGCGGGTGGCGCTCTCGGGCGTCACGTTCGCCGAGTACTTCCGCGACAAGGAGGGGCAGGACGTCCTCCTCTTCATCGACAACATCTTCCGCTTCGTGCAGGCGGGCTCCGAGGTGTCGGCCCTGCTCGGCCGCATGCCGAGCGCGGTCGGATACCAGCCGACGCTGGCCAGCGAGATGGCGGCGCTGCAGGAGCGGATCACCTCGACCAAGAAGGGATCGATCACGTCGGTGCAGGCCGTGTACGTACCGGCCGACGACATCACCGACCCCGCGCCGGCGACCACGTTCTCGCACCTCGACGCCACGATCGTGCTCGACCGGCGCATCACGGAGCTCGGCATCTACCCGGCGGTCGACCCGCTGAAATCGACCTCGCGCCTCCTGGAACCCAAGGTGGTGGGCGAGGAGCACTACAAGGTCGCGCGCGACTCGCAGCGCATCCTCCAGCGCTACCAGGACCTGCAGGACATCATCGCAATCCTGGGCATGGAGGAACTCTCCGACGAGGACAAGCGGGTCGTCGCCCGCGCGCGGCGCATCCAGAGGATGCTCTCCCAGCCGTTCTTCGTCGCCGAGCAGTTCACCGGGACCAAGGGCAAGTTCGTCCCCCTCAAGGAGACGATCCGCGCGTTCAAGGAGATCCTCGAAGGAAAGCACGACAGCCTCCCCGAGCAGGCGTTCTACATGGTGGGGGGCATCGAGGATGCGATCGAGAAGGCCAAGAAGATTGCGGGCGGTTAGACGGGGATGAAGTACTCCATCGGCACGATCCTGTTCGGCATCGGGATCCTCGTGGCCGCGATGCTGATGATCGTCCGGAAGAGCTACTTCGGCCTGCTGATCGTCCTCGGGATGGCGGTGCTGTACTTCGTTCTGACGGTGCTCTCGGAGGCGCTCAAGATCCATGGGAAAAAAGTTCAAGGTCGAGATCGTCACCCCTGAGAGGCTCGTCTTCTCGGAGGAGGCGGAGTCGCTGGTGATCCCCGCCGAGCGCGGCTACCTCGGCGTCCTGGCCGGCCACGCGCCGCTCCTTTGCACGCTCCAGCCCGGCGAGATCCGGGTCCGGGGCGAGCACGGCGAGAAGCGCTTCGCGACCGGCGGCGGCTTCATGGAGGTCACGCCCGGCAAGGCCAGCCTGCTCACCGAGAGCGCCGAGGAGAGCGCCGGGATCGACGCCGCCCGCGCCCAGAAGGCGCTCGACCGCGCCAAGCAGCGCCTCGCCTCGGCCGACAAGGCGATCGACCGCGAGCGCGCCCGGACTTCGCTGGAGCGTGCACAGAACCGCCTCCGGCTGGCGTCTAAATACAAGAAGCCATGACGCTCCCCCTCAAGCTCCGGATTACGGGATGGATCGTCTCCCTCATCGGGGCGGCGGTGCTCGTCTTCGCCGGCGGCTTCGGGGGGGACGCGAAGAATCCGGTCCCGTGGCTCGGCGCGATCACGTTCGTGATCGGCATGATGCTCACGTCAAGCTCGGGGCTGGCCGCCCACCTGCAGCGGATGAAGGCCCTCAAACAGGCCTGCCAGCCGCCGCCGGACGCCCCGCCCGAGCCTCCCGCCAAGACGGGTTGACGCCGGCCGCGCTACTTCTCCGGCGTCGCTCGCGCGAGGACCACGAACGACGCCAGCTGCCCCTCGCCGGGCGTCACCCCCACCAGCACCCACGACTCGCCGCGGAACTCCACGCGCGTCTGGAGCGCCAGGACCCCCAGCGGCGCGTCGGGCCGCTCGAGGAGGACCGTGAAGCGCTCGAAGAAGGGCCCCTTCTGGCCCAGAGACGAACCCCCGACTTCGACCCGGAGCGGCGGCGGACCCGACATCCGGAGCACCGCCTCCGTCACGGTCGGGACCTTGAACGGGCCCCGGGCCGTGGCGACCTCGAAGAGCGCCAGAGTCTCGCCCACGACCCTGAACCGCACAAGCCCCGTCGCCTTGGGGAGGTCGAGGTCCTTGAACGCCTCGGGCACCGACGGGTCGCCCCCCTTGCTCCCCTCCAGGACCGTGACCGCGATGCGGAACGCACCGGGAGGAGGCGCGACGTCCAGCTGCCGGGCGATCTCCCCCATCTTCCGGAGATTCGAGGCGTAGTCGCTGAGAATGAGGCTTTGGGACGCCTCGGAAGAGAGCACGTTCTGCGGGAAGCTCGCGATGTTGATGAGCGCCGCCTGCACGTCCCTCGGCGACGCGTGCTTGAGCCGCAGCGAGAGGGTGCAGAACTCGTCCGCCTTGGGGAGCGTCTCGACGGAGCTGTGCACGACCGTCGCCTTCTTGCCGGCGAGGGGCGCCGGGACGATCTCCACCACTCCCGGCGTCTCGGGGTTCGCGATCACCGCCAGGTCGGCGCTCTTGAGCATCTTGAGCCCGTTTTCGTACGCCCGCGCGGGATCGAGCGCGTCGGGCGTCGTCACGATCTTCTTGTGGGCGAGGCCGATCGCGTCGCCCGCCACGAACTTCAGCTTGGCGTGCCGGGCCATCCATTCCACGACCTCGGTGGCCTTGAGGTCGACGAGGCCCTTGTCCTGGGAGAAGGCGAGGAACGCGAGGAGGGCGCATGCCATGGATCTCTCCTTAAGCGGGACCTATGCGTTTAACGCCCCGACCGCCCGTGCGTTTGAACGTGGGGCTGGCGAAACCACCCGCCCATCGTAGAATCTCGGGGATTGAAGGAGGAGACCCCATGAGGCGGATTTCGCTCGGACTGCTGATCGCGATCGCGGCCGGATGCGCGGGATCCCCCGCTTCGGAGGCGCAGGAGGAGACGGTCGACCTCGTCGTCTACGGCGGCACGTCCGCCGGGGTGATCGCCGCCGTCCAGGCTCGGAAGATGGGCAAGACCGCCGTCATCGTCTGCCCCGACAGGCACCTGGGCGGACTCTCGAGCGGAGGTCTCGGGTTCACCGACACCGGGGACAAATCCGTGATCGGCGGGCTCGCCCGCGAGGTCTACCACCGCCTCTACCTGCACTATCAGAAAGCCGAGGCCTGGGCCTGGCAGAAGCCCGCCGAGTACGGCAACAAGGGCCAGGGCACGCCGGCCATCGACGGCGAGCACCGGACCCAGTGGATCTTCGAGCCCCATGCCGCGGAGGCGGTCTTCGAGGACCTCGTGCGGGAGCATAAGATCCCCGTCCACCGCGACCGCTGGCTCGACCGGAAGGCCGGCGTGAAGAAGGAGGGCGCGCGGATCGTCTCGATCGCCACGCTCGACGGCGCGATCTGGCGCGGGCGGATGTTCGTCGACGCCACCTACGAGGGCGACCTCCTGGCCGCGGCCGGGGTCGGCTATCACGTGGGCCGCGAGGCCAACGCCGCGTACGGCGAGACCTGGAACGGAAACCAGGTGGGCGTCCTCCATCACGGTCACTGGTTCAAGAAGCCGGTCTCCCCGTACGTCGTCCCGGGCAAGCCCGAGAGCGGCCTCCTCCCCCATGTGAGCACTGACCCGCCCGGCGTCAAGGGCGAGGCCGACCGCCGCCTCCAGGCGTACTGCTACCGGATGTGCCTGACCGACCACCCGGAGAACCGCATCCCCTTCCCCAAGCCCGAGGGCTACGATCCGAAGCGGTACGAACTCCTCGCCCGCGTCCTGGAGGGCGGCTGGCGTGAGCACTTCGGGAAATTCGATCCGATCCCCAACAGGAAGACCGACACGAACAACCACGGCCCCTTCAGCACCGACCACCTCGGCGCGAACTACGACTACCCCGAGGCCTCCTACGAGCGGCGCCGCGAGATCCTCCGCGACCACGAGGCCTACCAGAAGGGCCTGATGTACTTCCTCGCCAACGACCCGCGCGTCCCCGACGATGTGAGGACCGCGATGGCGAAGTGGGGCCTTTCGAAGGACGAGTTCAAGGACAACGGCGGCTGGCCGCACCAGATCTACGTCCGCGAGGCGCGCCGCATGATCGGCGCCTACGTGATGACCGAGCACGACTGCCTGGACAAGAAGCCGACGCCCGACTCGGTGGGCATGGGCTCCTATACGCTCGACTCCCACAACGTGCGCCGCTACGTGACGCCCGAGGGATTCGTCCAGAACGAGGGCGACATCGGGGTCCACTGTCCGCGGCCGTACGAAGTCGCCTACGGCGCGCTCACGCCGAAGAAGGCCGAGTGCGAGAACCTGCTGGTCCCGGTCTGCCTCTCGAGCTCGCACATCGCGTACGGCTCGATCCGGATGGAGCCGGTCTTCATGATCCTCGGACAGTCGGCGGCGACGGCGGCGGCGATGGCCATCGACGGCTCTCTCGCCGTGCAGGACGTCCCCTACCCCAGGCTCAAGGCGCGACTCCTCACGGACGGCCAGGTGCTCGCCTACGAGGGCGGCGCGGCGGGGGCGTCGCTCGAGGGGATGAAGCTGAGCGGGATCGTGGCCGACGACGCGCAGGCCAAGCTCGCCGGGGAGTGGACTTCGAGCAGCTCCCAGCGGCCGTTCGTGGGGGCCGGCTACGTCCACGACGGGAACGCGGGCAAGGGCTCCAAGACGGCGCGCTTCGAGGTCCCGCTCCCCAAGGCCGGCCGCTACGAGGTGCGCGTGGCCTATACCGCCAACCCGAACCGCGCGACCAACGTGCCGGTGACGGTCGAGCACGATGGCGGCAGGACGACGCTGAAGGTGAACCAGCGGAAGGACCCCGGCTTCGAGAAGGCGTTCGCGTCGGTCGGCACCTACGAGTTCAAGGGAGCCAAGGCCGCAATCGAGGTCTCCAACGCCGGGACCGACGGCTTCGTGATCGTGGACGGGGTGCAGCTGATCGAACGGTAGCCCTTCGATAAGCCGCAGAGTCGCTGAGGCACGAAGAAGAATTCCTTCTTCACGTTTCCGTTCGAAGGCGAAGTGCGGACAGCCTTCAAAGAAGATCTCCGTGTCTCTGCGCCTCTGGGGCCATTCCGCTAGCCGATCCCTCAATCCCGCAGCTCGACCTCAAGCTTGCCCGCCCGGATCACCCGGGCCACCAGGTTCGCGCCGACCCAGTAGGGGATCTCGCGGTGATCCTTCGCCCGCCAGACCACCAGGTCCGCCCGCTTCCCGGGCTCGAGGCTCCCCGCCTCCTCCCCCTCCCCGCACGCGTAGGCCGCGTTGATCGTCGACGCCACGAGGGCCTCGGCGGGCGACATCTTGAGGTGCGTCACCGCGAGCGACAGGATGAGCGGAAGGCTGAACGCCGGGCAGGAGCCCGGGTTGAAGTCCGTCCCGAGCGCCACCGCTACGCCCTCCTCGATCATCCGGCGCGCCGGCGCGTAGCGGTCTCCGCCCAGGAAGCAGCTCGTGCCGGGAAGCAGGACCGCCACGGTGCCCGAGCGCTTGAGCGCGCGGATCCCCCGGTCGGTAACGGCCATGAGATGGTCGGCGCTCACCGCGCCCAGCTCGGCCGCCAGCTCCGCGCCTCCCGACGCGTGGAACTCCTCCGCGTGCATCTTGAGCGACAGGCCCGCGCCTTTGGCCGCCTGGAGGATGCGACGGGCGTCGTCGGTCGAGAAGACCCCTACTTCGCAGAAGACGTCGCAGTGGCGCGCGAGGCCACGGACGCGGGGGATCATCGTCTCGACGACCTCGCGGACATAGTCCGCCCGCACCCTTCCACGCGGCACCTCGTGCGCGCCCAGGAAGGTCGGGACGCACCCGAGCTCGCGGATCGCCTCGAGCGACTTCAGCTCGTCTTCCAGGGTGAGGCCGTAGCCGCTCTTGGCCTCGACGG
>CAZSCC010000493.1:0-8944 GCA_964604905.1 uncultured Planctomycetales bacterium
ACTGCCTCGCCGTGCAGCCAGCTGCCGTAGCCGGCCACGCTCTCGAAGGCATGGGCGAAGGTATGGCCGTAGTTCAGGATCGCCCGCAGCCCCGACTCCCGCTCGTCCTGCGAGACGACCTCCGCCTTGATCGCCGCGCAGCGCCCCACGATCTCTTCGAGCACCCCCGGGTCGCGCTTCCGGATCGCCTCGATGTTCGCTTCGATGAGGCCGCCTAGTTCCGCGTCCCGGATCATGGCGTACTTCGCCACTTCTCCCAGACCGGACACGTACTCGCGGGGGGGGAGGGTGCGGAGCGCCGCGGGATCGCAGAAGACCGCCCTCGGCTGGTAGAAGGTCCCGACCAGGTTCTTCCCCTGCGGCAGGTTGACCGCCGTCTTCCCGCCGATCGCCGCGTCGACCTGGCCGAGCAGCGTCGTCGAGACCAGGAAGAGCGGGATGCCCCTCATATAGGTGGAGGCGACGAACCCCCCGAGATCGGTCACCACCCCCCCGCCCACCGCCACGAAGACCGACTTCCGATCGAAGCGCCGGCGGGCCAGCAGCGTGTGAAGCTTCCCCGCGCTCGAGAGCTTCTTCTGCAGCTCGCCCGACGCGATCGCGTGGACCTCGACCTCCAGGCCGGCCGCCTTGAGCCCCGCCGCGACGTCCCGCGCGTACCGCAGGCAGTTTTTGTCCGTCAGGACGAAGGCCCGCCGCGCGTCAGGGAGTAGGGATCGGACCGTCCGTCCGACCCCGGCGCAGACCCCCGCGCCGACAAAGATGCGGGACGTCAGGAGCGGGATTTCGCGCACGGCGCGAGGATAGCAAACGGGTGGAACCCGCGCAACGGGACGGACGTCAAAGGGGAAACCCCTAACCGAGGTGATCGATGCGCAAGGCCCTCTTCCTCGCCCTCCTCCTGGTCGCCGGCCGCTCCCAGGAGCCCCGGCCCGTCGACGTCGTCGTCGACGCGCCCTCCACCCTCGCCCCAGGCTCGACCGCCGGTCTCCGGGTCGCGGCGGTCCGATCCAAGAGCCTCACCACGACCGAGCCCGTCGAGGGCGCCTCGATCAAGGTGACGCTTGCCAAGGAGATCGTCTACACCGGCAAGACCGACGCCCGCGGCACCGCCGCCGTCTCCTTCCGGGTCCCCGAGCTCGCCGACGGCCCCCACCCCCTGCGCGTGGAGGTGGGCTCCGCCGCCTTCGAGCAGCCCGTCCAGGTCCGCCGGGAGCATAAGATCCTCCTCGTCACCGACAAACCCGTCTACCAGCCCGGCCAGACGATCCACGTCCGCGCCCTCGCGCTGGCCGACATGACCCTCGCCGCCGCCCGCGACGCCGAACTGCTCTTCGAGATCGACGACGCCAAGGGGAACAAGGTCTTCAAGCGCGCGGCCAGGACCTCGCGCTTCGGCGTCGCGTCGGTCGACTTCGAGCTGGCCGACGAGGTCAACATGTGCGACTTCAAGATCGCCGTCCAGATGGGGAAGGCCCGCTCCGAGAAGACCGTGACCGTCAAGAAGTACGTCCTCCCCAAGTTCAAGGTCGAGCTCAAGACCGAGAAGAACTGGTACGAGCCCCTCGCCCTCGTGAAGGGCCACCTGCAGGCCGACTACTTCTTCGGCAAGCCCGTCGAGGGGAAGGTCGTCCTCAAGGCCTCCACCTTCGACGTCCAGTTCCGCGAGTTCGCCCGCGTGAACGCGACCTGCGACGCCCAGGGCCGCGCCGAGTTCGAGTTCCGCCTCCCCGAGTACTTCACCGGCACGCCGCTCGAGAAGGGGAACGCGCTGCTCCGGCTGGAAGTCGAGGTGACCGACCGGGCCGACCACGCCGAGACCGTCTCCCGCTCGCTCGTCGTCTCGCCCCAGCCGCTCCGGATGCACGCGATCGCCGAGAGCGGCAAGCTCGTCCCCGGCGTCGAGAACCGCGTCCACGTCGTCGTCACCACCCCCGACGGCGCCCCCGTCGAGACGAACGTGACCTGCAACGGCAAGGAAGCGCGCACCTCCGCCGCCGGCTTCGCCAGCTTCCCCGTGATCCCCGCTCTCCACAATCCGATGGTGCTGGAGCTCAAGGCGCAGGGCGCCGCCGCGAGGATCGAGATCCCCGTCGAAGGCACCCGCGAGAGCATCCTCCTCCGGATCGACAAGGCCATCTACGAGGCCGGCCAGACCGCGATGATCGAGGCCTTCTCGACGCGGAAGACCGGCACCGTCTTCCTCGACGTGGTCAAGAAGGGCCAGACGGTGCTGACCACGACCGCCGAGCTCGAGAACGGGCGCGCGGCCTATCCGCTCGCGCTCGACCCCTCGCTCTTCGGCGCGATCGAGCTCCACGCCTACGTGATCGACGCGGGCGGCGACATCGTCCGCGACACCAAGGTCGCCTACGTCCAGCCGCCCCGGTCGCTCCAGGTGCGCGTGACGACGGGCCTCCCCGAGTACCGCCCGGGCGCGGCGTGCACGATCGACTTCCGCGTGACCGACCAGGACGGCGCGGGCCGGCAGGCGGCGCTCGGGATCATCATCGTGGACGAGAGCGTCTACGCCCTCCAGGACATGCAGCCCGGCCTCGAGAAGATCTACTTCACGCTCGAGAAGGAGCTTGCGCAGCCGAAGGTCGAGGAGTGCGTGGGCCACACGCTGACGGAGACGCTCCGGCACGCGAAGCAGGAGGCGGCGGCGATGCTGCTGGCGAACGTCGAGCCGCCCGTGAAGCGGTGGAACGTCAACACGCTCGCGCAGCGCCACCAGGAGTTCGCGGGGAAGATCCAGAAGATCTATTGGGCCCTCTACCAGTATGTCCTGAGCGAGAAGGCCGACGTCACGGTCAAGGACGCGAAGACCGGCCGCCGCGAGTTCCGGAAGGAAGTCCTGGCGGAGCTGGCCACGAAGCCGAAGGCGAGGGGAGTGACCGCGGAGGACCTGAAGGACCCCTGGGGCCAGACGCTGACGATCGCGGACCTGGGCCGCCTCAATCCGGCGTTCCGGGTGGAGCACTGGTGGAAGCTCAATTCCTCCAATGCGCTCTGGCAGTCGTGGCACACGCTCACGCAGAAGATGGCCGCCGGGGAGGCGCTGCCGGCGGACTTCGGGAAGGACGGCTTCGGCGATCCGCTCACCCTGGACGTCCTGGCCGCGCTCGACCCCGCCTTTTCGAAGGAGAACCTCGCGAAGACCCGGGTCAGCCTGCGGAAGGGAGCGCTCTTCCAGGCGCTCCTCAGCCGCGCGATCCAGCAGGACGTGCTCGCCCGCGACGCGGCGGGGACGTGGTCGTTCAAGCCCGGCACGGCGGCCGAGCTCGTCGAACTGGAGAAGATGGGTGCGGCGGAGCCGGCGTTCTCCGCGGCGAACCTCGCGAAGCTGGTCGAGGACCACCGGCGGAACATCCTCTATCAGGCCATCCTGCAGAAGTTCCAGAACGAAGGGGCGGCCGCGGTGACCTCGTTCGACGCGGCGACGAACGCCTGGGTCCTCCGCTCGACCCTCCTGGACGAGACCTTCAACGTCGGGGGGGTCCTCAAGAAGCTCGACCTGCGCGACGCGGCGGGCCTGAAGTTCGACCTGGCCGCGCTCGGGAAGGAGTCGGAAGCGTTCCGGCTGGAGAAGCTGGCGGCTCCGGGTCTGCAGCCGAAGTTCAACCAGATCTACCAGGCGCTGAGGAGACTCGGCCAGACGAAACCCGGGTACGTGGAGGCCCAGACGGGACAGTTCGTCTTCCCTCCCGAGGCGCTCGACGAGATCAAGGCGACGGTGACCGATCCGTGGGGCGAGAAGCTGCGGCTGGTGAAGTACGAAAAGCAGCGCGCCCGCTGGCACTGGTTCCCCCGCAACGAGCTCCTCTCCGCCGGCCCCGACCGGAAGTTCGGCACGGCCGACGACCTTGGCGAGGAGGCGGTCTTCGGGGCGACGGGGTATCCGTTCGGGCAGCGGGGCGGGATCGGCTACAGCGCCGACCCCACGCTCCGCCACCCGGTCTTCGGGATGGAGTGGGAGGGCGGGGAGCGGGACGAGTTCCGCCAGCTCAGGTTCAAAGCGGACGGAGGGGGCCGATTCGGCGGGATGCGTCCGGAAGCAGGAAGGATGGCCCCGCCGGCCCCCGCCATGGCCGAGATGGCGAGGGCCGATCCGAAGTCGCAGGGAGCCGGACCCGGAGGCGCGGGCGGCGACTTCGCCCCCGCGGCGCGCGTCCGCGAGTACTTCCCGGAGACGCTCTTCTGGAATCCTCAGGTCATCACGAACGAGGACGGCACGTACTCCCTCCCCGTCACGATGGCCGACTCGATCACCACGTGGCGGCTCACGGCGAGCGCGAACACGCCGGACGGCCTCCTCGGCTCGACGACCCACGCGATCCGCGTCTTCCAGGACTTCTTCGTGGACATCGACTTCCCGGTCGCGCTCACGCAGGGAGACCGGGTCTCGGTCCCCGTCGCGGTCTTCAACTATCTCAAGGAGGATCAGAAGGTCGAGCTCAAGGTCGAGCGGCAGGACTGGTTCGAGCTGCGCGAGGAGGAGACGAAGGTCGTCGCCATGAAGCCCGGCGAGGTGAAGGCGGTCTACTTCCCGATCCGCGTGAAGGGGATCGGCCGTCACACGCTCACCGTCCACGCCCGCGGCACCCGCGTCTCGGACGCGGTCAAGCGGTCGGTCGAGGTCGTCCCGGACGGGAAGATGATCGAGATCGTCTACAACGACCGCCTTGACGGCGCCGTCCAGCGGGTCCTTGAGATCCCGCCGAACGCGATCGAGGGGGCGTCGAAGATCGTCTTCAAGGCCTATCCCGGGGTCTTCGCGAGCGTCATGGACGGCCTGGAGGGCATGCTCCGGATGCCGGGGGGTTGAATGGAGCAGACCTCTTCGGCCTCGTACCCGAACATCCTCGTGGTCGAGTACCTGAAGAAGGCCCGGCGGGCCAACCCGGAAATGATGATGAAGGCCCAGGAGTACCTGAACGTGGGCTACCAGAAGATGCTGACCTTCCAGAACCCGAACGGCGGCTTCGGCTGGTGGGCCGGCGGGGCCGACCCCGTCGTGTGGGTCAGCGCCTACGGCATGCAGCAGTTGGCGGACATGGCGAAGATCATGGAGGTCGATGCGCGCGTGATCCAGCGCCTCCAGGCCTGGCTCGCACAGCAGCAGAAGCCGGAGGGCTGCTGGGACAACGCCGGGCAGACGCACGGCGAGGCGATCTCGAGCATGCCCGACCCGAAGATCCCGCTCACCGCGTACGTAGTCTGGTCGCTCGCCCACTCGGGGTACGACGGGCCGGCGCTGGCGAAGGGCGCGGATTATCTAAGAAAGCACCTGGACAAGGCGCCCAATATGTACGCGAAGGCGCTCGTGGCGATCGCCCTCGCTACGGTGAACCCGAAGGACGAGGCGGTGCGGGACATGCTGGCGCGGCTGGACGACTCGAAGGTCGAGGAGAAGGAGTACGCGTACTGGAGGATCGACGGCCAGACCTTCAGCTACGCGCGCGGCGACGCGGCGTCGATCGAGGCGAGCTCCCTCATCGCGATGGCGATGCTGAAGACCGGCCGGTTCACGACGACGGTGAACAAGGCGCTGGCCTACCTCGTCAAGGCCCGCGGGGCCGGCGGGGCGTGGGGCTCGACGCAGGCGACGATCCTCGCCCTCCGCGCGCTCAACGAGGGGATGGGAGGGCGCCGGCAGGAGGGGACGGTCACGATCCAGGTGGGCGTGAACGGCCAGACTCGGGAGATCAAGATCACGGAGGACCAGGCGGACGTGCTCCAGCTGGTCGACTTCAAGGACGCGACCCGGAAGGGCGCCAACGCGCTCGCGATCGCGGTCGAGGGGAAGTCGAACCTGATGGTCCAGGCGGTGACGCGGTATTTCATCCCCTGGAGCGACGCCGGGAACCTGGAGGAGGTCAAGCCGATCGACGTCCGGGTCGACTACGACCGGACGAAGCTCGCGAAGGACGACGTCCTCAAGGCCAAGGGGACGCTCCGGTACCACGGGAAGGTCGACACCTACATGGTGATCGTCGACCTTGGGCTGCCGCCCGGGTTCCAGCTCGATCCATCGGCCTTCGAAAAGATGGTGGAGGGGAAGAAGATCGAGAAGTACAGCGCGACCTCGAAGCAGGTGACGCTCTACTTCGGCGGTCTCAAGCCGGGGGACGTCCAGACCTTCGAGTACGAGCTGCGGGCGAAGTACCCGATCAAGGCGAAGACCCCGAAGACGACGGCGTACGAGTACTACACGCCCTCCAACCGGGGGCACGCGCAGCCCGTCGAGATCGAAGTGACGGAAAAGTAGAGGAGGCGTCTATGTCGCGAGGAGCGTGGATCGTGGTGGCGGCGTCGGGCCTGATCCTGGCGGTCTTCGGCGCGGGGTTCGCCCGCAGCGCCCCTGTGGCCCTGGACTGCCGGCCGCAGCCCTGCGCCCCCCCGCGCGTGGCGGCGGAGGCCCCCGCGGACTACCGGGACCTGGCCCGCGGAAAGGTGGCCTGGTCGACCGCCCAGCCGGCCGGCCTCCTGGCCCTGACCGCCTCCCCCAGCTACAAGCGGGCCGCGGATTTCTCCCTGAAAGTGGAGGACTGCACGAAGGCGGAGGATGTCCTCGAGTCGAAGCTCGAGGCGATCAAGGGCGAGATTCTGGAGATGCTGATGGAGGGCACGGAGGGGTCGCGCACGTGCACCCTCACGGTCCTCATCCCGGCCGACACGTTCCGCGGGTTCATCGCCGAGCTCCGGAAGATGGGGAAGGTCCAGGCGGAGAAGATCACGGCTTCCAGGCTGAAGCCCGGCGAGGCGAGGGGAGAGACGAAGGAGAGCCCCGATCCGCGCGAACTTTCGCTCGTCTCGATCCGAATGGCCGACGAGAAAGTAGCGCAGACGGTCCTCGAGAGCCGCGGGCTGCTGGTGTCGAGCTTCGACCGGAGCGTGTCGCACTTCATGGACGGGCTGGCCGTTCTGGTCGAGGCGCTGGGGTATTTTCTGCCGTACTTCATCGTACTGGCGGCCCTGATCGTGCCGGTCATGGTGATCCGGAGGGCCCGGCGCGCAAACTGTTAACGAAATCGCGCCGCGATTTCGTTAACACCGGCGATATACTTGGGGTGTGGTGCACGATGCCGAGGAAATCGCCCTCGTCCAGGGCTGCGTCTCCGGAAGTGCGGAGGCGTGGCGCACCCTGATGAAGCAGTACGGCGCGCTGGTCGCCCACGCCGTCCGCAGCACTCTCCTCCGCGTCCTCAAGCAGGCCGACCCGAACCTGGTGGACGACGCTGTCCAGACGGTCTGGCTCGCCCTCTGCGCCGACCAATGCCGCCGCCTCAGGGGGTTCGAGGGCAACTCGGCGCTCTCCACCTGGCTGACCGTCCTTTCCACCCGGCGGGCCCTCGACTACATCCGCTCGGAGTTGCGGAAGGGGGCCATGAGGCACGTCCACCTGGACGACGAGAACCGGGACCTCATCAAGGAACTCCAGGCGCCCGGGGACGAGGAGCAGTTCTCGATGGACGAGCTCTTCCTCCTCTACGAGGCGATGGAGCGGCTCCCCGAGGACGACCGCCTGATCCTGAAAATGTACTATCTGGACGGGCTCTCGTACCGGTCGATCGCGGAGGTCCTGAAGGTGGCTCCGAACACGGTCTCGAGCTACATCCTCCGAGCGAGGGATAAATTGAAAAAATGCATGAAGGAGGGGATGGGCGGCGTCCAATGAGGCACATGGGTGACTTCTGTCCCGGACCTGAGCCCTTGGCGGGCTGGCTGGAGCAGTCCCTCTCCGCGCCGGAGCGGGCGCGGGTGACGGCGCACCTCGCCTCCTGCGACGAGTGCCGCCGGGCGGTGACGATCGCCTCGGCGGTCGAGCCGCAGGCCGGGGGCGTCGTGGATGAGGCGCTCCTCCAGCGCGTGGTGGGTGCCGCGCGGCGCCGCCCGATCGGCGCCTGGGCCGCCCTCGCGGCTGCGGGCCTGTTCGCGATCGGGCTCCTCTTCTGGATCGCGGGGAAGAAGCCCGACCCAGGCGTGGCGGTCGCGCCGACTCCCCCGGCGGCACGTCCTCCGACGGAAGTCAATCCGCTGGCCGCGAGGCCGGAGCCCGAGACGCCGGTCGGGGTGACGCCCGAGGCGCCGCCGACGCTGCCGGAGAAGAAGCCCGATCCCGTGACCCCGGAGCCCCCGAAAGAGGAACCCAAGAAGCCGGTCCTCGTGAAGGATGAACCCAAGCCGACCCCTCCCAAGGAGGAGCCGGCACCCGTCAAGGTCCCGCCCCGGACGACCGAGACCGATCTCTCGAGGGTCTTTGCGTCGGTCTACGTGATCGATCCCTCGGGCGACCTCTGGCTCAACCGCGAGGGGGGCGAGCCCGCGCGGGTGGGGCGCTACGAACAGGTGGGGTACAAGGACACGCTCTCCGCAAGGGACGCGGCGGGCGCGTTCGCCCTGGAAGGCAAGGCGACGATGGCGCTCGAGAAGGGCGCCTCGGCGACGGTCGCCTGGAAGCGGCTCGACGGCGCCTACTCGCTGGCCCTGACGCAGGGCACCGTGATGGTCGACACCGAGGGCCTGCTCCAGAAATGGGAAGTCACGCGCGGCACGACCGAGGTCACGTTCGCCAACCTGAACGGGCGGCTCGTAGTCGAGCCCAGGGGCGAGATGTTCGCGGCGGTGATGCTGACGGGGCGGGCGGATGTTCGGATCGGCTCGACGGCCCGCCGCCTCGAGCCGGGCCGCGAGATGGTCCTCTCCCTCGAGGGGAAGGTCACGGAGAAGGCGGCCGAGCCCCGGAAGTACGTCCGCCTCTCGCAACTCCGTCCCAAGCACCTCACGATCTTCGCCGCCACGTTCAAGGAGAAGGACGAGACCCGGGCCTTTCCGTACTCGGTGCCCGTAGGGAAGCTGGTGGCCGAGGCGTCCGCCGTCTACCTGCACGCGGAAGTCCCCGCCAGCAGCTATCTCAAGGCCGGCGAGAAGGCCGTCGCCT
>CAZSCC010000494.1:0-2663 GCA_964604905.1 uncultured Planctomycetales bacterium
ACTCCGCTTCGAGGTAGCGGTAAAGCATCTTTTTCGGCTGGTCTTCGGGCCTGAGGACGTCCTGGGTTGCGAGCAGCGCGAGCAGGAGGCTCACGGCTTGACCTCGAGGACGAGGTTCTTCTCGGCGCCGGCGGCCTTGTAGGCCTCGCGGACTTTTGCATAGGCCGCCTCGAGCTCGGCTTGCGTCACGGGCTTGCCCATGGGGTCGACGGGGTTGCGGATCGTGAGGGGCCGGGGGGCGAGGGCAGCGGCGAGGTCGGGAAGATCATAGGAGAGAAGAACACCCGGTACCGCGTTCGACAGCTGGTTTCGAGTCAGGGTGGCCCGCGCGACGGAGGACCAGGAAAGCACGCTGCTTTCGAGCGTCACTCTTTCCACCGATTCTTCCAGGACGGCGGCATGAAGCACCGCGGGGCCTGCGCTTCCGACGCCGACCAAGCTCTTTCGCTCAATGTCGAGGGACCTCAAGTCCAGGATGCGTTGACCCAGAAGGGGACGCATCAAGTGGATGCCGAGAAACGCCTCCTTCCAGTCGGTGCCGAATGCGGCATCCTTGCCTTCCGGCGCAAGTTCTCCCAGCCCCCGCAGGTCCAGGACGTACCCGTCCCATGCCCCCCGAAGCCAGGCTCCCTTGGCGGCGGCGGATTTCCCCTCCCCGTGGACGACCACCACCGAAGGACCACCGGCCTCCCTGCTCTGGTAAATGGCGACGGGCAACCGGATTCCAGGCTCGGGTTCGAGCTCGTGCACATCCAACCCAGGCTTTGCAATAGGATGGCCTTGCAACATCTTGTACTTCCTGGAGCTTCCGGGAGTCGTCTCCCCGACTCGGAGACGAATCGATTGCAGGAGGTCCGCCTTCGTGGGCGCCTTCCGGGCAGAAGCCAGTTCCTTCTCCCGCGCGGCGATGAAATCGAACACCGACTTCCCCTTGAGCGCGCTGAGAACCTGGCCCGTCTCCGTGCACTGCAGCTCGGCGTCCTTGAAGACCGGGAACTCCCCCTCGACCGGCGCGTCGTCGCGGCCCAGCAGCCAGCGGCGCATCCAGCGCATCGCGGCCTCGCGCCTGGGCTTCGAGAAGCCGTGCTTGTCGTTGTACTCGAAGAGGTCCACTCGCTCGCCGTGGCCGAGCATCCCGTAGATCCGCTTCGCCTCGCGGAAGGTCGTCCACGCGCCCTGCGCGTCGAAGTAGTCCTGCGTGCCGATGCAGATGAGCGTCGGCCGAGGCGCGCGCATCGTCACGTAGTCGGTGTGCTCCATGCCGAAGGCGACCTGGCCCGTGATGTTCTGCTCGCCGTCCTGGGGCCCGATCGTGGCGAAGAGCCGCTCGAGGGTCGTGATGTAGCACGAGGGCGCGGCGGCGACGATCCGCTCGTCGAGCGCCATGAGGTACGCGGTCATCGTCCCGCCCCCCGAGTTGCCCGTGCAGCCGAGCTTCTTCGGGTCGACCTCGGGCCGCGACGCGAGATAGTCGAGGCTCCGGATGCCGTCCCAGATGCGGAAGGTCGCGGTGCTCCAGCCGACGAGGAGCGCGCCCACCTCCACCATCGTGTGCTCGGTCGTGCTCCCCTTGATCGCCGCCTCCCCCTTCTCGTTCAGGAGCTGCTTGCGCTCGCCCTGCCCGATCGGGTCGTAGCAGAGGACCGCCAGGCCGTTCTTCGCCATCAGGATGCACGCGCGCTGGTAGGTCTCGACCGCCTTCCCGTTCTCGCTGTGGCCGCAGGGCACGAGGACGCCGGGGAAGGGGCCTTTGCCGGAGGGGATATAGAGATTGGCGGTGATATGGTGATCCGGACGGCTCTCGTAGATGACTTTCTCGACCTTGAAGCCGTCCCCCTGGAGCGTCCCGGTGACGCGCGGGTTGAGCGGGGTGCGGTCGGGGAGGCCGCCGAGGGCCTCGATGAACTTCGCGCGGAGCAGCTCCTGGCGCTTCTTCACGTCCTCCGGCGTCGCGAGCGCCGCGACCGCCTTGCGCCGCTCGTCGAACTTCTTCCCACACTCGGCCTCGAGGTACCGGTAGAGCATCTTGCGCGGCTGGTCCTCGGCCTTGAGGACGGTGAGATCCTCTTGTGAGAGCAGGAGCGCCAGGGTCAGCAGCATGTCACTTCTCCAATACAACGTCGCACATCGTCTTCGCGAGCTGGGCGCCGAACGCGAGGCGGTCCTTCGAGGTGGGCAGGCGGCCGAGCTTCGAGTCGAAAGCGATCCCCTGCTCGAGGATGAAGGCGCGCCGGCCGTGCTCGCCCTCGAAGTACTGGTAGACGGTCGCGCGGCCCTTCGCCGGCTTCTCCTTGGAGTACCTCGGAGTCTTGGCGTTGGGGTTGAAGACGGTGCGCTCGAGGAGAGCGGTCCAGAAACGCTCGGTGAACTCTTTGTGTCGCTCGGAGCCGCTCAGCCAGCCGCCGACCTCCTGGTTGTGGAGCGTGAGGAAGAGGTCGACGCGGCCGTCTTTCAGGATCGCCTCCTTCGCGGCGCAGATCTCGGGCATGAGGCGGCGGCTCTCGGCGCTCGTGGGGTCGGCCGTGTCCCAATTGCGGTTCACGTCGTAGCCGTTCCGGTTGAAGCGGACGCCGCCCCGCGCGCAGCCGTCGGGATCCATCATGGGAAGGATCTTGAAGACCACGCGGCCGCGGAGTGCCTTCGCCTCGTCGGAGAGGAGGAAG
>CAZSCC010000495.1:0-7095 GCA_964604905.1 uncultured Planctomycetales bacterium
GTCGCCCATCACGTTCATGAGGAGCATCGTGGTGTCCTCGAACTTCTCCTTGATCGCCTTGTTGGCGGTGGGCAGGTTGAGCTTCTCGATCTGCGCCGCCGCCATGTCGGTGACCAGCATGAAGAAGATGATGAGCTGGAACACGATGTCGATCATCGGCGTCATGTTCATGTCGTCGCTTTCGATTTCCGGAGGCGGGCCGCGTCTGGCCATGTCTATTCCTCCTACTTGCCCTGCGCGCCGCCTTCGGCGACGGGCTTGAACCGCTCCACGATCTCCATCGCCACGCCCGACAGCTCGAAGGCGATTTTCTGGACGCGGACCTTGAAGATGTAGGCGAAGAACGTGGCGGGCATGGCGACCAGGAGGCCCCACACCGTCGTCACGAGGGCCGTGAAAATACCCAGCGCGAGTTCCTGGGGCGAGGGCGTGCCCGTCGCCTGCGCGATGCTCGTAAAGGCGATGACCATGCCGACGACCGTCCCGAACAGGCCCATGAGGGGCCCGATGTTGCCGAAGAGCGGCAGCCAGCTGATCTTGTGCTGCAGCTTCATGTTCTCGTTGTCCGTGGCGCCGCCGGCGGCGTCGAGCATGGCGTCGAAGCCGTCGCCGACCTTGGCGATGGCCGCTCCCACGATGTTCGTGATGTAGTTCTTGGTCGCCTCGCAGAGGTTGATGGCCTCCTCGTACTGCTCCTCGTCGAGCAGCGACTCAAGCTCGACGATGATCTCGGGCGGAGCCAGCTTGTCGCGCTGGAGCGTGACGAAGTGTTCGATGATCGCGGCGATCGTGGCGATCGAGCAGACCTCGATCGGCAGCACGAAGACGAAGCCGAAGCCGCCGCCGCCCAGGATCCAGATCGTGAAGAAGCTGAAGTCCTGCCCCGCGGCCTGCGAGGGGGCGGGCTCCTGCGCCATGGCGACCGCGCAGACCGCCAGGTTCACCGCGCCGACCACCAAGGCCGACCACAGCCATGACTTGCGAGACAACGACGTGAATGCCCTCATCCCAGCACCCCCACAAAGAACCCGCTCATTTCCATATCCCACGGGCCGGCGGGTACCAGCCTTGCGGGATCGGCGCACCCCAGGTCGACGACTCTAGCAGTGCCACCGGGTCAATTCAAGCACAAAGGAAACTCTTCGGGACTCCCGGCCCCCGTCGTCCCTCCGGACTCGGGGCCCCGGGCTTACTGCGGCGGGCTCGCAACGCCTCGACTCTCCTACTCGACGCCGGCTCCCCGGCGGATCGTGCAGGGAAACTACTTTTTCTCTTCCTTCTTCTCGTCCTTCGGCTCCAGCTTCACCGCGCGCGGGGCCGCGTCGTCCTTGTAGCGGCCGGTGGGATATTCGATGGTCACCTCGCGGTAGGCGCTCGAGGCCATCCCCTGGAAAAGCAGCTTGGCGGCGGGGTCCTTCGCGGCCTCGTACATCGCTTCGTAGCAGTTCGCCAGGCGGAAGATCGCTCGCTCGTGCTCGCGCTCGATGCCCGTCCCGGTGCGGCCGGGGTTGTACTTCACGACGCTCTGGATGTAGAAGGTCTTCGCCTCCGACCACGCCTTCTTATCGAACTGGGCGTCGCCCAGCGCGTTGGCGGCGATCAGGAGGAGCGCCGGCTGCTGGGCCGTCGAGAGGACCTTCTTGCAGTAGGACTCCACGCCCGACGCGTCCTTCAGGCCCGACAGGCAGCGGATCACCCCGGCCGCGCCCCGCTCGGCCATCACCGGATCGGCCGAGCTGGCGATCGGCTCGAAGAGCCGGCGCGCCTCGTCGTACTTGGCCTTGTCGTAGAGCATCTCGGCCCGCTGCAGCTTGGCGCGGCCCTGCAGCTCCGTCCGGAGCTCGGGAGGCGCCTGGTCGATCTCCTTCTCGAACGCGTCCATCTGCTCGACCAGGCCCTTCTCCCGGTACGCCTCGAGCGTCATCTCGTAGGCCGAGGCGATGAAGCGCGAGTCCTTGAACTCCTTGCGGATCCGGTCGAACTGCTTGATCGCGTCGTCCGACTTGCCGAGCCTCATCTGGCACAGCCCGCGGTGGTACGCCACATAGGAGGGCACCCAGGGCCGCGGCTTGGCCACGCCCTTGGGCGGCGTGGTGTAGAACTCCTCGGCGCTTCCGAGCGCGGAGAGGACGTCCGACCACTTCTCCTGGTCCAGCGCCGCCATGGCCGACTTGTAGGCCAGCGGGGCGTCGCCGTACTCGATCTTCTGGACCTCGTCCCCCCGGATCGTCTGGGGCGCCGCCCCCGTCTGCACCACCACGTCCTTCCACGTGTCCTTCTGGACCGTGCCCTCGATCACCGTGCCCTTCTTCAGCGTGACCTTGTCCTTCGCCGCCGGGGCGGCCTGGGAGACGGCCAGGGCCAGGAACAGCGCGATCGCGTTCATCGTTTCTCCTCGCTTCGTGCGCTAGGGCTTCTTCGTCGGGGGGACCTTCTCGTCGAGCTTCTTCCGCAGGTCCTCGAATCTAGCCTGGAAGCCCCAGCGGCTGGCTCCCGCATCGTCGGCGTCCCACTTCTTCGGACCGCCGTATCCGCGGCTGTCCATGAAGTCGTAGAACCTGCGGAGCGCGTCGAGGTCCAGCTCCCACAGGCAGTCGGCGTGCTTGTGGAGGAGCCGCCACGTGTGCTCGTTGATCGCCTGGGCCTGCATGAGACGCGCGGAGAGGGCGGCGTAGTTCTTGTCCGCCTTCCGGAGGTAGTCGTTCCTCTCGACCCCCTTGGGCAGCGACCGCGCCTTCTCCACGTAGCAGTCCGACAGGTCCTCCCAGGAGCTGCCGTCCTTCATGTCCAGGTCGTCCTTCACCACGGATTCGTACATCTTGATGGCCTCCTCGAACCGGCCGGTCATGAGGAGGCAGCGGGTGACGCGTGCGTTCATGGAGCGCACCTGGTCCTTCGGCATGCTCCGCTCCTTCTGGAGCAGGAATCCCTGGTAGAGTTCGCGGGCCTTGTCGAAGATCTCGCGCGCCTTCTCCACTCCTTCCTTCCCGATCTTGGCCTCGCCCATGGCCATGCGCTGCTGGGCGGCCATGAAGAGCTTGTCGGCCATCGCCTCCATCTGCTCGGGTTTGGTGCTGATGGCGGTGGGGTTCAGGTTGTAGTACTCGTAGTAGTACGTCGCCGCCTTGACGGCGAAAAGGTCGTACTTCTCCTGGTCCTTCCCCCGGAGCTTCTCGGCGGCCTCCTCGAACGCGCTGGCGACCACCGCCAGGGCCCGCGTGTAGAACTCGAGGCCGAGCTGTTCCTTCTCGAACTTCGCCTTGAGGGCCCGGAGGTCGTCCTCCGCCTCCTGGACCTCCCCCAGCTTGAGCTTGGCGTCGATCCGGGTCGACATGATGCCGATCACGAGCCGGGCGTCGGCGTTGGGGAAGCGCTTGTCCACGTCGACCGAGATGTCCAGCGCGTCCTTGGGCTTGTTCACCCGCTCGCTCGTCAGGATGCGGCAGGAGAACTGGATGGCGCCGACCGCGCGCTTCACCATCTTGGGGTCCTTGGTCGGGGCCTTCTCCACGAAGTCGAGGTGCTTCTTGAAGGCGTCGATCGAGCGGTTCCAGGCCTGGATCCCCAGGGCGGCGATCTTGTCCTTCTCGCTCTGGATCTTCGCGGCCCGGGACTGGTCGAAGAGCTGGGTGCCGTGGTAGTAGGAGCTGTAGGCCACGCTGAAGATCGCCTCCTCGAACGTGTCCTTGCCCTGGACGGCGAGCTTCTCCCAGACCTTCACCGACTCCTCGAACTTCTTCGCGTCGTCCATCGCGATCGCCTGCTGGCGGAGGAGCTGGTCGTTCGCCTGGCCGGGGAACTTCTCGGTGACGAAGCGGCGATAGTCCTCGAACGCCCGCTCGTCGGCCTTGTCCTTGGTGGCCCTCGAGATGGCCTGCAGCGAAGAGAGCTTGCGCATCGCCGCCTCGCCCGCCTCCTTGGAGGAGATGTACTGGGGGGATTCGAGGACGGTGATGGCCGCGACCGCCTCGTAGTGCCGCCCCAGCAGGTAGTAGCACTTCCCGAGCTGCGCCCAGCAGTAGGGGGCGAACTTCTGGTCCTCGGGCTTCTTGATCGCCTGGAGCGCGCGGCGGTACTTCTGGATCGCCTTGTAGATGAAGGCGGGGCCGCGGTCGAGGAAGTTGTCCGCGGAGTCGATGGCCAGCTGGACCGATTCGTTCCCGGCGTACTCGCCCAGGTAGTCGATGGCCACGTTCTCCACCCAGGTGTCCTTGTTGGTCTTGATCAGTTCCTGGAGAAGCTTGATCCCCTTGTCGGTCTGGCTGCTCTTGCAGAGCGCGCGGGCCTGTTCGAGGCGGAGGGCCTTGCCCGTGTCCTCGAAGCGCATGTTGGGGAACATCTTGAAGAAGTTCTCCGCGAGGTTCGCGGCGTCGCCGTACTGCTTGGCGCCGGTCTGGCCGCGCTTGACGTCCCCGTAGGTCATGCGGGCCTTCATCTCGAAGAGGAGCGAGCGGGCGGCGATGTCGCGCACCGCCTCGTTCCCCCGGTTGTCCTTGTCGGAGAGCAGGCTCTTGGCCTTGCCCACGTAGATGAAGCACTGCTTCCAGTACTCCTCCGCCTTGTCGCGGTCGGAGGTCTCGGCCAGCAGCTGGTAGGCGCGGCCCATGTAGATGAAGGCGTCGAAGGCCAGCAGGTAGCGCTCGTACTGCCACATGAAGTCGTTGTTGAGGAAGTGGTTCATCTGCTCCAGCAGCCGCTTCATGTCGGCGTGCTTCGAGGTCGTGTCCTTGAAGGTCTCCGCGTGGGAGAAGAGGGCCGTCGCGTAGTTGTACTTCGCGAACATCACCTTCTCTTCCCAGGCGTCGAACGCTTCGGCGGCCTTCTTGTCCTTGACGGGGTCCTCCGGCCGTTTGGGCTCCTCCTTCTTCAGTTGGTTGACGAGATCGAGGAAGAGCTTCTCGGCCGCGCCGAAGGCCTTCTCCGCCTCGTCCATCCGGGTGGGATCGATCTTCGCCGCGGCCACGAGCGCCTTGCCCTTGGACTGGTAGAGCGTGCCGATGTCCGAGAGCGCTTCGCCCTTGCGCTTGTGGTTGGGGAACTTGGCGAGGAAGCCCTCCACGTCCTTGATCGCCTTGTCGAAGAGCTTGCTCTTCTCGTCGTGGGAGTCGGAGCGCTCGGCCATCATGATCTTGATGCGCGCGAGCCCGTAGTCGCCCTCCGCCTTCTGGTCCGGCGAGAGCGAGGCCGAGTTCTTTATCCGGCCGAAGAGATCCTCCGACAGGTCGTACCACCCGCGCTCGGCCAGCGCGTTGGCGAGGTCGTAGTCTTCCTGAGCGAAGCAGGCGGGCGCGGCGGCCAGGAGCGCCGCCACCGGCAGGATGAATCGCATGTCCACCCCCCCAACGATACCGTCTTCCGGACCCGGCGGGCGAACCCGAGTGCCCCCAGCCCTTGACGATTTGACTGTCGGTCGATTCTAGGTAGTGCAGTGCGCGGTGTAAATAGAAAGACACCCGGGAGCTGGCCCCCGGGTGTCCCTGGTTTCTTCGCTTCTTCTGGTCTCCCTATCCCCCTAGAATTTCTTCCTCTCCTCCTCGTCCGGGATGATGATCTGCGCGGTGACAATGATAAGCGTCTGCTTGCGCTGGAGGCCCTTCACCTTGAGCGAGCCGATGTTCCCGAGGATCGGGATGCTCCGCCAGATCGGGATCGAACTCTCGGCGCTCTCGTCGAAGAAGACCGTGAGGCCGCCCAGCAGGAGCGTGCCGCGGTCCGGCACGATCACCGTCGTCCGGATGCGCTGGATGTTGATGATCGGCGTCTCGATCGTCACGGGCAGGGCGTCCGTGATCGGCGCGCCCGGGACGGTCACGTTCGTCGTGATCGTGAAGATGCCGGGCGGGGGCGGGAAGAGGGTCGCGATCGTGGGCCGGAGCTCCAGCGTCACGAAACGCCGGTCCGCGCTCACGATCGGCCGCACGTCCAGCGAGATGCCGTCCGAGACGACGTCCACGATCGGGTCCAGGGCGACCGCCGCGGTGGCGATCTGCACGTCGTAGTCGCGGACGTAGGCCATCTGGTTCGAGATGCGGAAGTTGCCGCGCTGGGTGTTGAAGAGCGTGAGCTTGGGCGCGGTCAGGACATGATTGCGCTCGCTCCGGGTCGTGGCCCGGACGATCATCTCGAGCGACACGTCGTCGAGCAGCGTGTACTGCAGCGTCGCGCCGCCGAGCGGCGAGAGCACCTGGCTGAAGAAGCGCTGCACCAGGAAGTCGTTGTTCATGATCTGCTGGATGCGCGCTCCCATCGAGCGGGCGATCGAGTTGCCGAAGACGCCCGTGATGCCCGCGGACTGGGCGCCCAGGCCGCCGCCCGGCGCCACGAACTGCGGCTGGATGCCCGCGATCACCGGGTTGATGTCCGCCAGGTTGCTGATGCCCTGGACCCGCGAGCCGTCCACGTCGCGGAAGTCCATGCCGACCTGCTGCAGGAAGTCGTCCTCCACCGAGAGGAATCGGGTCTCGACCGAGACCAGCATGCTGGTCGAGGCCCGGAGGTCCGAAAGGAACCTGCGCACGTTCCGGTGCATCTCCACCGAGTTGCGCACGATGAGGAGGCCGTTCTGGAACGTGACGGACTTTCCGTCCGCCTCCTCCCACTCACCCTTGTGCACCGAGCTCTTGATGAGGTTGGCTAGGTCCTCGCCCGTGAAGTTCTTCGATTCCTCGTCGCCCGACGAGACGGTCGTCCCGATCGCGTCCTGCGCGAGCGAGATGTCCACGCCGGGGAAATCCTTCATGCCGTACGTCAGGTCCTGGACGTCGTACAACTCCAGCTTCACCTGCTTCTTGAGCTGGTCCGCCTTGGTGATGAGCACGACGCCGTCGCGGACGAGGTAGGCGAGCTGGCGGGGTCCGAGCATCAGCCGGAGCGCGCCGTCCAGCACGATGTCGGCGACCTTGAAGGTGATCATCTCCTGGTCGGGATTGTCGATCCCGGAGATGTGGATGTTCAGGCCGCTGATCTCGCGGATGTAGTCGACGATCGCCGTCAGCGGCGCGTTCTGCATGTCGATGGTGATCTTGATCGACTTGAGCTTGTCGACGATCTCCTTGTCCTCGGGCTGGATGTCCTCCTCGATGTCGGAGATGCCCT
>CAZSCC010000496.1:0-14480 GCA_964604905.1 uncultured Planctomycetales bacterium
GCCCAGAACGCGCTCGACCGCGCGGAGCAGGCGCTCCAGCAGGCCGCCCAGATGGAGCAGCAGGCGGCGCAGCAGGCGATGCAGAAGGCGCAGCAGCAGACCCAGCAGGGGCGCACTCTCGCGGACGAGGCGAAGAAGATCGCCGACGAGGCGCGCAAGATGGCTCGCCAGGACGTCCCGCAGCTGCAGAAGGAGGCGCAGAAGGCCCAGGCGCCGGAGGCGCAGCCGGCGCTGGCCAAGGCCGCGCAGGACCTCGAGAAGGCGGCGAACGACGTCCCGCAGAACCTGGACAACCCGCAGCAGGCGGCGCAGGGGCTGGAGAACGCGGCGAAGGACCTGAACCAGGCCGCGCAGGACCTGCAGCAGGCGCAGGCGGCCGAGCAGAAGGTGGCGCAGGCGGCGGGGGAGAAGTCCAAGGCGGAGCAGCAGCAGGCGCAGGCCGCGCAGCAGGCCGCGCAGAAGCAGGACCAGATGGCCCAGCAGGCGAAGCAGGCCGCCCAGCAGGCGCAGGCGGCGGCGAAGCAGGCGCAGGATGTGGCGAAGCAGCAGCCGCAGAACGCCGACGCGCAGGCGGCGGCACAGAAGGCGCAGCAGGCGGCCCAGGCCGCCGAGAAGTCCGCCGCCCAGACGGGGCAGCAGGCCCAGCAGGCGCAGGCCGCCGCGCAGAAGGAAGCCGGCGAGGCCGCCCAGGCGCAGGCGGCGGAGCAGGCCGCGCAGGCCGCGGCGAAGAACGCCGGGCAGGAGGCGCAGCAGGCGCAGGCGCTGGCCCAGAAGGCGCAGGCGCTGGCGAATGCGGCGAAGCAGCAGGGCCAGATGGCCCAGGGGCAGAATCAGCAGGCCGCGCAGCAGCAGGCGCAGGTCGGAGAGAAGGTCAAGCAGGCCGCCGGCGACATCCAGCAGGCCGCGAAGAACGAGCAGGCGCTGGGCAATCCCGAGCAGGCCCAGACGCTGGATCAGGTCTCCAAGTCGACGGAGGCGGTCGCGCAGAACGAGGTGCAGGCCGCGCAGCAGGCGGCGAAGGGCGACAACGCGCAGCAGGCGGCGCAGTCGGCCCAGAAGGCGCAGCAGGCGATCCAGGCGCAGGCGAACGCCCTCTCGCAGGCCCGCGCCGCGGCGCAGGCGCAGCAGCAGCAGGGCCAGCCGCAGGAGGGCCAGCCCGCCGAGTCGAGCGGACTCTCCGAGCAGGCCTCGCAGCTCCTGGCGCAGGCGCTCAACGCGCTCAACGGCGAGAAGGGTCAGCAGGGCCAGCAGCCCGGCCAGCAGGGGGAGGCCCAGCAGGCCGTGCAGTCGGCCGCGCAGGCCCAGGCCCAGTCGATGGCGCAAGGCCGCTCGCAGCAGGGCCAGGGCCAGCCGGGCCAGGGCCAGGCGCAGGGCCAGCAGCCCGGGCAGATGCCCTTCTCGCAGACCCCGGGCTCCGGCAAGGGCGCATCGGTCGAGGCGGGCCGGCAGGCCGAGGGCCAACTCCCGCCGGGCGCGCTCCTCAAGCCCGGCGAGTGGGGCAAGCTTCCGCCGCGCCTGGCGCGCGACCTGATGGAGGCCCAGCGCGAGGCCGTGGGCGGCGAGTATCGCAACATGATCGAGACGTACTTCCGCGTGATCGCCGAGAAGGCGAAAGAGAAGAAGTAGAAGAAGGACGATGATGACGAAGCTCGCGGCCCTCGTCGCGGTGCTCCTCTGCGCGCAGGACGCGGAGAAGCCCAAGCCCCAGGCCGACAAGGTAGACCAGGCGATCGGCCGCGCGGCGAAATACCTCGTCGCCGCGCAGGGGAAGGACGGCGAGATCAGCGACCGCGGGGCGAACCAGACGGCGATGACGGCGCTGGCGATCCTCGGGATGGCCGCGGTGGGCCACCAGCCGACCGACGAGGGGACGCCCGAGGGGCCGGCGATGAAGCGCGCGCTCGCGTTCGTGCTGCGCCCCGACCGGCAGGACCCGCAAGGCTACCTCGGCGGCCGCGACGGCTCGCGCATGTACGGCCACGGCATCGTGACGCTCATGCTCACCGAGATGCTCGGGATGGGCGTCGACGCGTCGATGGACCAGCTGATCCGCGATCGGGCGAAGAAGGCGGTGGACCTGATCCTCCGCTCGCAGTCGATCAAGAAGGACGCGCGGAACCAGGGCGGCTGGCGCTACCAGCCGGAGTCGGGCGATTCGGACCTCTCGGTCACGGTGTGGCAGCTCATGGCGCTCCGGTCGGCGAAGAACGCCGGGCTCGAGGTGCCGAAGGAGGCGATCGAACAGGCCGTGGGCTACGTCAAGCGCTGCTACCACTCCAAGCGCGGCGCGGACGGGAAGCCCGAGAACCTGAAGAGCGGCTGCGGCTACGAGCCGGGGCGCGGGCCGGAGTACGCGATGGCGGCGGCAGGGATGCTCTCGCTCCAGGTGGCCGGCGAGTACGAGAGCCTCGAGGTGAAGGGTTCGGCCGACTGGCTCAAGGACAAGAAGCTCGACTACAACCAGGAATGGTTCTTCTACGGGACCTACTACTACGCGCAGGGCATGTTCCAGCGGGGCGGCGACTACGCGACCCACGCGCGGAAGCTGGTGGAGGACCTGATCCTGCCCAAGCAGCAGCCCGACGGCTCCTGGCTCGGCGCGCACGGCCAGGAGAACGGCGCGGGGAAGGTCTACGCGACCAGCCTGGCCTGCCTCTGCCTCGCGGTGAAGTACCACTTCCTGCCGATCTACCAGAGATAAGCTCGAAGCTGGAAGTTTGAAGCCGGAAGCCGCCCGGTCATCCCTTCATGCCGGACCCTACCCCGGGGTACGCCTGCGAGCGATCCCACCCTTGATTGAGCGACCCTCCGTCCCCTCCACGACGTCGATTCCCACCCGGACGGGGAATTGGTAGAATCAAGGGACCGTGAAATCCAGAAGGACGTCCCGGACCCGGCGCGCGAAGGTCATCGACATCTCCGCCGAAATGGAGGCCTACTTCGGGCTGGTCCGGATCGGCCGGGAACTCGCCATCCAGGGCCTGATGCACGACGGCCTCACCCAAGCCCGCGCGGTGAAGGAGTGGGCCCGCCTCGAGCGCGCGGGGTTCGCCCGTCGGGAGGATCCGCCCTTCAGCCGGCGGTTCCCCAAGGCCAGGATATGGGGGTAAGGGACCTCTTCCCCAAGCATTTCTTTCGGACCGCCCGGAGGGCCATCTCCGTCTTCGAACGGCTCGACGCGGATTGGATGTTCATCGGCGCCGTCTCCGTGGCGGCCTGGGGCCGGGTGCGCGCGACGACCGACGCCGACTTCGCCATCTCGCTGGATTTCACGTTCGCCGGCGATCTCGACAAGGCGATGAAGAAGGCCGGACTCGAGAAGGAGTCCGGCCCGGTCGAGATCCCCGCAAAACGGCTCGTGCTGTCGAAGTACTGGGCCCCTTATCCAGGCGGAGGCCTGGGAATCGACGTCTTCCTTTCGACGGGGTACGACACGGGCCGCTTCCTGAAGGAAGCACTCCGGCGAAAGGTGCAGGTCCGATTCCAGGGAAAGAGCTACTCCGCGGCGGCTCCGGAAGATCTGGTCGTATTGAAGACGCACGCCTATCGAGCGAGAGACCTCGACGATGTGGCCACCGTGCTGGAGCGCCGGTTCGACGAGCTCGACTGGAACTACATCCATCGCTGGGCCGTCGAGCTGAGGTTCGAGACGCTCCTGAAGGACGTCGTGGTGCAGTTCCTGGAAAGTCGCGGACGCCAGGGGCCTCTTCCATGGAAGAGAGGCCGAAAGTGAGCCTGTTCTTGCCCCGTGCTTCCAGCTTCCAGCTTTCCGCCATCGCTCTTCCCCCCTACCGCGGTCGGGGATTTTCCATCCCGGACCCACAAAGCCTTGCTCGGAGACGGTACTGTAAGTAACGCCCGATGCCGACACGAAGAGGCTTCCTTGTCCTCGCGCTGACCGTCGGAGTCTGCCTCCGCCTCCCCGCCCAGTCGGACGACCCTGCGTCCCAGGTCCAGGCGCTCCTCGCCCAGAACTGCCACAAGTGCCACGGCGCCGAGCAGCAGAAGGGCGGGCTGCGGCTCGACAGCCGCGCCGCCGCGCTCCACGGGGGCGACACGGCCGATCACGCCCTCGTCCCCGGCAAGAGCGCCGAGAGCGACCTCTTCAAGCGGATCCGCTCCGCCGACCCCGAGGTCCGGATGCCGCCCAAGGGACCGCGCCTCTCGCCCGAGCAGGTCGAGCTCGTCCGCCGATGGATCGACGCCGGGGCGGAGTGGCCCGCGGGAGCGGCGCCCGTCGCCCTGCCCGAGCGCGTCATCACCGCCGAGCAGCGCGCCTACTGGGCGTACCAGCCCGTCCGAAAGGCACCCCCGCCGCAGGTCCGGAACGCGGGTTGGGCCCGCAGCTCCATCGACGCGTTCCTCCTGGCCCGTCTCGAGAAGGAGGGGATCGAGCCCGCGCCCGAGGCGTCGAAGAGCGTCCTGGTCCGCCGCGTCTCGTTCGACCTGACCGGCCTCCCGCCGACCCCGGAGGAGATCGACGCGTTCCTGGGCGACGCGTCGTCTGACGCCTACGAGCGGATGGTCGACCGGGTTCTCGCCAGCCTCCGCTACGGCGAGCAGTGGGGGCGCCACTGGCTGGACGTGGTCCGCTTCGCCGAGAGCGAGGGGTTCGAGTACGACACGCCGGTGGGGAGCCTCTGGCGCTACCGCGACTACGTCATCCGCTCGATCAACGAGGACAAGCCGTACGACCGGTTCGTGCGCGAGCAGATCGCCGGCGACGAGATCGCCCCCGACGATCACGAGCATCTGATCGCCGCGGGATTCCACCGCCTCGGGCCCGTCCGGCGCAACGCGGGGAACCAGGACGTCGCCAGTAGCCGCAACGAGGTGCTGACCGACCGGACCGACATCCTGGGCGCGGCCTTCCTCGGCATGACGATGGGCTGCGCCCGCTGCCACGACCACAAGTTCGACCCGATCCTGCAGAAGGACTACTACCGGCTGCAGGCCTTCATGGCCGCGACCGAGCAGCACGACATCGCCCTCGTCCCTCCCGAGCAGCAGGCCGCGTGGAAGGCGAAGACGGACGCGTTGCAGCAGCAGATCAAGGCCCTCAAGAAGAAGCTCAAGGAGGGGAACGACGAGGACCGGCCCGCGCTCCAGGAGCAGATCGACCGCCTGGAAGACGAGCTGCCTGCGCCGCTCTCGGGGATCAACACGGTGCGGAACGCGCCCGAGCCGACCCCCGTCCACGTCCTGCGCCGAGGCGAGTACAACCGGAAGGGCGATCCCGTGGGGATGCGGTTCCCGACCGTGCTGATCGGCGCCTTGGACGTCGAGAAGCCGCTCTCCACTCCCCAGCCGCGCAGCGACCTGGCGCGGTGGCTGACGGAGCCCGGCCATCCGACGACCGCGCGGGTCATGGTCAACCGGGTCTGGCAGCACCATTTCGGGAAGGGCCTCGTCAAGACGCCGAACGATTTCGGCGTGAACGGCGAGCGGCCGAGCCACCCGGAGCTGCTCGACCACCTGGCGGCGCTTTTCGTCGAAGGCGGCTGGCGGCTCAAGCCGCTCCATCGGACGATCCTGCGGAGCGCCGCGTACCGCCAGTCGTGCTCGTCGCCCTCGGTGGAGAAGGCCCAGGCCAGGGATCCCGAGAACCGCTGGCTCTGGCGTTTCGACCGGCGGAGGCTCTCGGCCGAAGAACTGCGCGACTCGCTGCTCGCGGTCTCGGGCCGGCTCAACCTCAAGATGGGCGGCGAGAGCGTCTTCGTCCCCGTCGATCCGGAGCTCGTCTCGGCGCTCTACAAGCCCGCGCAGTGGGCGGTCACGCGGGACAAGGAGGAGCACGTCCGCCGGTCGGTCTACCTCGTGGCGAAGCGCAACCTCCGGCTGCCGTCGATGGAGGTCTTCGACCAGCCGGCGCTCGGGTCGAGCTGCGGCCGGCGCGAGTGCAGCACCCATGCGCCGCAGGCTCTGGAGTTGCTCAACGGCCGCACGTCCAACGAGCTGGCGGGGGCGTTCGCGGAGCGGCTCGCGCGCGAGGCGGGGAGCGACCCGGAGGCGCAGGTGGAGCGGGCCTTCCGGCTCGCGGCGGGCCGGTCTCCCCGCGCGGAGGAGAAGCGGCTCGCCATCGCGTTCCTCAAGCATCAGCCTCTCAAGGAATTCGCCCTGGCCCTGTTCAACTTGAACGCGTTTCTCTATGTCGACTGATTGCGAGCACTGCCGTCCGACGCGCACCCGGCGCGAGTTCGTCCGGGACGCCTTCTGCGGCTTCGGCTCGCTGGCCGTGGCGGCGATGATGCAGCAGGAGCGCGCCCGCGCCGACGAGGCCGCGCTCAACCCGCTGGCCCCCAGGGCGCCTCCGCTCGTCCCCAAGGCGCGGAGCGTCATCTTCCTCTTCATGTCGGGCGGCCCCAGCCACCTCGAGACCTTCGATCCCAAGCCGCTCCTGAACAAGCTCCACGGCCAGTCGCGGCCGAAGGAGTTCGGGGAGGCGAAGTACCAGTTCATCTCGCCCACGGCGAAGCTCTTCGGGACGAAGCGGACGTTCCGGAAGTACGGGGAGAGCGGGATCGAGGTCTCCGACCTCTTTCCGCACCTGGCGGAGTGCGTGGACGACCTGGCGATCCTGCGCTCCTGCCAGGGCGACATGGTGGTCCACTCGGCCGCGCAGTACGAGCTCTTCAGCGGCCGGATCGTCCCCGGCTTTCCGAGCATGGGCTCGTGGGTCACGTACGGCCTGGGCAGCGAGAGCGCCTCGATGCCCGCGTACGTCGTGATGCCCGATCCGCACGGCGCGCAGGAGGCGGGCCAGCCGATGTACATGAACGGCTTCCTCCCGGCGATCCACCAGCCCACGATGTTCCGGCCGGCGAAGCGCCCGGTCATGAACCTGGAGCTCCCGGAGGGAGTCAGCCTCGAGCAGCGGACGAAGACGGTCGACCTGATCCGGGGGCTCAACTCCGCGACCCTGGAGCGGGACGACGCCGAGTTCGCCGCTCGGATCGGCGCGTACGATCTCGCGTTCAAGATGCAGGCCGAGGCGCCGGAGGTGTTCGATCTCTCGACGGAGACGCGGGAGACCCTGGAGCTGTACGGGGTCGGGAAGGAGCCGACCAACGATTACGGCCGTCGCTGCCTGCTGGCGCGGCGGCTGGTGGAGAAGGGGGTCCGGTTCACCTGCGTCGTCTCGGGCGGCGGCACGGGCGATCTCCAGTGGGACGCGCATCGGGACATCGAGGAGAACCACCTGCGGATGGCGGCGCAGACGGACCGGCCGATCGCGGGCCTGCTGCGGGACCTGAAGCGCCGCGGCCTGCTGGACAGCACGCTCGTCGTCTGGGGCGGCGAGTTCGGCCGTTCGCCCGAGGCGGAGAACGGGAAGGGGCGGGACCATCACAACCTGGGCTTCTCGATGTGGATGGCGGGGGGTGGGATCAAGGGAGGGCAGGTCGTGGGGGCGACCGACGAGATCGGCCTGCGGGCGATCGAGAAGCCCTGCCACTTCCGGGACATCCACACGACGATCCTGCACCAGTTGGGCCTCGAGCAGGAGAAGCTGACCTTCCTGCACCAGGGGCGTCACGAGCGGCTCACGCTGCTCCGCGGGAGGGTGATCCGCGAGATCGTCTGAGCCCGCGCAACAAGACAGACGGTCTGTTTTGTTGCTCCCCGACCCTCCTACCGGCCCGGGGGGAATCGGGTAATCAGAATCAGCGATCTTGATAAAGCTTGACCCTCCGCCGGGGAGGGGCTAGAAAGGAAAGCTCCGTGGAGCCCAACGACGCAGCCCTGCCGAGCCGGCGCGACTTCCTGGGATCGGCCTGCTTCACCTCCTGCGGCGCCACCTGCGCGCTCGCCGCCATCCCCGGGGTGACCTATCTTTTTCCGAGCGAAGCGGGCGCCGCGACCGGCCCCGTCCAGATCAAGAGCAGCGACCTGCCCGAGGGCGCGGCCCGGATCGTGCGCGTCGGGTCGAAGAAGGTGCTCGTCATCCGCAACGGCGGCAAGCTCACCGCCGTCGCCGCCAAGTGCACCCATCTCGGCTGCATCGTGGCGTGGGACCCCGCGGCCAAGAAGATCCGCTGCAACTGCCACGGAGGCGTCTTCGAGCCCGACGGCAGGCGCATCGAAGGCCCTCCGCCCCGCGACCAGGCCCCGTTCAAGATCGAGGAGTCGGCCGACCACGTCCTCATCGGCTGAGCCATGAAGCGAATCCGGAAGTGGCTCGAAGACCGCCTCGGACTCTCGATGTTCGAGAAGTTCGGACAGCAGCAGCTCGCCAAGCCCGTCCCCGCCCACTCCAACTACGCCTTCACGCTCGGGACCGCCGCGCTCGTGCTCTTCATGACGCAGGTGGCGAGCGGCATCCTCCTCGCCATGAACTACTCCTCGGGGCTCGACCAGGCGCATGCCAGCGTCCACCGGATCACGTTCGACCTTCCGTCGGGCTGGCTGCTCCGGTCCTTCCACGCCTGGGGCTCGCACCTCATGGTGGTGATCCTGCTGCTTCACATGGTGCGCGTCTTCTGGTACGGCGGCTACAAGAAGCCCCGCGAGCTGACCTGGCTCTTCGGATGCGGGCTCCTCTTCCTCATGCTCGCCTTCGGCTTCACCGGCTACCTGCTTCCGATGGACCAGGTCTCCTACTGGGGCACGGTGGTCGCGACCGAGTCGTTCATGGACCTGCCGGTCCTGGGCGACCGCGTGGGCCATATCATCCGCGGCGGCGCGGAGATCACCGATGCCACGCTCTCGCGCTTCTACATCATCCACGTGCTGGTGCTTCCCGGGGGGGTCGTCGCGCTGGTGGCGGGCCACCTCTACCTGGTCCGCCGCCTCGGGATCAGCCCGCGGGAGAGCGTGGTCGAGGAGCAGGCGAAGGGCTACGAGAACATCATGAGGGAGTCGGGCGTCCCGTTCTCCCGCCACATGTACCGGGAGGTGACCACGGTCCTGATCGTGATCACCCTGCAGGTCGCGCTCGCCATGCTCTGGCCGTTCGGCCTCGGGGAGGGGGCGACTCCCGACATGACGCCCAAGGGCGTGAAGCCGGAGTGGTACTTCCTCCCGGTCTACCAGCTGCTCAAGTACTTTCCGAAGCTCGTCGGGATCCTGCTGATCAACGGCGCGCTGGCCCTGTTCGTCCTCCTCCCCTTCCTCGACCGCAACCTCGAGCGCCGCCCCGGGAAGCGCACGTTCATGATGGCCGTGGCGGCGGTGGGGCTCCTGGTCACCCTGGCGCTGGGCGCCCTGGGGTACGTGGCGGACCGCCGGATCGGCAACTGGGAGTTCGACATCCGCGGCCTTCCCCATAAGGTGGAGGGGAAATGATCGGACTCCTCCTCGCGTGGTGTCTCGCCCAGGAGCGCGTGACCTCCGACGCGCGTTGCATGGAATGCCACTCGAAGGAGGCCGCGCTTTGGAAGACGTCCGTCCACGCCCGCCACGAGACCGGCTGCATCTCCTGCCACAAGTCGGACGAGGTGAACCCCGACGCAAAGGATAAGGAGAAGAAGCATTTTCAGCGGAAGCCGTTCCTGTCGGGGATGATGAACACGAGCCCGGCGATCTGCGCGACCTGCCACGGCCAGGAGACGGCCAAGTTCAAGGAGAGCGCCCACGGGTCCGATGAGGACGTCGACCCCAAGGCGAAGTGGAGCGCGAAGAAGCTCCAGGGCTGCCTGACGTGTCACGAGCCGCACGGGACCGCGGGAGCGTCGCGGAGCGCGATCTTCGCCGAGCGCTGCTCGCACTGCCACAAGGGGAACTCCTCGCAGCAGAAGAAGATGCTCTCGTTCATCGCCGCCGCGGACCCCTTCGACGCGGAGTTGGCGGCGCTGAAGAAGTATCTCGAGCACCCCCTCCCGGGGGTCCCCTATGCGAAGGCCGAGGCCGCCCGCGACGCGGCCGTGGAGACGTACCGCGAGATGCGGGTGAGCCAGCACAACTGCAAGTTCAAGGAGCTGGAGGAGAAGATCCAGCCCGCGTTCCCGGCGCTCCGAGCCGCCCACGCCCCGCTGAAGGAACAGTCCGAATCCGCGTCCCGGAGCCGCCGGAAGTACTTCTTCGGATTCCTCGGCCTCATGGCGGTGAACCTGCTCCTCCTCCGGGCCTGGTGCGTGAAGAAGTACGGCGGCGAGAGCCACAAGGCGTAGCCGCACCCCGCCGCACGAACCCCGCCCTCCGGAGGAAGCGTTCCTCCACGGGACCCTCTTCCGGGCTACGGGGTGGGGGTCGCCAGCGCGGAGTGGTCCTTGTCGGGTGCGACGTAGGCGAAGAGGAACGCGTGCTTCCTGGCCAGCGCCGCCGCGGCCTGGACGTCCTCCTTCTGGTTGGAGACGAAGACCGCCAGAGTCGCGGCGTCGACTCGCGAGTGGATGTCCTTGAGCGTCTCGAGCGCCTTATCGTCGGGCTTCTTCAGGTCCAGATCGTCGACGAGGATCGCGTTGGCTCCCGCGGCGCCTTTCGTGCCGGCACCCCGGGCGAGGATGAGCGCTCTCGGGAATTTCTTTCGCAGATCGGCCGCCTGGTCGGGGTCGCAGACGAAGCCGGCGAAGCCCTTGTCCATCGCCGCCTTGGGATCCCCCACGATCGCGATGGGGCGGAAGAGGTTCGCGAGCTCGTCCTTCGAATAGTTCTCGGGGTTGAGCAGGACGAGGTCGAACTTCCGGAGCGCGGCGACTTCGCCCTTGCCGCCGAAGACGGCGAAGCGGCGGACTTCGGGCGGGAGTCCGCCCATCGACTCCTCGGAGGGCTGCCGGAAGCTGCCGGCGTTGGCCCTCCACCACTTGTTCCACTCGTCGGGGGTGCTGAGGGATTGGCCGGTGATGCGGCGGAGGGCGGCGAGGGTGTCGGGGGCGAGGGGTTTCCGGACGTTCTGGGCGCCCACTCCCTCGGGGGCGTTGGCCGCATAGTGGAGCTTGAGGAGGTCGCCCATGCAGGAGAGGTCGCGGATCTGCGCGAGGGCGCGGACGGCCGCGCCCATGAGGGCGATGTTGTTCGAGATGAGGAGGTTGGTGAGCTGCTTGACGGCCGAGCGGTCGCGGAGCGCGCCCAGGGCCCGGACGACGGCCTCGGCGGTCTTCTGGTCGTCGGGCCGGTTGGGGTTCTCGCTCGAGAGGAGGCCGCCGAAGCTGCCGAGAATCCCCTGGAGGCCCTGTCCGGCCTTGACGTCGCCGATCCGGCCCACGGCGTCGGCCGCGCCCGTCCGGACGGCGGCGGAAAAGGGGCCGGCGACCACTTGGACGATCTTGGCGGCGGCGCGGGCGTGTCGGGTGGCCGCGAGGGCGTCGATCGCGGCCAGCCGCTCGGGGTCGGTCTTCGCCGTCCTCATGGCGTCGGCGAACTCCTTGAGTTTCGCATCCAGGTCGTCCTTGACCTGAAGAATCGGCAGGAGGAGCAGCATCAGGGACATCATCTACCTCTTATATAGTAATAGTACGCCTCTTTTGCTTGATTTCACTCAGGGTCGGCACTAAGCTTCGGGTCCTCGGTCGGCCCCCCTCGTCTAGAGGCCTAGGACACGGCCCTCTCAAGGCCGGGACACGGGTTCGAATCCCGTGGGGGGCGCCAACTGTGGGGAGGCATCCCCAAACCGTTCCGCAAGCGCTTCAGCCACGGCAAGGGGCGATGACGGGGCCTCCCCGCCCCGGCCGTCATCGTAGAAGGCGACCCGGACTTTGCGCTTCTCCCCCTCGACGACAATCTCGGCGACGAATGCGCGCAGAAACCTCTTCCGCTCATCCACCGTCCCGGTTTCGAGCACCTCCTTCAAGTGGATGAGATAATCTGCCGCCTGTCGAGCCAGTCCCTTGAGGTCGCGCGTGATCATCCCCTCCGCGCGGCCGGCCACCCGAAGCTCATTCTCCAGCGCCTCGATCTCCCTCCGGAGCTGGCCAAGGGAATCGTTCAGAAGAGGCAGGTTTTCGGGTTCGATGACGAGGGTGTTGAGCGCCTCCTCCGCCCGCTCCCGGGGGATGTGTGCGCGCTTCATGAGGATCGAGAGGGTCTCCGGGGTGGCTTCGCCCATGGCCTGGATGAACGGCATGAGGAAGGCCTTCTTGGCCACCCCCGGCGGCTTTTGGATCATGGGGGTCGGGGGCTTCTTCCCTTTCCTGGGATTCTGCCTAGCACTCATAGGCGGTGCCTCCAAGAAGTCTCGCGTTCTTGCACTCTTCCGGCTCCTGTGACCGCTCAAGAACATTCATGGCCCTCAACCCAGTCCGTTTCGGAGACGAGATTTCCAAAAAGCGGGTCACTTGTTTCGTTTTCATCGCCTGCTGAACTACAGTACCCGCTGGCACCTCCGCCCTTTCGTGTCGACGTTCTGGACCCGCTTTCGTCGGGGGCTTCTTGCCCCCACACTCCCCAGATGGAGCAGGAGCAGAAATTCTCCAAAAGGGACGTCGATTTCTGGGATCTCCATTCGCCGACGTTTGGCGAGATCTTGCGGGGGGCAAGCCATCCGTCCTGCCGTCGCCCATCGCAAGGTCTTCGGGGGCAATCGGGATCCACGGGGAGCGCGGACCCAGGAGATCCTCTTCTCAATCCCCTGGTCACCCCCCCCAGGGGACCCCCCAGCAATATCGTTACACGGAGGAATGACTCCCGCGTCGGGGTCCGAGCCCCCCGGCAAGGTGTGCGGCGGATCGCCTTGACTTACATCAGATCTGATGTATCCTATAGAAGGAGCGAGGGACCATGTACCGGATACGGATGTATTGGAATCAGCGGGGCGATCGCCCCGTCGAGGAGGTTCTGGGTGAGGTGGACCCCAAGAGCCGTCGCAAGATCGCGGCACGACTGGAGCTATTGGCGCAGGAGGGACCGAACCTCCGACGGCCGTATGCCGACCTTCTCGTCGCCCCCATCCGGGAGCTTCGGATCGGGCTTGGGAGGCTGGAACACCGGATCCTGTATTACTTCGTGCTGAAGGACGTGGTCATTCTGCTCCATGCGTTCCTGAAGAAGACGGATGCGGTGCCCCAGAAGGAGATCGACATCGCCCTGGAGCGGATGAAGGATATGGACAATCGACTGAAGGCTGGGGAGGAGATCACATGAAACGTAAGATGAAACTTGGGCGCTTCGAGGACTGGCTCAACCGGGAGCTCAAGGATCCGAAGTTCCGGAAGGGATACGAGCAGGAGAAGCGCTCCATTTTTCTGGCGTACCGGATTCTGACCCTTCGGGAGAAGCTGGGGCTGTCCCAGAAGGCGATGGCTGGCCGGATGGGTACAAGTCAGCAGGCGGTGGCGCGGCTCGAAAGTGGCGAGTACGAGGGATTCACGCTCAAGACGCTGGAGAAAGTGGCTGAGGCGCTTGGAGCCGATCTCGTGGTGGATCTGCGGAAGCCCGCTCGAAAGTCAGCAGTTTAGGTCCGCCGATCCGAAGGCTTTCGAAAAGCCTGGCGCAGGGGAGCGGGCAAGCCGCTTAAGAGAAGAATAGCCGAGCAGGCCTGCCCTTCCTCAGGACTCCAGCACCTCGTAGGACTTGACCTCGTGCCCTGAACGCCAGACCAGTCGGCTTTATCGATCGTAAGTTTTCGAATCGACCGGGATGATCTCCCCAGTCTTGTAGAGGAATCTGAGGGTCGTTTCTTGAGCCGGGGAGGGACTCTCTTTTGGGGGCACGACCGTGGGGGGCGCCATCCTCCACCCTCCTACGGCTCTTCATCCGGGAACGGGGCAAGGCGTCGGTGGAAATCGAGCTCCCTGCCGCCGGCCGGGGCGTATAACTCCCATGATTCAGCGGATGCTTGATTGCGCGGGACGCTTGGTGTAAAACCTCAGCATCCCATTCACCTAGGAGGAGACGAGACCATGACGAAGCTGCTTGCCGCCGTCCTTGCCGCCGTCCTTGCGGCCCCGGCCCCGGCCCCGGCCCCGAAGCTCCCCGAGCTCGAGGTCTCCAAGGTCGCGAAGCTGCCGGCCATCGACGGGAAGGCGGACGACGAGGCGTGGAAGGCCGCGAAGGAGCTCGTGGTCAAGATCGACCAGCCCGGCGAGCCGGCGCCGAAGAAGACCGTCTCGATGAAGGCCGTCCACGACGGCGACTCGATCTGCGTCCTCATGGTCTGGGCCGATCCCGACAAGAACGACCAGCACTCGCCCTTCGTCTGGAAGGAGAGCGCGTACGAGCCCGACGAGGAGAAGGTCGAGGACTCCTGCTCGCTCGGCTTCGAGCTCGAAGGGAAGTTCGACAGCGACATGAAGGCGGGCATCGAGTCGAAGTGGGATGTCTGGGAGTGGGGCGCGGCCCGGACGAACTCGACCGGCCTCGGGCTCGACCGGACGCACGTCTACTCGAAGACCCCGCCTCCGCCGCCCCTGAAAGGGCGCCGCCTGACGACCCGCGACAGCGGACAGATCATCTTCACCCATCCGATCGACGCGGGGACGCCCTGCTACGCGAAGATCGAGATCCCGGAGAAGAAGAGCACGCCGACGCTGCTCCAGTACCAGCCCCAGAAGGCCACGGGCTCCGCGGCCGACGTCCAGGCGAAGGGCGAGTGGGCGAACGGCAAGTGG
>CAZSCC010000497.1:0-6865 GCA_964604905.1 uncultured Planctomycetales bacterium
GACGACGATCAGGACAACCGCCGCAACGAGCCCACCCACCACGAGCGGCGCCGCGCTCGGCCGCGACTTCATCATCGCCCGGTAAGTCCCGGGACGTTGTCCGCGCCGCTGCGCCCGGTACCGCTCCCTGGCCTCCCGCGCCATGGGCAAGGCCACGGCGGAGTGGACCGCCTCCAGTGCCTGGCTCGACGGATTCCGGCCGCCGAGCACGAGTTCGAGGTCGGCCAGCAGCTCCGCGCAGTCCCGGTAGCGATGCTGCGGCTGCTTGGCCATCATCCGCCGGAGGATGTGGACCACGCCGTCGGGGATGCCATCGCGGATGTCCCGCGGGTCGGGAATCTGCTTGTTCAGGTGCTGGGCGATCAGCTCGATCGCGGTCGTCCCGTGGAAGGGCGTCTCCCCGGTCACGAGGTGGTAGTAGGTCGCGCCCAGGCTGTAGATGTCCGCCCGGCCGTCGATCCCCGTCTCCCCCCGCGCCTTCTCCGGGGCGATGTAGTGGGGCGTTCCGAGCGCCACTCCTGTCACCGTCCTGAACGTCTGGGCCTCGTCGATGTTCTTCGAGAGCCCCATGTCCAGGATCCTGGCGACACCCTCCTTCGAGAGGATCACGTTGTCGGGCTTGATGTCGCGGTGGATGAACCCCTGCTCGTGGGCATGCTTCAAGCCGCGGGCGATCTGCAGGACGATCTTCGTGGACTCGTCGGGCGGAAGGAACTCCGTGCGCTTGAGGCGGTCGCCGAGGGATTCGCCCTCTACGTACTCCATGACGTAATAGTGGAACCCCTTGTCCTCGCCGCCGCCCGAGGCGCGGACGATGTTCGGATGGTCGAGCTGCTTGGCGGAATCGACCTCGCGCAAGAACCGCCCGACGGCGTCCTGATCATTAGCCGCGACCTTGTGAAGGACCTTCAGGGCGACCTTCTGGCCGTTCGCGGGGTCTTCGGCGAGGTAGACGGCGCCCATGCCGCCTTCACCGAGCTTCTTGAGGATCCGGTAGGGGCCGAGGCGCTTCGCGTCCTCGCGCCGCGATTCGAGCCGCTTCTCGGCCCTTTCGCGCTGGGCGGGCGTGAGGAGGCCCTGCTGGACAAGGACGTCGCCGAGGGCGAGCGGGGTTCCCTTCGCGGCGCTTTCCGCCTGGGCCTGCAGCGCGGACCGGAGCTCGACATCGGTGACGAATCCGGCCTTGAGAAGGTGCTGCGCGAAGGCCTCGTCGGGCGGCCGCTCGGGCATGAACGATGCCCTCCTCTTCCACAAGTATTGCACCGAGGTCGATCGCCGTCAAACGGAAGAGTGCAGCGAGCCCACTCCTCTTCCTGGCCCACCCCCCGCCCCACCTCCCCTGCTCTCCGCACGACGATCAGCGCACCGCGACCGGGTCCGTGAACGCGAGCCCGTCCGCGGCCGCCTCGCCCGAAACGCCCGCTTTCCGGAAGAGGACGCGGATCGCCTTCCCGTCCTTCTCGATGCGGACGCCGAGGGCCGTCGCGCACTCGATCCGCTGCGCGGTCCAGCCCGGGCGGCCGCTCGCCCGGTGGGGGACGATCGCGGTCAGCATGCCGCACTCCTTGAGCTTCTCCGTCGTGGCCGCCTCGACGTGCCACTGGTTGGGGAACGCGCGGGGCGGCTTGGGCTCGTAGCCGTCCCACCGGCGGAACGCGAGCGGGACCGGGGAGAGATAGCGCGCCTGGACCTCCGCCTTCGGCGGCTCGATCCGTACCCTGACCGCCTTCTCGTCCACGTCGAACGGCCGGAGCGCGTGGAGCATGAATTGGAAGTTCGACGGCGCCGGGGCCGCGAGGTCGTCGTGGATCACGACGAGGTCGGGGACGCGAACCTGTCACGAATCGACCGCTTCTGGAGGCCGCTGAAGGAGGCGTTCGCGCGCGGGCTTTTCCTCTTCAAGCCCATCTCGACGATGGAGCGAGAGCTCCGATCCTACGCCCGGTGGCACGCGATCGCGCGGCCCCATCAAGGGCTCGGTCCCCGCGCGCCCGACGCCGTGCATGCGGGTCGCGCCCGGCCTCGCCTGCGGCGGCTCGAGAAGGCCTGTCTCGAAGTGTCGTTTCTCGACAACGACCGGTGCCTCCCGCTCCTTCGCCTCCGGCCCGCGGCCTGATCCGAACGCCCAGCGCGACTCCGGATGGAATCCCCCTGCGGAGAGAGTCTCATCATGATCAAATCTCCGGACGCCTTCGAGGGGATGCTCCGGCGATTTGGCTTGAGGACATTCTTTCAAAACCGGCGTGGGCCCCTACCGCACCACAAGTAGAAGCAATAAAAAAGCCGCAGGGGTTTTCGCCCCTGCGGCTCGTGTTCCTTTCGGCTCGGCCTAGTCGGCCCGCTCGACCCCCTCGACGACCATGTTGCGGTTCTGCCGGGGGATGCCCTTGATGATGTACGTCTCTTCCGGCTTGCCGCGGCTGGAGTCCTTCGCGTTCTTCACGATCCGTTCGAACTGCGTGCCCTTCTTGACGTAGCAGCGCATCGGGAGGCCGCCGCTGTCCGTACCGTCCGGCCCGTGGACCTGGAAGGCCGCGTAGTCTTCCTTCTTGATGTCGTCGAGCTGGTACTGGGTGTCGATAGGCCGGAGGGAGACCTTCAGCGAGACGCGCTTATTCGCGAGCTTCTCCCAGCTGCTGCGATCCTTCGCCGCGTCCCAGTTCGAGTCCTCGTAGCTGTTGATCTCGATCTTGCGCTCGATGCCCTCGAACTTGACGGGCTGGGGCGCCGCGCGGGCGCCCGCCTTGACCTTGGGGTTCTTCGGGATGAGGTTGATCGCGCTCTTCCAGGGATAGAGGGGCATGAAGCCCTCGGGGCCCTTGCCGCCTGTGGCGATCACCGGCTGGCCCAGCATCTCGCGGAACTGGTTCCACTCGTCCATCGTGACCTTGCCCGGGACGTAGGCCGTGCGGTTCAGATAGACGTTGAGGAACTTCTCGTCGACGGGGCAGCCCGAACCCTCGGGGATGATCACATTCCCTTCGGCCTTCTTGAAGCCGAGATCCGCGAGCTGCTTGAAGTTCGTCCCGTCGACCATCAGGTTGGGCGTCGCCGACTTTCTCACGTGCGACCAGAGGTTGTGCGAGAAAACGTTGTTCGTGAAGACGATCTCGGCCGGATCGAGAGAGAGCACGACGCCGTCGTTGTCGGCGAACTCGAAGATGTTGTTGTCGACGATCGACCGGCAGTCCGACCAGAAGTAGATCAGGTGGCCGTTCCGGCCCTGTCCCATGCCGAACTTGACCTCCCACGAGAACATCAGGGTGTTGTTGCGGATGATCGAGGGGGCCGTCGTGTGCCCCTTGGTCATGTCGATCGTCTTCGTCATGTGGTTGATGAAGATGTTGTTCTCGATCGTGGCGCCGTTGCAGACCCGCAGGGCGCCGCCGTTGCCGTTCAGGAAGACGCAGTTGCGGATGACGACGTTCGGATAAAAGAGCCAGATGTGCTCGCGCGCGTCCGAGCGATCGCGGTCGATGTCGCCGTTCGGGAAGTACTTATTGTTGGTCCGCTTGTCGAAGATGAACCCATCCACGACGGCCCCGGTGTGGTCCCCTTCGCCCTCGATCTGATAGCCGCCGCGCATCGTCCCCTTGAAATCCGGAGGACAGAACAGCAGCGTGGGATGGGTCCAGGGGTTGCGCTCCTTGAACTCCTTGTCGTAGCCGCCGATGAGCGAAATGAAGGTCGTGTCGATCTTCCACTGGCCGATCTTGAGCTTGCCGTAGTACTCGCCCTCGGCGACGTGGATCGTGTCGCCGGCTTCGGACTTCTCCAGGGCCTGCCAGGGATCCCTGAGCGGCTTGTCCTTCGTCCCGTCGCCTCCGGTGGCGCCCATGACGATGAACCAGTCGCGGCCCTTAGGACGGGCGGCGGCGGGGGCGGAGGACGGGTCGTACTTGTCGATCGTTTCGATGAAGAACGCGGCTTTCGGGACGCCCGTGGGAATGGGGTAGGTGATGCCCCGGGCGACGAAGAGCGTCTCGGGCTTGCCGCGGCCGTCGTAGCGGCCTGACGCGCCGCTGCAGACGCGCTCGGCGTTGGAGCCCTTCATCATGAAGCCCGTGACCCGCTCGCCCTTCCCTTCCGGGTCGTAGAGGAAAAAGCCGAGGATCTGCTCCTGCTTGTACTCCTTCGGCATCTGGCCGATGTTGGCGACGCCGCCGACCGCGACGAGCATCTCCATCGGCTTGCCGGAGACCGTGTCCGCCGTCTTGAACCAGTCGAGCAGCGCACCCTTCGGGTACTCCTTGGCGGAGGTCGCCGCGGCGGCGCCTTTCACCTTGCTCTCTAGCGTGATCCTCCGGGCCCCCGCCTTGCACTTCTCGTTCTTGGGGGCCAGCAGGTCCAGAGCCTTCTCCAGGTCGTACGCCGGAGCGATGCCCGTCGCGGGCGTCCCTCCCTTGGCGATGACCGGCAGGCCCCGCAGCTGGCGGAGCTTGTTCATGTCGTCCATCGTGACCTTGCCGGGCACGTAGGCCGTCCGCTTCGAATAGAGGTCCAGGAAGGCGGGGTCGTACGGGAGCCCGGGGTCGAGCACCTCGTTGCCGTCGAAGGCCTTGAGGCCGAGTTCCTCGAGGTCGCCCATGTTCTTGTCGTCGATGGGGATGTCCTTGTTGTCGACGTAGCACTTGAGGTTCGCGAAGAGGTTCTGGTGGAAGACGTTCTTGGTGAGCGACACCTTCTCCGTCTTGAAGGTCTGGTAGATGGAGCTGCTGTCGCTGTGGGCGATGATGTTGTTCGTGATGGTCGTCGGGCCGTTGACCTTGATGAGGGCCCCGTCATAGGCGCCCTTGCCGGGCTGCTTGAAGCCCCATCCGAACACCAGCGTGTTGTTCCTGATGACCGCCGGCTCGTTGCCCTGCGTGTAGATCGCGACTCCGAAAATCAGGGAGTTGACGACCAGGTTGTTCTCGATCGTGGAGCCGGGCGGGACGTTGATGGCGAAGCCGTGCGGATTGATGATTACGCAGTTGCGCACGGTCACGGGGCGATTGAAGTCGATGGCATTCTCGTAGACCATCTGTTCCTTGCGGCTGGTCTTCCCCTCGTCCGTGTAGGCGGCCGAGTCCTTCATGTCGATGGTGATGCCGTCAACGACGCAGCCGCTGTTATTGAGGCCCATCAACCGGGGCGCGTTGGGCCAGTTCTTGGACTTCTCATCCCACTTCAGCTCCGTGCGGTTCGTCCAGGGATCGCGCGTCTTGAACTCATTGTCGTAGCCGCCGATGAACTGGATGTTGTCGAAGGGGAGCTTCCACAGCCCCTGGTTGAGCTTGCCGAAGTACTTGCCGCCGGTGATGTGGATGGCGTCGCCGGCCTCGCACTTGTCGAGGGGCTGCCAGGGGTCGGCGAAGGGCTTGGCTTGCGAGCCGTCGCCGCCTTCCGAGCCGGCGCGGACGAACCATTCGCGGGCGCGGGCGGGCGCCGCGGCGGCCGAAACGGACGCCAGGAGCACCATGGCGGAGAGGACGATTCTGCGGTTCAGCACAGGAGCCTCCTTCGAAGTCTGCGAATGCGGCGATATTAAAGCTGCGAGCGACAAAGAGCAGGGAAAGTCTACCAGAGGCCGGGCCGGAACCTAGGGAATTCAACCTACCGGACCTGGGTATATCCCGTTCTGCCCAAAAACTCGGCCGGCGGCTCTTGCAGCCTCCCGGGTGTAGAAGCGCAGGAGGCCGCCCCGTCGGTCTCGGCGGCGAATCGGGTCAGAGGGTAGGGGAGAGGGTTCCGGCGGCTCGGTCTGGCGATTCCCGAGACCCTGGGGGTTGCGCTCCAGGCGGTAATGCTCCAGGTAGGCCTCGAGCGCCCGACGTGGGGATACCTCGCCGACCAGGATCAGCCGGTCCAGACACTCCGAGCGGATCGACCGGATGAACCGCGCGGCATAGGCGTTGAGACTTGGGCTTCCGGGTGGGAGGCGGACGGACTCGATGCCGGCGGCCTTGAGGGCAACTTCGAACGCTTCCGAGTACAGCGGGTCGCGGTCGTGGATCAGGAACCGCTTTCCGCCGAGGAAGCCGTCCACCGGATCGGTCAAGTTGCGCGCGAGTTGCGTGACCCAGGCACCCATCGGATCGATAGGGTGCAACGGACACACTCAGGCTCACCTCTGGGAAACAGGTCCGCGCCTCCGGCGCGGGCGGGCTTTCAGGCCTGAACTTCCACTCCCCCCTCCCTCTCTCCCATCCCAAACTTGCTTACCCCCTCGATCCCCCACCCATACTCCACATCTCAGACCCGTTTGTTTAGACTAGCCGCCTCCCCCCACTACCCTTGCTTTCCAGAACCGGTTGGATTTACTATCCGTCAAAGTGAAACGCAAGACACTTCTGCGAGGGTGCCTCGTTCTAGGCGCCACGCTCGGTTCGATAACGGCCGCCGAGATCGCCTTTCGTGTGATCGCTTTCGACTTTGATCGGCAACAGCAACGCTTCGATGCGCTCCCGATCTACTACCGCCAACCGACTATTCCCGTAGGAGAAGTCTTCTTCAGGAGGCCTGGGCCGCTCGCCTGGACGGGGCGAGTGTTGCCCACGGCAATGACTCGATACGGATTGCCGACAGACCACTACCGCGACGAGGCCGCGATTACCCTGACCTACGACACGAACGGCTTTAGAAACTCACTCGATCTAACCGACTGGGAGATTGCCGTCATCGGTGACTCCTTTGTGGAGCTCGGTTTCCTGCCCGACGAAGAGCTGGTCACCTCGCATCTCGCCAGGTTGCTTGGAGTAAGAGTTAAAAACTTGGGCGTCAGCGACACCGGCCTCCTCACGTACAACCACTATCTGAAGAGCTACGCAACATCCCCTGCGACAAGACACGTCATGGTGTTCTTCTGAGGTTGTCCTGAAGCCCG
>CAZSCC010000498.1:0-7026 GCA_964604905.1 uncultured Planctomycetales bacterium
GATCTTCGAGCTGCTCGGGCGCGCCGGGACGGACGAGTTCCGCGCCCTCCTGCCGGTGATCAAGAGGAGATAGGGGGCTTCGGCTCCACGACGGCCCCTTCCGCGTCTTCCAGGCGGACCTGCTCCTCGCCTTTGGCGACCCGCTTCGCCATGGCCTGGAGGTTGTAGTGGAAGATCAGCCACGCCCCGAAGAGGATGAGGCTCAGGTCCCCGATCCGGGTCACGAGCGCGAAGCCCGTGGCGTGCTGCTCGGGGAGCTTCATCAGGGTGAAGAGGCCCACCATGCCGCCCTCCAGGATCCCGAGGGCGCCCGGCATGTGGGGAAGCACGTTGATCAGGTTGGTCACGAGGTAGATGGCGCAGAGGTACTCAACGCCCAGCATCCGGTGGTCGGGGCTGAAGTAGAAGTACACCCAGGGACGCATGAGGATCGAGATCGAGGAGAGCAGGGTCACCGCCTGGGCGGCGAGGAAGGTCTTCCACCGCTTGGTGAACGCGGCGTGAATCAGGTGCTCCATCTCCTCGGCGCGCGTCCGGAGCCGGGCGAAGCGGCGCCGGCCCTTCTTCCCGAAAAGGCGCGCCAGCGCGTTGATCACGCGCACCGTCGGCTTGAGGTTCCCCAGGAACGCGTACAGCGTCAGGCTGAAGAGCGCCAGGAGGAACGCCAGCGCCGAGATCAGCAGGATCGTCTGTCCGCGGCTGAAGTCGATCTTCCAGAGGGCGATCCCGGCCGCCGCGATCATGACGAGGAGGAGGGCCCCCACCTCCTGGTACTTCCCGACGATGATCGTGGCCAGGACTTTGCGCTTGGGCACCCCGTGCACGTGGGCGATGTAGAAGGTCTTCAGCGGCTCGGCGCCGAGGTAGGCCGAGGGCGCGATGAAGTTGATCGGGAACCCCATGAAGTTCGCCTTGATCGTGGTCCACACCGGGACGTTCATGCCCTCGGCGCGCATGAGCATCCACCAGCCGATCGCCGGAAATAAGTAGGTGGCGGCGGCGGTTAGGACCGAGGCCGTCAGCCCGAGCCATCCCACGGCTGCCACGGCCTGGATCGCCTTCCCGAACCCGCCGAACTTGTTGATGACGAAGACGAAGAGCCCGAGCCCCAGGGTCAGGGAACCGACGAAGAGGATCTTCTTCCACATGCGAAGGCGACCGATTCTAGGGTCCCGCGGCACCCCCGTCAACGCGGCGAGCGGAAACCGCTTCTTTGACGATTATCGGCCTTTCTCGTGGCGCGGCTTCGCGATTCTCCCTCCGCATGGCGTTTCGTTGCAAGCCGGAGTTGAGGCTCGTACAATGCCCGCTCCGATGAAGGTCAAAACCGCGGTCATCAGCGTCTTCGAGAAGGCGGGGATCGTCGAGCTCGCGAAGAAGCTCTCGGAGCTCGGAGTCGAGATCCTCACGACCGGCGGGACCGCCCGCACGCTCCGCGAGGCCGGCGTCAAGATCACCGAGGTCTCGGAGTACACCGGCCACCCCGAGATCATGGACGGACGCGTCAAGACGCTCCACCCCAGGATCCACGGCGGCATCCTCTGCGTGCGCGACTCCAAGGACCACATGGCGGAGGCTGAAAAGAACGGGATCCAGATGATCGATCTCGTCGTCGTGAACCTCTATCCGTTCCGCGAGGTCGTCGCCCGCCCCGACGTCGCGTTCGAGGAGGCGATCGAGTACATCGACATCGGCGGCCCTTCCATGGTCCGCGGCGCCGCGAAGAACCACAAGTACGTCACCGTCGTCACCGATCCGGCCGACTACGATCGCGTGGTCGACGATCTCCGTCGCCGCGACGGCGCGACCAGCGAGATGCTCCGCCGGGAGCTCGCCGTCAAGGCCTTCGCCCACACGGCCCGCTACGACGGCGCGATCGCCTCCTGGCTGGGCGGCCGCGAGGAGTTCCCTGACCTCCTCACCCTCCAGTTCGAGAAGGGCGACGAGCTCCGCTACGGCGAGAACCCGCACCAGAAGGGCGCGGTCTACCGCTCGTCCCTGCGGAGCGCGCCGTCCGTGGCCCACGCGCAGTTCCTCGGGGGCAAGGAGCTTTCGTACAACAACATCCTCGACCTCGACAGCGCGTATGAGCTGGCGCGCGAGCTGCGCCGACCCGCGTGCGTCATCGTGAAGCACAACAACCCGTGCGGCGCGGGGTGCGGCGGCACCGTCGCGGAGGCGTTCAGGAAGGCGCTCGAGGGCGATCCGATCTCGGCCTACGGGGGCCTCGTCGCGTTCAACGGGATCGTCGACGCAGCGACCGCCGAACTCATGGCCGTGAAGGAGAACTTCTTCGAGGGCGTCGTGGCCCCCCAGTACGCGCGCGGGGCCGTCGACGCCCTCCGGGGGCGGACGAAGTGGGGCAAGAACCTCCGCATCCTGGAGACCGGCCACGAACCCCAGCAGGGGGCCGGATGGATGCAGACAAGGTCGATCCGCGACGGGATCCTCGTGCAGTCTCCGGACAGCCAGCTCACCGCGGAGCTGCGGTCCGCCACCGGTCAGGCCACCGACGACCAGAAACGAGACCTCCTGTTCGCCTGGACCGTCTGCAAGCACGTGCGTTCGAACGCGATCGTGCTGGCGAAGGACGAGAAGGTGGTGGGCGTGGGCGCCGGCCAGATGAGCCGCCTGGACTCGTCGTTCATTGCGGTGCGCAAGGCGGGCGATCGCGCGAAAGGGGCCGTCGCGGCGAGCGATGCGTTCTTCCCGTTCCCCGACGCCCTCGAAGCGCTCCTGGACGCAGGCGTCACGGCCGTGATCCAGCCGGGTGGCTCCATCCGCGACGAGGAGGTCATCGCCGCGGCCAAGAAGCGCGGCGTCCCGATGCTCCTGTCGGGCATGCGCCACTTCAGACACTAGCAGGTGATGAGGGGCCCGCGCCGCGCTATCCCTATCATCTGGGGAGGAACCATGGCACGACAGAACATCTCCACCGGGTCGAAGTGGGAGCCGGTCATCGGCTATTCGCGCGCGGTCAAGGTAGGGAACATGATCTTCGTCTCCGGCACGACCGGCATGGGCGAGGACGGGAAGCTCGTCGGCCCCGGCGATCCCTACAGGCAGACCGTGCAGGCCTTCAAGGTGATCGAGAAGGCGCTCGCCCAGGCGGGCGCGTCGCTCAAGGACGTCGTCCGCACGCGGCTGTACGTCACCGACATCTCGAAGTGGGAGGCGTATGGCCGCGCCCACGGCGAGCTCTTCGGGGACATCCGTCCGGCGACCGCCATGATCCAGATCTCCAAACTGATCGAGCCGGACATGGTGGTCGAGGTCGAGGCCGACGCGGTCCTTCCGGAAGCTTGAAGCCTGAAGCTGGACGCTGGAATCCCGCCGCGGGCGGTGCGGCGCTTCGATCTTCGAGCTTCCAGCTTCGAGCCTGATATGCGCATCGGCCTCCTCTGCTACCCGACCTCGGGCGGGAGCGGCGTCGTCGCCGCCGAGCTCGGGATGGCGCTCGCCGCTCGCGGCCACGAGATTCACCTCTTCAGCTACAAGCCGCCCTTCCGGCTTCGGCCCGCGAGCGAGCGTTTCCGCTGGCACGAGATCTCGATCCCGCAGTACCCGCTCTTCGAGTATCCCTCGTACGGCATGGCGGCGGCGTGCAAGGTGGCGGAGGTGGAACTGGACCTCCTTCACGTCCACTACGCCTACCCCCACGCGGTGAGCGCGTTCCTCGCCAAGGAGATGTCGGGCGGGAAGCTCCGCACCGTGACGACGCTCCACGGGACGGACATCCTGCTCGTGGGACAGGACGCGTCGTTCGCCCGGATGACGAGGTTTGGGCTCGAGCGGAGCGACGCGGTCACCGCGGTCAGTCGGTTCCTTCGCGACAAGACGCCATCGTGGTTCGAATCCACCCCGCCCATCGAGGTGATCCCCAACTTCGTCGATACCCGCCGCTTTTCGCCGTCGAGCCGGCGGACGAAGACGATCGTCCACGTCTCCAACTTCCGGGCCGTGAAGCGCACGGCCGACGCGGTCCGCGCGTTTTATCTCGCGCGACGGAAGGTTGAGGCGAGACTCGTGCTCGTGGGCGCCGGACCCGAGCTGGAGTCGGTGCGGCAACTCGCCCGGAAGCTGGGAGTCGAAAAGGACGTGCAGTTCTCGGGAGAGGAGCCCGACATCGTGAGGCTCCTCCGCGGCGCCGCGTGCCTGCTCTCCACGAGCGAGTTCGAGGGGTTCGGGATGGCCCCGCTCGAGGCGATGGCCTGCGGTGTCCCCGTCGTCGCGACCGACTCGGGCGGCGTGCGCGAGGTGGTGAGCGAGTCGTGCGCCCGCGTGACGGCGGTGGGCGACGTCGAGGCGCTCGCGGCGGCGGTTTCGGAGATCGTGAACGATCCGGCGCTGGGGCGCGCGATGGGCGGGGCCGGGCGGCGGAGGGCCGAAGAATTGTTTGACGTCGATCGGGTCGTTCCCCAATATGAAGCGCTCTATAACCGGGTTTGCGGAGCCTCGAATGCCCAAGATCTATCCGTTTAAGGGAGTTCACTTCGACACGGCGAAATTCGGGCAGGACCTGACGAAGCTGACGACCCAGCCGTACGACAAGATCGATCCCAAGCTCCAGGACGCGTACTACCGGAAGCACGAGAACAATCTCATCCGGGTGATCCTGCGCAAGGATGAGCCGGGTCGCGACAAGTACCAGGGGGCGGCCGCGACGCTCAACGAGTGGCTCAAGAGCGGAGCGCTCGTCCAGGATGCGAAGCCCGCGCTCTACGTCTACCACCAGATCTACCAGACTCCCCAGGGGACGAGGACGCGGAAGGGCCTCTCGGCGCTCGTCCGGATCGACGAGCCTGGAAAGGGGAAGATCCTCCCCCACGAGCAGACCCACACGGGGCCGAAGATCGACCGCTTCAACCTGATCAGCGCCACGAAGACCCACACCGAGCAGGTCTTCTTCCTCTATTCCGACCCGGAGAAGGCTGTCAACCGGATCTGCGACGAGGCGGCGAGGGGAAAGCCCGACTTCCAGGCGACGGACGACCTTGGGGAGACCCACAAGGTCTGGCGGCTCGAGGATCCCGCGAAGATCCAGCAGATCCAGAAGGCCATCGAGGCGAAGGAGTGCATCATCGCCGACGGCCACCATCGCTACGAGACCAGCTGGAACTTCAAGCAGGACCAGGCGAAGAAGGGCGTGAAGGCCTCCGGCACCGAGACGCCGGACAACGTGCTGGCGACGCTGGTCAACATGGAGGACGACCTCACGATCTTCGGGACCCACCGCCTGTGCTACGACATCGCCGGCTTCGACCTGGCGAAGCTGCTCTCGGTGGCCAAGAGGACGTTCGACATCCGCGAGTACCCGTTCTCCGGCGACGCGGAGGAGAAGTCGGCGCGCGCGGAGATGCTGGAGGACATGAAGGTCGAGGGACTTGCGAAGCCCAGTTTCGGCGTGGCCGCGAAACAGTCGCAGGCGCACTACCTCTTCGTCGTCCGCGACGTCAAGGCCGCCGCCGCCCAGGTGAAGGACAAGCGTTCGGAGGACTGGCGGTCGCTCGACGTCTGCCTGCTCCACACGCTCATCCTCGATGGCTTCTGCGGGATCGGTCCCCAGCAGCTCGCCGAGGAGAAGAACGTCCACTTCCTGCGGTCGGCCGACGAGGCCGTGGAGAAGGTGCGGGCGACCGGGCCGTACCAGGTGGCGTTCCTCGTCAACCCGGTGCGGCTCGACCAGATCAAGCGTGTCGTCAGGAACGGGGAGAAGTTCCCCCAGAAGTCGACGGACTTCTATCCCAAGCTCCTGACGGGTCTTCTCCTGTGCAGACTGAATGTGAGCTAGACACCATGGGACATAAACGACTCTGGATTCCCGGGCCCGTCGAGGTCCACCCCGAGGTGCTCCAGGCCTGTGCGGTGCCGATGATCTCCCACCGCGGGAAGGAGTATCAGAAGATCCATTCCAGCGTGAAAGCCGGTCTGCGGAAGCTCCTGGGCACCGAGAAGGGCCAGGTGTACCTCTTCACCTCGAGCTCCACCGGCGCCATGGAGGGCGCGCTCCGCAACCTCTGCGGGAAGCGGGCGCTCTCCTGCACCTGCGGCAATTTCTCCGAGCGCTGGCACGACATCGCGCTCGAGAACGGCAAGGAGGCCGACCGCTACGGCGTCGAGTGGGGCCAGCCCAACCGGCCCGAGGAGATCGACAGGCTCCTCTCCACGGGGAAGTACGACTGCCTGACGCTCGTCTCGAACGAGACTTCCACGGGCCTGTTCAATCCGCTCCGGGAGATCTCCGACGTGATGAGGAAGTACCCGGACGTCTCCTTCACGGTCGACGCGGTGAGCTCTCTGGCCGGCGTCCCCATCAACCCCGACGAGCTCGGGATAGACTACCTCCTCGCGGGGACGCAGAAGGCGTTCGGCCTCCCGCCGGGCCTTGCGGTGGTCTGGGCCTCCGACCGCGCGATGGAGAAGTCGGCGAAGGTCCCCGGCCGGGGCCACTACTTCGACCTCCAGCAGTTCAAGAAGACGGACGAGAAGAACGAGACGCCCGAGACGCCGGTGATCAGCCTGATCCACGCGCTCGACGTGCAGATGAAGCGGATGCTCGCGGAAGGGCTGGACAACCGGTGGAAGCGCCACCGCGAGATGGCGGCGGTCTGCCAGGAGTGGGCCCTCTCGCGCTTCAAGATGTTCCCGGCGGAGGGCTGCTGGTCCACGACCGTCTCGTGCATCGAGAACACGCGCAAGGACATCACCGTCAGGCAGCTCTACGACAAGCTCCACGATCGGGGCGCCGTGATCTCCGAGGGCTACGGGAAGCTCAAGGAGCGGACCTTCCGCATCGCCCACATGGCGGACACGCAGGTCGCCGACCTCAAGGAGCTCTTGGGCTGGATCGACGAGATCATCGGCGTGAAGAAGTAGGGCCGACCCGATTCGGAGTGCTGGATGGAGAATGCTGGAATGGCGCAGGGGGTCGGAAATACGAAAACCCAACGCCAAAGGGGGACGGGGTTGGAGGTCTGGAGTTCCCGCCCCTGGAACAAGGCGCAGGTATTCTCCAGGGTGCATGAA
>CAZSCC010000499.1:0-6654 GCA_964604905.1 uncultured Planctomycetales bacterium
CCGGACCGCGACCCACGCGGCGGGGAGGACGGAGAGGCTGAAGACAAAGAAATTCCAGTCGGACGAATACGCCTTCCCCGGATTTCCGAGGAAGCTGATGCTGCTCACGTACGAGCCGAAGATGGAGAGCCCGACCGCCCATCCGGGAAGCGAGCGACCGGCGCCCATGAAACGCTCGGCGTCCCGCCCGCGCCGCGCGAACGCGAGGCCCAGCGCGACCACGCCCGCGAGATAGAGGCCCAGGACGACGAGGTCCGCCGCGGTCACTTGAGGTCGCTGAGCACCAGCTTCGACGGGTCGACCGCGACGTGCTTCACCCTCTGGCGCTTCCACGTGTACGTGATGTGGACGATGCCGTCGGCGGATTGGATGATGGCAGGATAGGAGTACTCGCCCGGCTCGGACTCGAGGACGAGGGCGGACTTCCACGTCTTGCCGTCCGCCGAGACGGCGACGTTGAGCGGACTGCGCCCCTTGGGCGTGTGGTTGTAGACCAGGAGGTGGCGGCCGTCGGCGAGCGTGACGGCGTCGAGGCCGGAGTTCGGGTTCGGGAGCGCGGTGGCGACCATGCCGCTCCACGTCTTCCCGCCGTCGGCGGAGGCGCTCTCGACGACCTTCTGCTGCCGGCTGCGCGAGAGGGAGAGGAGGCGGCCCTCGGGGAGCGTGAGGATCGCCGGCTGGATTGCGCCGAAGGTCTTCCCGTCGTTGATCGGGCCGGTCTTCTCCCAGGTCTTCCCGCCGTCGGCGCTCCGCTCGAAGTGGACTCGCCATCCGTCGTGCTCGCTGCTGGTCGGCGAAAGGATCGTCCCGTCGGCGAGCTGGACGGGCTTGTTCTTGATGGGCCCGAGGATCCCCTCGGGAAGCCGCTTCGCCTCCGACCAGCTCTTCCCGCCGTCGTCGGAGCTGCGGAGCAGGCCCCACCACGTGCTCGGGCTGGGGCCGACCTTGTAGAAGAGGAGGAGCGGCCCGTCCTTGGGCTGGAAGAGGACGGGATTCCAGCAGGGGTGCGTGTCGTCCTTCGCCACTTCGACGGGCGCCGTCCACGCCTTCCCGTCGTGGCGCACGAGCCAGATGCCGACGTCCTTGTGGCCCTCCCGGGTTCCCCCGAACCACGCCGCGACGAGGCTGTCCTTCACGGAGACGATCGTCGACGCGTGGCATTCCGGAAACGGCGCCTTCTCGTAGATGAACTCGGCCTTCATGACTCCGGCCTGCTGAGCGAAGACGAACATCCAGACGATGGCGATCATCGGCGTCCCTTTCTGGGGGGCATCCCCCGTTCGATCCGATCCAGCTCCTCCCGCAGCTTCGCCGGCATGACCGGCTCCCCCTCGCTCGCCTCCGCGCGCCGGAGGTGCTCCAGCGCCTCCCTCCGGCTCGCGCGGATGTGGTCGGCCGTCAGCCGGCGCGCCTCGTCGGCCGCGCCGCGGCGGACGGCGCTGAGGATCTTCGCGTGATGGCGATAGGTCTCCTGCAGCACCTCGGCCGTGTGCTCCTGCCGGCGTGTCCCGAAGATGCCGGTCAGCACGCGGGATTCCGCGAGGACCTTCCGGATCTTCCGGTTCCCCGCCGCCTCAATGAGCCGCAGATGGAACCCCATGTCTGCGGCCAGGAAGCGGCGGAGCAGCGCGCCTTCCAGCGCCCGCTTCCCCGACGCGAGCCGCTGTACCGAGACGGCGGCGATCTCGTCGAGGAGCTTGTCGAGCGCGTCGAGGTCCCCCGCCGTCCGCCGCTCGGCCGCGCACGCGACGGCGTACGACTCCAGCGCCTCGCGAAGCTCGTAGAGCTCCTCGATCTCCCGCCGATCGGGCGCGCGCACTACCGTCCCGAACCGCGGCACCGCCTCGAGCAGCCCCTCGTGCTCCAGCTGCCGGATCGCCTCCCGCACCGGGGTCTTGCTGATCCCGATCTCGGCGGCCAGCGAGCGGTCCGATACCCTGCGGCCGGGCGCCAGCGCTCCCGTCCGCAGCTTCGCGTGGATGTGGCGGTACGCGCGCTCCCGGAGACTTTCGGCGGCCCTCATGGTATACCACTGGTATACCAGAGGGTCCCGAGGCGGTCAAGCGATTAGAGGACGACGATCGCGCGGCCGATGATCTCGCCGCGCTCCATCGCGTGGTAGGCCTCGTTGATCTCCGACAGCCGGTATCGGCGGCTGACCGCGGCGCGCAGGTCCACGGCGCCCCCGGCTGCAAGCGCGAGGAGTTCGGGCATGTCCGTCCGCACCCGGCAGCCGTAGGAGCCGACCACGCGGATCCCACGGCGGACGATGCGGAGGATCTCGATCGGCGCGACCACCTTCGGCGCCGCGACGCCGACGATCACGGTGCGGCCCCCGTCGCGCGTCATCTGGAAGGCCTGCGCGACCGTCTCGGGCCGCCCCAGCGCCTCGATCGCGACGTCCACCCCGCCCAGCGCCGCCACCGGGTCGCCCGCCGACGCGTTCACCGTCTCGGTCGCCCCGAGCGCCCGCGCGGCGGCCAGCTTGTCGTCACGCACGTCGACGGCCACGATCCGCGAGGCGCCCAGGTGTCGCGCGAGCAGGATGAGCGCCGACCCCACCCCGCCCGTCCCGACGATCGCGACCGACTCGCCGCGGCGGAGCTCGCCCGCGTTCTTGAGCGCGCCGTAAGCGGTCATGAAGGCGCAGCCCAGGATGCACGACTCCTCGAAGGGAAGGTTGGCCGGGAGCGGGAAGACGTCGGTCGCGGGGACGACCGCGAACTCCGCGAGCCCTCCCATCATGTTCATCGCGACGGGTGTGCCGTCGGGGCGGTAGAGGCGCGTGGTCCCGTCGTAGAGCGTCCCCTTCGCGCGGTTCATCGCGAAATAGGTCTCGCAGAGGTCGTCCCGGCCGCGGAGGCACTGCGGGCACTTCGCGCACGGCATGATGAAGCTCGCGACCACTCGCTCTCCCGTCCGCAGCCCCGCGACGCCGGGGCCGAGCGCGTCGATCGTCCCGGAGATCTCGTGGCCAAGCACGCAGGGCTTGGGGAACGGCAGGTCGCCCTTGGCGATGTGCAGGTCGGAGTGGCAGACCCCGCACGCCGCGACGCGGATCCGCAGCTCCCCCTCCTTGGGCTCGGGGTGGCGGAGTTCCTCGATGACGATCGGCGCCCCGACGGCGCTCAGGACGGCCGCGTTCATGCGGGTATCCTACCTTTGCCGAGCCGCCGGATCGCCCAAATCCCGAGCACCGGGCCGATCGCGAGACCCGCGAACGCCCAGGGCCAGCCCTTCGCGGAGACGATCGCGGGAACCGCCTGGATGGTCGCCATGCTGAGCAGGAACCCGAGCGAGGTCTGCAGCGTGAGCGCGGTCCCCACCGCCTCGGGCGGCGCGCTCTCGGTCACCATCGCGGAAAACTGCGCCGAGTCGGAGACTACGAAGAAGCCCCAGACGATCGCGAGCGGCACCAGGATCCAGAGGCTCCCGCCGAAGAAGAGCCCGATCACCGCCGCGCACGCCGCGCTGGCCGCCATGGAGAGGTTGACCACGAACGCCCGGCCCCGACGATCGGCGTACCATCCTCCCCAGATCGACCCCGCCCCGCCGGCCGCGATCGCGAAGAAGGCGATCACGTCGACCGCCCCGGCGGAGAGCGTCCCGATCGCCGACGCGGCCAGGAACGCGGGAATCCACGTCCACATCGCATACAGCTCCCACATGTGGCCCAGATAGCCCGCGATCGCGAGCCGCGTCTCGCGGTGCGCGAGCACCGAGCGGGCGAGCTTGAGCGAGAACGGCCGTCGCGCGAACGGATAGGGCCCGTCGCGGTAGAGCGCGGCGATCAGGAGCGCCGAGAGCGCCGCCGCGCCCGAGGCCCCCAGCACGATGGCCTCCCACCGCGAGCCTCCCGCCGAGTGGATCAGGAAGGGCACGGCCTTGCCGACGATCAGCCCGCCGACCACGGTCCCGATCGCGAGCCCGCGCCCCGCGCGGAACCACGTGGAGACCATCTTCATCGCGGGCGGATAGACCCCCGCCAGGAAGAGCCCCGTCAGGAACCGGCAGACGAGCGCCGCCGGATAGGTCGGGACCACGACCATCGCCCCGTTCGCCAGCGCGACCAGGAAGGCGCAGAGGCCGAAGAAGCGGCGCGACGGAAGGAGGTCCGACAGGTTGAGGAGCGCCGAAAGGGCCGTCCCCGCGACGAACCCCAGCTGGACGGCATTCGCCAGCCAGCCGATCCCGCTCGGCGTGAGTCCCCAGAGGGACGCCCAGTGGGGGGCGACCACGCTCGAGATGAGCCACGGCGACATCCCGAGAAACACCGCTCCCGTGACGAGCCCGAGGACGGCCCATCGCCCGCGGTGGCGGTCTCCCTCTTCGATCACTCCGCGATTGTAGCGGCTCTCCAAGAATTTCTGGAGCTTTCCCCCCGCGGACGACATCATCGTGGCCATGACCAGAACGACGCTCTCCGCCCTCCTCCTCCTGGCGGCCTGCGCGGCGCCCCCGGCCGCACTCTCCCCGCTGCCCCCCTCCCCCGGCGACGACCTCAACGGCCCGATCGCCCAGGCCGTGACGGCCGAGCTCGGCTCGCTCCTCGAGCTCTACAAGTGGTTCCACCAGAACCCCGAGCTCTCGCTCAAGGAGGAGAAGACCAGCGAGCGGTTCGCCCACGAGGTCCGCAGCGCGGGATGGACCGTGACGGAGAGGATCGGCGGCTTCGGAGTGGTCGCGGTCCTCAAGAACGGAGACGGCCCGACCGTCCTGGCGCGGATCGACACCGACGGCCTCCCGGTGAAAGAGGAGACGGGCCTCCCCTACGCGAGCACGAACGGCGCGATGCACGCCTGCGGCCACGACACCCACCTCGCGATCGGGATCGGACTCGCGCGCACGCTCTCGAAGCTCCGCGACCGCTGGAGCGGCACCGCGATCCTGATCGGCCAGCCGGCCGAGGAAGTCGGTCTCGGCGCGAAGCGGATGCTCGAGGACCCGAGGTTCCACGCCGCCGTGCCGTCGAAGCCGGTCGCCTGCCTGGGCATCCACGACTCGCCCGCCTTTCCCGCCGGGACGGTCGCGCTCTGTCCCGGCTTCGCCTCGGCGAACGCCGACAGCGTCGACATCCGCATCTTCGGCCGCGGCGGCCACGGCGCGTGGCCCCACCAGACGATCGACCCGATCGTGATCGCCGCCGAGATGATCCTCGCCTTCCAGACGATCGTCAGCCGCAAGACCAACCCGCTCTCCAACGCCGTCGTCACGGTCGGCTCGATCCACGGCGGCTCGAAGCACAACATCATCCCCGACGAGGTGACGCTTCAGATGACCGTCCGCTCGTACGACGACGCCGTGCGCGAGACGCTCCTCTCGGAGATCCGCCACATCGCGCAGAAGACCGCCGAGTCGCACCGCGCGCCGCGCGCGCCGGAGGTCCGCATGGAGGAGAACTGGTTCCCCGCCGTCTACCACGACCCGGCGCTGACCGAGCGGCTCCGCGCCGTGTTCGCCCGCCAGCTGGGCGCGGCGAATGTCCGCTCCGCGACGCCGGCGATGGGCGCCGAGGACTTCGGCCGCTTCGGGAAGCACTACGGCGTGCCGGGGCTGCAGTTCAACATCGGCGGGGCCCCGGCGTCGCTCGGCGACGGCCCGCGCCCCGGGCTCCACTCCAACAAGTGGGCCCCCGACCCCGAGCCGACGCTCCGGACGGGGACGCTCGCCCTCGCGCGCGCGTGCCTGGACTTCCTGGGCCGCCGCGGGCCATGACGGATCGAAGCGACGACGAACTGGCGGCCCTCGGGCTTCGCGGCTCCGCGGAGGCCTTGGAAGAGCTCTACCGCCGCTATCGCCGTCCCCTCATGGGATTCGCCTATCGCCTCACCGGCGACCGTGCGCTGGCGGAGGACATCTTCCAGTCGACCTTCATCTACTTCTTCCAGCACCTCGACCGCTACGCGCCGAAGGGAAAACTGTCCGCCTACCTCTTCCGCATCGCGCGGAGCAAGGCGCTCGACGAGAAAGCGGTCGCCGTGCGCGAGCGCTCGGCGCTACGGGAGTATCTCTACACCCCCGCCCCGGCCGCCGGGACTTCCCCGGAGGAGGAGGCCGCATCGCAGGCGCTGGAGACGAAGGTCCGGGCGGCCATGGAGCGCCTCCCCGTCCACCTCCGCGAAGTCGTGATCCTCCGGCTCTACCAGGACCTGGACTACGCGCGCATCGCCGAGATCACGGGCGTCTCCGAGGCTACGGCCCGGAGCCGCATGCGCTACGGCCTGGACGCGCTTCGCAAGGCTCTCGGGGCGGACCTGCGGCGGGCATCCGGATTTCTGACCGATTCCACAGCACGCGACGCCTAGGAGCGCGCTATGAACTGGGAGGATGACGTGAGCGTGTGCGATCGGTGGGGCGCCGACGTCCTCCTGGACTATGCCCAGGAGCGGCTGCCGGAGGCGGAGCAGGCCCGCGTGGCCGCCCACGTCAACGTCTGCGCGACCTGCCGGCAGGCGGTTCAGGAACTCGGCGACGTCGCGCGACTTTCCGGCGCGCCCGGCCCCGAGCCGGGAACCGGCGCAGAGAGCGCCATCCTCCGGGCGCTCCGCGGAAAGACCACGCGGCCGGCCACCCGGCGGATCCGTTTCTTCCTGGCCTCGCAGCCCGACTCGGGCGCCCCGCTTCCCTGGGCCGGCGCCGCCGCGCTGCTCTTCG
>CAZSCC010000500.1:0-4186 GCA_964604905.1 uncultured Planctomycetales bacterium
CAGGCGCACCTCACGATCGACATCATGCTCCAGGGGATCGTCGAGGAAGAGCTCGAGGCCGCCTGCCGGGAGTTCAGGCCGAAATGGGCCGTCGCCGTCGTCATGGATCCGCGGACGGGGGCCATCCTCGCGCTCGCCAACCGCCCGACCTTCGACCCCAACCGGCCCGGCGATTCACCCGCGGATTCGCGCCTCAACCGCGCGATCGCCGCGCCCATCGAGCCCGGCTCGACGATGAAGCCCTTCGTCTGCGCCTTCGCGCTCGACCTGGGCCTGGTCCGGCCCGAGACGCGGATCGATTGCGAGAACGGGATCTGGAAGCACGGGCCGCGGACGCTCCACGACCATCATCCGTACGGGCTCCTCTCGGTCGCGGACGTGATCGCGTTCTCGTCCAACATCGGGGCGGCCAAGCTGGGCGCGATCACCCTGGGACCCGCCCGGCTCTACGAATGCATGAAGCGGTTCGGCTTCGGGAGCCGGACCGGCTGCGACCTTCCCGCCGAGGACGACGGCCGCCTGATCCCGCTGAAGAAGTGGACGGTCTATTCCGAGACGTCGGTGCCGATGGGCCACGAGATCTCGGTGACGCCGCTCCAGCTGGTGACCGCCATGTCGGCGCTCGCCAACGGAGGGTCCCTGCTGCGGCCCTTCGTGGTGCGGCGCGTGGTCTCGACCGACGGCGCGCTGCTCTCCGAAACCGGCCGGCAGGTCGTACGGCAGGCGGTCAGTGAGAAGACGTCCCGGGAAATGATCGAGATCCTGAAGAAAGTGGTCAGGGAAGGCACGGGCAAGAAGGCCGGCTTCCCGGGCATCGAGGTCGCCGGAAAGACGGGGACGTCCCAGAAGATCGACCCGCGGACCCGCCAGTACACGCACGACAAATACATCGCGTCCTTTGTGGGCTTCGCGCCCGCGGACGACGCCCGGCTCTGCATCGCGGTGGTCATCGACGAGCCGGAGGGGGCGTACTACGGCGGCGCGGTGGCCGCCCCCGTGGTGGGCCGGATCCTACAGAGAGGGCTGATCTACACGCGATAGCCGTACGCTGACAGCTGATGAGGGCTGACAGCTTCCCGGAGAGGAGAGGGGACATGCCGCAGGAGGGTCGTCGTTCGATTCCCGCATGGCTGCGGCACATCTATCTGCACACGTCGCGGATCCAGTATCCGCGCCGCAAGGAGGGGGGAAAGATGGGTATCCGGCTGAGCGATCTACTCGAGTCCGTCCCGGGCGAGCGCGTAAATTTCCGTGACGCGGAGATCCGCGGGGTGACCTGCGATTCCCGCCAGGTCCAGAGCGGCTCGATTTTCGTCGCCATCCCCGGCCACGCGCTCGACGGAGCCGCCTTCGTCGACGAAGCCATCCGGCGCGGCGCCGCGGCCATCGTGGGCGAGAAGCCGATTGCCGGCTGCCCCGTGCCCGTCATCATCGTCCCTAACGCCCGCCAGGCGGTGGCCGATCTCGCGGTGAATTTCTACAAGGACCCCACCCGGAGGATGAACGTCGTCGGTATCACCGGGACGAACGGGAAGACCACCACGACCTACCTGCTGCGATCGATCTTCGAGGCCGCGGGCGAGAAGGTCGGGCTCCTGGGAACGATCCAGTATTCGGTCGGCCCGAAGCTGCTCCCGAGCGACACCACGACCCCGGGCGCGGACACGCTCCAGCGCTACTTCGCGGAGATGCTGGCCGCGGGCTGCAAGTCGGCCGCGATGGAGGTCTCCTCCCACGCGCTCGACCAGGGCCGCGTCCGCGGCGTCAACTTCGCGGCCGCGATCTTCTCCAACCTGACCCGCGACCACATGGACTACCACCCGACGTTCGAGCACTACCGCGACGCCAAGGGCCGCCTCTTCGAGATGCTCTCGCCCAAGGGGATCGCCGCGCTGAACGCCGACGATGAGGTCTCCGACGTCTATGCCGAGCGCACGCACGGCCACGTGGTCACGTACGGCCTCAAGCGCAAGAGCGAGATCATGGGGAAGGTCGAGCTCGGGACGTTCAACGGAACTCGCCTCCGCCTCAAGCTCGGCACCGAGGAGATGGTGCTTCACACGCGCCTGATCGGGACGCACAACGTGTACAACATCCTCAGCGCCGCCGCCTGCACCTGGGCGATGGGCTACGACCTCGACCACATCAAGGCGGGGATCGAGAACCTCGCGGCGGTGCCCGGCCGGCTCGAGCCCGTGGACGGCGGCCAGGACTTCCCGGTCCTGGTCGACTACGCCCACACGGACGACGCGCTCCGGAACGTGCTGAACTGTCTCCGTCCGCTCGTGCGAGGGCGGCTCTTCGTCGTGTTCGGCTGCGGCGGCGACCGCGACCGGGGCAAGCGCCCCAAGATGGGGCGCGTGGCCTCCGAGATGGCCGACCAGGTGATCCTGACGAGCGACAACCCGCGCAGCGAGGGCCCCATGGCCATCCTGAGCGACATCGCCGGCGGCATCGAGGAGAAGTCGAAGTACCTGATCGAGCCCGACCGCCGCGGCGCGATCAAGCTCGCGATCTCGATGGCGGGGAAGAACGACGTGGTCCTCATCGCCGGGAAGGGACACGAGAACTACCAGATCTTCAAGGAGAAAAGAGAGACGTTCGACGATCGCCAGGTCGCGCGGGAAGTCCTGAGCGAGCTGGCCAAGAAGAGCTAGAAGTCGGAAGTCAGCAGTCGGAAGCAGGACGTTCGAGGGGCGGGGCCTTTCGAACGACGGTCACGGAGGGGGGAAGAGAGATGGGCGGTTCGGATCTTCACATCTACGGCGGGTTCAGCCTGTCGCCGTATCTCGCCATGAGGGTGTTCGAGGTCGTCGGCGAGATCGCATCCCAGAACGTGGATACCTCGTTGTCCCACGTGGACGACGACAATTGCGAGGTCTGTCGCAAGGCGGCGGAAATGGAGAAGGAGGCGGCCGATGATGCTGCTCAGGCAGGTCGCTCGGGCCGTGAGTGGACGGCCTAGCCGTCCGCTCTCCGACGACGAGCGTGTCACGGGCGTCTCGACCGACTCGCGCACGGTGAAGGCGGGAGACCTCTTCTTCGCCCTGCGCGGCGCGAAGTTCGACGCGCACGACTTCCTGGAGGAGGTCTTCCGGAAGGGAGCGGCGGCGGCGGTCGTCGAGCGGGACGTTCCGGCGCCGGGGCTCACGATCTCCGTCGACGGAACGATGGGGGCGCTCGGCGCGCTGGCCGCCGCGTACCGCATGGCGCTCGGCGCGCGCGTGATCGGCGTGGCCGGCTCGAACGGGAAGACCACCACCAAGGAGATGATCGCCCACGTGCTCGGGAAGGACCGGCGGATCGTGAAGGCGCAGGGGAGTTTCAACAACAGCGTGGGCGTGCCCCATACGATCTTCCAGGCGGACGAACGCACCGAGGTCGCGGTCCTCGAGATCGGGACGAACCACCCGGGCGAGATCGCGGCGCTGGGCGCGGTGGCGCGGCCCGACATCGGCGTCCTGGTGAGCATCGGCGCAGAGCACCTGGAGGGGCTGGGCTCGCTCGACGGGGTCGCGGACGAGGAGACCTCGCTCTTCGATTACCTGCGCGGAGGGGGGTATGCGGTCCTCCACGACGACCCGCGGATCACCTCGCGGATCCATCTGCCGCTCGAGAAGGTGGTGACCTTCGGCATGACGGATCGCGCGGACCTCCATCCCACGGACGTGGACGGCATGACGTTCCGGGTGCGCGGCGTGCGGTTCCGGCTCGACCTGCTGGGCGAATGGAACATCCAGAACTCGCTGGCGGCCGCGGCGGCGGCGATGCTGAACGGCGTGTCGCTCTCCGACTGCGCCGCGCGGCTGGCCGATTTCAAGCCGCCCAAGATGCGGATGGAGCGGCTCGATCTCGCGGGGGTGACGATCATCAACGACGCCTACAATTCCAATCCGGAGTCGGCCACCCGGGCGATCCGCGAATTCTCGCGGTTCGCGTCGCGCGGCCGGCGGGTGGCGGTGATCGGCGATATGTTGGAGTTGGGCCCGAGGGCGCCGGACTACCACCGCGAACTGGGCGAACTCCTGTCCGGAAGCGGGCTCGACGTGGTGATCGCGGTGGGCGGCCAGTCGCGCGTGATCCTGGACGCCGTGGGCGGGGCGGTGGAAACGCACGGGTTCGGGTCGGTGGACGAGATGCGAGGCGGCCTCCGGGACCTGGTGCGGGAAGGCGACGCGGTGCTGCT
>CAZSCC010000501.1:0-4760 GCA_964604905.1 uncultured Planctomycetales bacterium
CTTCCGCTCGCGGGATACCTGTACACCAACGTGGCGGTGGAGGGGCGGGGGCAGGGAGTCGAGTGGGAGCCCGTGAAGGACGTCCTCCGCGCGGCGTCGAAGCCGGTCGTGTTCTCCGGGGGGGTGACGACGATCGAGGACGTCGCCCGCTTTAAAGAGCTGGGGGCCTATGGTATCATCGCGGGCTCCGCGCTCTACAGGAACCGGTTCGATTTCGCGACAGCAAAGGCCCTCGCCCGATGATCCGGAAGAAGCGCCTCGCCCGAAAGACCAAGGAGACCGACGTCTCGGTCGAGATCGGCCTCGACGGGACGGGGAAGTACGCCATCGACCTGCCGGACAAGTGGCTCAAGCACATGCTCGAGTCGGTCGCCCGGTTCGGAAAGTTCGACCTGCGCATCAAGGCCTCGGGCGATTTCGGACACCACATCATCGAGGATGTCGGGATCGCCCTGGGGAAGGCGCTGAAGGAAGCCCTCGGGGGGAGGCCGGTCCAGCGGGTGGGCTCTGCAACGATCCCCATGGACGACGCGCTGGTGACGGTGGCGGTCGACCTTGTAGACCGTCCCTATTGTCAGGTCGACCTCCCCGACGAGATGCTGGAGCACTTCCTCCGGAGCCTGGCCATGGAGGCCCGGATCACCCTCCACAGCATCGTCTTGAGGGGCAAGAACTTCCATCATATCAACGAGGCGACCTTCAAGGCCTTCGGGATGGCGCTCCACCAGGCCACCCGCCCGGCCGCTGGCCTGCAGTCGACCAAGGGCCAGGTTCGGTGGAGGCGATGAAAGTGTTATCGAAATCGCGCCGCGATTTCGTTAACAGTTTGGCATGCTGACCAAGCGCATCATCCCGTGCCTGGACGTCAAGAGCGGACGCGTCGTCAAAGGGGTCAAGTTCCAGAACCTCGCCGACGTGGGAGATCCGCCCTCCCTCGCCGAGCGTTATGAGCAGGAGGGCGCCGACGAGGTCGTCTTCCTGGACATCACCGCCACCCTCGAAGCCCGGAAGACGATGCACGACATCGCCCGACGGACGGCCGAGCGGCTCTTCATCCCCCTCACCATCGGAGGAGGCATCCGGGTGTACGACGACGTCAAGGCCACCCTCCGCGCCGGCGCCGACAAGATCTCCATCAACACCGCCGCCGTCCTGACGCCCGGCATCATCACCGAGGCCGCTCGCGATTTCGGCTCCCAGTGCGTCGTGGTCGCCATCGACACCAAGCGGGAAGCCGGGGGCCACCGCGTCTTCACCCATGCGGGATCCAAGCCTACCGGGCTCGACACGATCGAATGGGCCCGGAAGGTCGCCGAACTGGGGGCGGGGGAAATCCTGCTCACCAGCATCGACGCGGACGGGACCACGAACGGCTACGACCTCGAAGTCACCGCGGCCGTGGCGGAGGCGGTCTCGATCCCCGTGATCGCTTCAGGAGGATGCGGCTCCGCCGACCACATCGTCGACGTGCTCACGCGCGGCCGGGCCGACGCGGCCCTCGCCGCCTCGATCTTCCACTACGGGACGACGACCGTGGCCGCCGTGAAGGAGACGCTGCGCGCCAGGGGAATCCTTGTCCGATGAAACTCATCCCGGTGATCGCCCAGGACGCGCGCACCAACGACGTCCTCATGCTGGCGTGGACCGACGCGGAGGCGCTTCGACGCACGAAGAAGACCGGCTACATGCACTACTGGAGCCGCTCGCGGGGGAAGTACTGGAAGAAGGGTGAGGAGTCGGGCCACGTCCAGAAGGTCGTGAGCCTGCACTGGGACTGCGACCGGGACACGCTCCTCGCGCGCGTGGAGCAGACGGGGCCCGCCTGTCACACCGGGAAGGCTACCTGCTGGACCGCCAGGCCGTGGCGGGCACGCGGTGCGATCGACGAGCTCTTGTCCATTTTCTCCGAGCGGAAGCGCCGGCCGAAGAAGGGCTCGTACACCAACGCCCTCCTCTCGGACGCCTCGCGCCTGCGCCGCAAGCTGCTCGAGGAGGTCCTGGAACTCGAGATGGCGGTGCGATCGGGTCGGAAGAAGGACATGGCCGAGGAGGCCGCCGACGTGCTCTACCACTACCTGCTGCTGCTCTTCTCCGCGGGGGTCAAGGTCGAGGACGTCGAAAAGGTCCTGAACAGCCGGCGCCGCTGAGCCTACTTCTTGTAGAGGTAGTACGACAGCACGAACGGCACCGCGATGACCGCGAGCGAGATTGCGGTCCCGAGCAGCGACCCCAAGCTCTGCGTCAGGGCGCCGAAGAGCTGGCACCCCCCGAGGGCGGGGGCGAGGAGCAGGACCAGGGCCCCGCGCCAGAAACGCTTCATGCGTCGATTCCCATCTCCCCGTCGCCGAGGAAATGCCGCCAGACGAAGTACCGTTGCGACTCGATCTTGTCCGCGAGGGCGGGGTTCTTCTTCGGCACCGCGGGAGTCTTCCGCAGCTTCATCGACGCCTCCCACGGCATCCGTCCGCCCTTCCGAGTGTTGCAGGGGTTGCACGCCGTCACCACGTTCGTCCAGGAGGATTTTCCACCCCGCGACTTCGGCGTCACGTGGTCGAGCGACAGTTGCGACGCGGGAAGCTTCTTCCCGCAGTATTGGCAGCGGTTCTCATCGCGGGCGAGGATGTTCCGGCGGCTGAAATTGACCTCGCGCTTGGGGACCCTGTCGTAGGTCACGAGCCTGATGACGATCGGCACGGCGATCGCGAAGCGGGGGGTCATCACGAACAGGTCGAACAGGGCCGGTCGCTGCCGGTGCTCCTTCGAGTGGTCGATCCACGACGCGAAGTCGAAGGTCTCGAAATCCTGGTCGTGATTGTCGAGCACCTCCGCGGAGCTCTTGGACAGGAGGACAAAAGCCCGCCGCGCGGTGACCACCCGGACGGCCGCGTAGTTCCGGTTGAGGACCAGCACGCTCGAGGAGAGGGGGTGTTCACGGATCAGATGGGTTGCTGCGCCGGCGTCGTCCATGCGTTCAACGCCATTATCCGCGCGGCGGAGGGGCTTTTCAAGGGCGGCGATCATCCTGGTTACTGGACGGTGTTTTGGAGCGTCCCTATGCCGTCAATCGTCGCCTCGACGCGGTCGCCCTTCTTGAGCCACCGGGGCGGGGTCATGAACATGCCGACGCCGCCGGGCGTTCCGGTCGAGATCACGTCGCCCGCCTCGAGCGGAAAGGCCGCGCTGATGAACTCGATCAGGAAGGGGACATCGAAGATGAGGTCGTTCGTGTTGGACTTCTGGCGCAGTTCGCCGTTTACCTTGAGGGACACGGGGGCGTTCGCGGCGTCGATCTCATCGGGCGTCACGAGCGACGGCCCCATCGGGGCGAAGGTGTTCATGCTCTTGCCCCGGAACCACTGCTTGTCGGCCCGCTGGATGTCCCGGGCCGTCACGTCGTTCACGATCGTGTAGCCGAAGACGTGCCGGAGGGCGTCTCCCCGGTGGATGCAGGTGCCGGGCGTCCCGATAACGACTCCGAGTTCGCACTCGTAGTCGATCTGCTCGGAGATCGGGTAGGGGATCTGGATCGCGTCGTCGGGGCCGATCACGATGTTGGGCGCCTTGGCGAAGAGCATGGGGGTGGCCGGCGGCTCCAGCTTCTGCTCGGCCGCGTGGGCCTTGTAGTTGAGGCCCACGCAGATGATCTTGGTCGGCCGGAGGAGAGGGGCCCTGAGGCGCACTTCCCGGAGAGGGCGGCACGCCTCGCGGTCGTGCGAATGGTCCTCGAGATCGATCTTCTTGAGCTTCTCCGGCCCTTCCGCCTCCAGGAAGTCCAGGAGGTCCAGGAACTTGTAGGGCCTCTTGAACGCCTTGAAGAAGGTGATCCCCAGGTCGTAGACGAAGGTCCCCTGGATCAGCCCCGCCGCCGTCTTGTTCCCGTGCTGGAACGTGCAGTATCTCATGAGTCCTTTCGCCTAAGAAAAGAGCCCCCGTTTCACCGGGGGCCCTTCCTAGATTCGTGAGTCCTGATTCGCGATTCCGGGCTTACTGGGTATCCGGGAGGTTCTGCCCGTTCACGTACTGCACCCACGCCTTGATGGCGGTGTCCCGCACGTCCTTCTTGTCACCGTAGTTGAACTTCTTGTTGGCGTCGGCGCTGCCTTCCGCCTCGGGATTGATGTCGAAGATCGCGTTAAGCCCCTTGTACGCGGCCACGCGCACCGCCTCGGTCTCGGCCTCGTCCCCGACCGCCGAGAGGAGCGCTTCGCAGATCGTCTTCGTCTTGCCTTTGGCCCCCATGCTGCCCAGCGCCTCGCAGACCTTGATCCGGACCCCCGGGTCCTGGTCCTTGAGGAAGCGCGGCGGCTTGGGATCGCGGAGGCGGCTGACGAGTTCCTTTCCGCCCTCCGGATCCGCCATGTAGCCCAAAGCGAGGGCGGCGCCGCTGCGGTCGTCCACCTTCTTCAGGGGGTCCTTCATCACCGCGAGGGCCGCCGTGCGGGAGGCGGCCGCGTCGGCGGCGTAGAGCTTCTGGACCGCGATGCGGGCGGCCTCGCGGACGTTCTTCATCTCGTCGCGGCAGGCGCGGAGGAGGGCCCCCATCGAGGTCGGATCGGCAATGGCGCCCAGGGCGTCGGTCGCGTACTCCCGGACGTACTTGTCGCGCGACTTCTTCGAAGCCGCCCCGCCGACCTCGGGTTCGTCGGCCACGAGGTCGCCCAAGGCCTTGACCGTGTCGGGGTTCTTGGGATGGATCTGGGCCAAGGAGCGCAGCGCGGCCAGCTGGACCTCCACGTTGGCCGGGTCGGTGGCCGCCGCCG
>CAZSCC010000502.1:0-6331 GCA_964604905.1 uncultured Planctomycetales bacterium
GCCGCGCTCGCCGCGCAGGATCCGAAGAAGGCGTACAAGGCCTGCGTCATCGGTAACACGAGCCGCGGCGGCTACGGGCACGGTCTCGACGTCTGCTTCCAGAAGCTCCCGAACGTCACCGTCGTCGCGGTCGCCGATCCCGACGAGAAGGGCCGCGCCGCCGCGATGAAGCGCATCGGCGTCGAGAAGGGCTACGCCGACTGGCGGGAGATGCTCCAGAAGGAGAAGCCCGACCTCGTCTCGAACGGCCCGCGCTGGGTGGAGCGGCGGCTCGAGGTCTTCACCGCCTGCGCCGAGATCGGCGCGTCGGTCTACTCCGAGAAGCCGATGGCGGGCTCCCCCGAGGAAGCCGATGCCATCCTCGCCGCCTGCGACAAGGCAAAAGTCAGGACGGCCTTCGCCCACCAGGTGCGCCCGCAGCCGACGGTCCTCCACGCAAAGAAGTGCCTGGAGGACGGCCTGATCGGAGACCTCCTCGAGATGCGTTCGCGCGGCAAGGAGGACGGCCGCGCCGGCGGCGAGGACATGATGGTTCTCGGCACCCACTGCATGTACATGATGCGCTACTTCGCGGGCGAGCCGCTTTGGTGCACCGCACGCGTGCTCGAGAAGGGCAAGGAGATCACCGTCGAGAGCCGCCGCGCGGCGACGGAGCCGCTCGGACCGATCGCCGGGGACACCATCCACGCCACGTACGCATTCCCGAACGGCGTCCAGGGCCACTTCGATTCCATGAAACAGCCGAAGGGAGCCGGAGGCCGCTTCGGTGTCCTTCTCTACGGTACCAAGGGGGTGATCTCCCTCGGACCCGGAGACCTCGCGACCGTGAGCTATCTCGCCGATCCCCTCTGGACTCCCGCGAAATCGGGCGCCGCGTGGCAGCCGCTCCCAGGGACCCCGTCGAACGACGACCCCTCCGGCCTGCGCGGGCCCGAGGCCGCCAATAAGAGGCTCGTCGAGGACCTGATCCGCGCCGCCGCGACGGGAGGCCAGTCAATCGCGAGCGGCCAGGAGTGCCGCGGGGCCCTCGAGATGATCCTCGGCGTCTACGCCGCTCACCTTTCGGGCGCCCGGGCGACGTTCCCGCTCAAGGACCGCAAGCATCCGCTCGGTTCCCTGTAAGAGAGCCTGAAAAGATGGCCGCAGAGACACAGAGTCGCAGAGCAGACCTCCTGGAGGTCGGGATCCTCCGAGGGTGTTGCTCCCCTGCCCTTCGCTTCTGCGGCTCGGCTGCTGTCGGTTCCCCATGAATTCTAAGGAGAGACTCATGCGCCTCGTCGCCGCCCTCGCGTTTCTGGCCGCCGGATGCGCCGGCGGTTCCATGTCGTCCATGCAGGCCGACCCGAACGGCTTTGTCCCGCTCTTCAACGGGAAGGACCTCAGCGGGTGGGTCAACGCCAACTGCGCTCCCGCCACGTGGACCGTGAAGGACGGCGAGATCCTCTGCACCGGCAAGCCGACGGGCGTCCTGCGCACGGAGCGGCAGTACGAAAACTACGTCCTCGAGCTGGAGTGGAACCATCAGAGCCAGAAGGGCAACGCCGGGCTCTTCGTCCACAGCGCCGGGCTCCCCATCTGCGGCCAACCGTTCACGAAGTCGATCGAGATCCAGGTCATGCTCATGGAGAAGCCCCATCCCGAGGGGCTTTACACGGGACAGGGGGACATCTTCTCCATCCAGGGGGCGACGTTCGCCCCCGACCGGGCGCACCCGAAGGGCTGGGTGCGCTGCCTGCCGAGCGAGCACCGAACCAAGGCGGCCGGCGAGTGGAACCACTACAAGGTCGTCTGCCAGGACGGGTCGGTCAAGCTGCACGTGAACGGCCAGGAGGTTTCCGGCGGCACGAAGTGCAATCCGCGCAAAGGCTACATCTGTCTGGAGTCCGAGGGATCGCCGATCAGGTTCCGAAACATCAAGATCAAGGAGCTCCCCTCTTCCAATCCTCCCGCCGCTGAAGTGGCCGAGACCGACCTCGGCTTCGCCCCGCTCTACACGGGGGTCGACCTCGCCGGCTGGAAAGCCGATCCGGCCAACGACGGACATTGGACTCCCCGGGACTGGGTGCTCGACTACGACGGAAAGGGCAAGGATCTCTGGAGCCAGAAGGAGTACGGCGATTTCGTCCTCATCGCCGACTGGAAGTTCACTCGAAAGCCGGTGGAGAAGGAGAACCTGGTGATCGACGCCGACGGCAACGACACCGGCCAGAAGCAGAAGACGATGGACGCCGGCGACAGCGGCATCTACCTCCGCGGCAACTCGAAGAGCCAGGTCAATTTGTGGTGCTGGCCTGCCGGATCCGGTGAAGTGTACGGCTATCGTACGGACAAGGCCATGTCCGCCGAGGTCCGGAAGGGCGTCACGCCCAAGGTGAACGCCGACCACAAGCCCGGCCAGTGGAACCGCATCATCATCACGATGAAGGGCGACCGCCTGACGGTGTTGATGAACGGGAAGACCGTGATCGAGAACGCCCAACTCCCCGGGGTGCCGGCCCGCGGCCCGATCGCGCTCCAGAACCACGGCGACCCGATCCAGTTTGCGAATATCTACATCAAGGAGCTACCCTGATCGGGTCGTCCCTGCAGGGCGGGCCGAACGCACTTCGTGGCGCCTCCGTCGGGTTTGTGGTGTAATCCCCTCCGCATGCGGGCCCTCGTCCTCGCCTTCTTCTTTGTCTCCGGCCTCTGCGCCCTCCTCTACGAGATCGTCTGGATCCGCACGGCGGGCACCGTCATCGGGAACACCACCCACGCGATCGGCACCGTGGTCGGCGTCTACATGGCCGGGCTCGCGCTCGGAGCGTGGCTCGGCGGACGCTGGGCCGACCGAAGGAGCGGCGGCGCCCTCCTCCGCCTGTACGGCCTCCTCGAGGGAGGGGTCGCCCTGTCGGCCCTCGCTGTCCCTATCCTCCTCCGGGCGAGCGAACCCCTCTTCCGCGTCCTCTGGAACGCCGTGGGCCACGTCGCACCCGTCTACGGCACGCTCCGCGTCCTCCTGGTGGCCGTCATCTTGATCGTCCCGACCACCCTCATGGGCGCCACCCTCCCCATCCTCGCTCGGTTCCTCTCGACCTCGCTCGCCGATGCGGCCCGAATGACGGGGCTCGCCTACGCGATCAACACCTTCGGGGGCGTGGCAGGCACCCTCGCCGCGGGATTCTGGTTCGTCCCCACTCTCGGCCTCCGCGCGACCACCCTCGTAGCCGCGGGGCTCAACGTCGCGATCGCGATCGCCTCGACGACCCTGGCGCGGGGGCGTGCAAGCCCGGCGATTGCGCCCGCGACAAAGGAGCCCGCCCCGCCCCGGCTCCCTCTCGTCGTCTCCGCCCTTTCCGGATTCACCGCCCTCGCCTACGAGGTCGCGTGGACCCGCTCGCTCGTCCTGACCGTCGGCGCCACGGTCCATGCCTTCACCCTCATCCTCACCGCCTTCATCCTCGGCCTCGCCCTGGGCAGCGCCCTGGCCGCCCTCTTCGTCCCGCGACTCAAGGACCTCCCGCGCGCGCTGGGCGCGATCCAACTTCTGGTCGGCGTCGTCGCGATCGCCCTCCTCCCCCTGCTGGGAGACCTGCCCGCCCGCTTCGCCTCCCGCATCGGCGCCCTGCGCCACGACCACGGAGCGCTCCTCGCGGCCGAGTTCGGCATGATCTCGCTCTTCGTCCTCGTCCCTGCCACGCTGCTCGGCGCCGTCTTTCCCCTCGCGATCCGCCTGGCCGCACGCAGCGACGCGGCCGTCGGCCGCGCCGTCGGAGCCGTCTATACGTGGAACACCGCGGGCTCGATCGCCGGCACGCTCCTGGCGTCCTTCGCGCTCATTCCGGCCGTCGGGCTGTCGGCCACGATCAAGATCGCCGCCACGGTCAACCTCGTCGTCGCCGCGTGGCTCTTCCGCCATCGACTCCTCTCCGCGCTGCCGGCCGCCGTCCTCGCCGTCGCGTGGGTCCTCCCCGCCTGGGATCCCAGCGTCATGGCGAGCGGCGCCTTCCTGTACGGGTCCGCCGATGTCCGCAGCGCCGGAAAGGAGGGCGTCGACCTCAAGACCTTCCTCAAGACCGACACCGAGATCGTCGCGCAGTACTGGGACGCCTACGGTCTTGTCACGATCCACAAGGGGCAGAGCGGCGTGCTCACGATGAAGGTCAACGGCAAGGCCGACGCGTCCACCGGCGCCTCCGACCGCATCGACATGCATTTCGTGGGCCATCTGCCGCTCCTCCACCACCCTGCTCCGAGGAGGGCCCTCCTGATCGGTCTCGGCGGCGGCCTCACGCTCGGCGCGATGGAGCGCCACCCGTCCCTCGAGCGGATCGACTGCGTCGAGATCTCCCGCGCCGTCGTCCGCGGCGCGGCCCACTTCAGGGAGTCGGCCGGCTTCACGCTCGACCCGCCGCGCGTCAACCTCATCATCGGCGACGGGCGCAACGCCATCCTCTTCGGGCGCGACGCCTACGACGTCATCGTCTCGCAACCCTCCCACCTCTGGATCAGCGGGATGGCCACGCTCTTCACCCTCGACTTCTTTCGCGAGTCCTCGCGCCGCCTCGCCCCGGGAGGCCTCTTCTGCCAGTGGGTCCACGCGAAGTGGCTCTCCGCCGACGACTTCCGCCAGGTCGTCGCCACTTTCTTCAGCGTCTTCCACCACGGAAGCCTCTGGGAGGTCTTCCCGGGATCCGACTATCTCCTGATCGGCGGGAACGATCCCCTGAGCGCCCGTGTGGCCGAAATCGACGAGCGGATCGCCCGCACGGGCGGCCTCCGCGCATACGTCGGGCCCGAACCGGCGGCCGGGCTGCTCGGCCACCTGCTGACCGACGCGGCGGGCGCCCGGCGCGAGACCGTCGGCGCGCCGCTGATCACCGACGACCGCTGCACGATCGAATACTCCGCTCCCCGTTCGCTCGGGAGGGAGACCCGCGCGGACTTCCTGCGCTGGCTCGACGGCGTGCGCGACAACTCGGTCGAGCGGACGCTCTATCCCGACGCCGGGACGATGTCCTCGAGGAAGCGGCAAGCCCGCCGAGCCCTCGCCCGGGCAGTGGCGCTCCGTGCCGAAGGCAACCACCAGGAGGCGTTCCGGGCCATCGAATCCGTCCGAGGCGATCTCTTCTTCGACGACCGCACGCGCGTCTTCGTCGACCTGATGTCCGAGGAGACACTCGACTTCGCCATGGCGAGGATCCAGGCCGGAGACCTCCGCGCTGCGGTCAACGTCCTCGCGCTTATCCCCCCCGAGTCCTCCAGCTATCGGCTGGCCCGCGAGATCCTCTCCGGCGTGACCCAGCCCCGACGGCCCTGACCCGGCGTATCACATGTAGCCCATAAGGAGACCTGCCCGTGAAGAACGCGCCCCTCGCCCTGCTCCTACTCGCCGGCTGCGCGGCTGACGGTACCGTCGCTGAGAAGATGGAGCCCGCCGACCTCATCATCTACCACGCGCGGATCATCACGGTCGACCTCCATTCCAGCATCGCGGAGGCGATCGCCGTCAAGGACGGCCGCATCGTCGAGCTCGGGCCCGACGAAGTCGTGCTCAAGCGCATGGGTCCCCGGACGAAGGCGATCGATGCCGAGGGCCGAGCGGTCCTGCCGGGACTCTACGACAGCCACGTCCACACCGTCGACGCCGCGACGAGCGAGCTTGGCGCGCCCCTCCCGGAATTCCGAAGCCTGAAAGACGTCTCCGAATTCATCACGGCGAAGGCCGCCTCGACCCCCGAGGGCCAGTGGATCGTCGTCCCCTACGCGTTCCCGACCCGCCTCAAGGAGGCGCGCTTCCCCACCAAGGCCGAGCTCGATGCCCTGGCACCGAAGCATCCGGTGCTCTACCACGCGGGGCCCTCCGGCGTCGCGAACTCGAAGGCCCTGAAGATGGCGGGGATCACCCGGGACACGGTCAGCCCGCCGTTCGGCGTCGTCGTCAAGGACCCGGCGACCGGCGAGCCCACGGGAATGCTCCGCGGGACGAGCGCCACCGGGCTCCTCAAGGCTCCCTCCGTCGGCGCGACCGGCACGCCGGCCCAGAAGCGGGCGGCGGTCAAGAAGGTCCTCGCTCTCTACAACGCCGAGGGGATCACGAGCATCGCCGACCGCGACGCCGGACCCGAGGAGCTCGACACGTACCTCGATCTGGAGAAATCCGGCGAGCTCACCGTCCGGGTCAACGTCGCGCGCAACTTCAGCCCCCGCGGGACGCTCGAGGAGGTCCAGAAGCGGCTCGACGACCTTCCCCGGGCGGACAAGCGGGGCGGACCGACGGGGGCGGGCACCGACTGGGTGCGCGTCGGCCCGATCAAGCTCTACATGGACGGCGGCATGCTCAACGGCAGCG
>CAZSCC010000503.1:0-4801 GCA_964604905.1 uncultured Planctomycetales bacterium
CGCCCAACTCGGCCTCCAGGTCCCGGGCAGGTCCGGGGGGATGGCTCGACGCGCGCTTCATGGGGTCCATTAGACCGTCTCCGCGGAGGGGACGCAAGGAGGAGAGGACGCCGGAAGACGGAGGGCGCCCGACCGAGGACCGCGGCGTGTTCGGGCTCCTCGTCCGAGGGCTGATCGCTGCGAACTGATGACGGACGGCTGGAGACTGTGGTATCCTTGTCTTCATCGAACCTTCCTTCCGCTGGATCCGCAGCGCCGAAGAGCTGGCCGACTTCGCCCGCTCGCTCGAGGGCAGCCCCGCGGTCGCGCTCGACACCGAGTCCGACAGCTTCTACCACTATTATGAGAAGGTCTGTCTCATCCAGGTCGCCGACGCGCGTGGGCCGGTCGGACTGGTCGACCCCCTCGCGGTGCGCGATCTCTCGGCGCTCGGGCCGGTCCTCGCCGACCCGGCGGTCGAAAAGGTCCTCCACGCCGCGGAGAACGACGTCGCGCTCCTCAAGCGCGACTTCGCCGTCGAGTTCTCCGCGATCTTCGACACCCACGCGGCGGCGCGGCTCTGCGGCCGCCTCGAGTTCGGCCTCCAGACGCTCCTCGATCGCGAGCTGGGGGTGCGCCTGTCGAAGGAGTTGCAGCGCTGCGACTGGTCGCGCCGGCCGCTCACCCCCGAGCAGGAGCGCTACGCCGCTGATGACGTGCGCCACCTCTTCGCGCTCCGCGACCGCCTGCGCGCGGAACTCCGCTCGCTCGGCCGCGAGGCGTGGGCCGAGGAGGAGGGTCGAGCGCTCGCGCAGCTCGCGCCGCAGCCCCACCGCGAACCCGTCGACTTCATGCGCCTCAAGGGCGCGCATGACCTGACCCCGCGCCAGCGCTCGGTGCTGAAGGAGGTGGTCGAGCTGAGGGAGGACTGGGCGAAGAAGGCCGACCTCCCGCTTTTCAAGCTGATCGGCGACGAAGTGCTGATCGCGATCGCGGAGCTCCACCCGCGCGACGAGCCGTCGCTCCGCCGCATCCGCGGCGTCCCCGCGCGGCTCCACGAGCGGCGCGCGCGCGATCTCATGGAGGCGCTCCGCCGCGGCGAAGCGGCACCGCCCTACCATCCCCCGAAGCGCGAGCGTCTTCCCTCGCGCATGACTCCCGCCGCGCACGGCCGCGAGGCGCGGCTCAAGGCATGGCGCACGGGAGAGGCCGAGCGGTCGAAGCTCGACCCCGGCGTGCTCCTCCCCCAGCGGCTGATCGAACGGATCGCGATCGACGCGCCGAAGGATTCGGAGACGCTGGCCGCCGTGGAGGGGATCCGCCGCTGGCGCGTGGACGCATTCGGGACCGGGATCCTGGAGGCCGCCCGTTAGGGCAGCTTCACGCCCGCGAGGGGCAGCGCGATCCAGGCGATGCCCGTGAGGGCGCAGAGCAGCGACGCCGTCCCCAACGCCCAGCGGTAGAGGCGCAGCCCCGGCGTCAGGAAGCCGATCGTCGCCGCGAAAAGCGTCATCGCCGCCACGGTCCCGAGCGCGAAGGCGCCGAGATAGCCCGCCGTGTGGCGCGCCTGCGCCAGCGCCAGCGCGGGCAGCACGCCGACCAGGTGGGCCGTCCCCGCCAGGCCGTGGAGCGTCCCCACCCAGAAGGCCGCGTGGGCATGCGCGTGGGCGGCCGGCTTCGCGTGATCCACACCGGGCCTGTGGACGTGGAAGTGCACGTGCTCCCCGCCGCCGTGCTCGTGCGGGTGGGCGTGGAGCCGCTTCCGGAAGAGCGTGCGGAAGCCCCAGAGGCCGAGCACGATCAGGGTCGCGCCGACCAGCCGCTCGCCCCAACCCGCGAGCGCCTCGAGGTTCACCGCGCGGCGGAGGCCGAACGCGAGCGCGGCGACGACGACCACGCCCGCCGAATGGCCCAGGCCCCAGCGGAGGCCCACGAGCCACGCGCGCCGCCGCGCGGCGATCGAGAGCGGCGCGAGCGCCGTCAGGTGATCGGGCCCGGCGAAGACGTGCAGCGCGCCGGCGATCAGGCCGGCGAGGCAGACGATGAGCATGAAGGCGTGATGGTACCAAGTTCGCGCGGTTTGGGAAGCTTCCGCCGCCGCCGATGCGGTATCTTCACCGCATGAGGAACGAGTTCGGCGTGTGCCTCTTCCTGGGCCTGATCGTCCTGGGCTTGGGCCTCTGGATGATCCGGATCAGCCTTGACCCGGACGAACTGGCGCGAACCCAGGTCAGCTCCAATGGGGTCGAAGTCGAGACGATCGAGGAGAAGGCCTCTCTGATGCGAATGATCGGCCTCGTGCTGGCGGGGATGTCGGCCGTTCCCATGGCGATCCTGATCCTGGTTGTCAAGGCCGACAATCGCCGGACGACGAGGATCCCGCTCTCCATCTACTGCCTCCTCGCGGGAGGCGGCCTGGGAGCCGTCGCGTTCCAGGCCTTCCAGGAGCCTTCGGCCTCGCGGGCCCTCGTGGCGGGGTTCGGGCTGGGATCGGCCCTCCTCTGGACGCTGGCCGGAGTGCTGCTCGTCCCCCTCCTTCGGGCGGAGGAGGACGTCACTTCTTCTTTTTGAAGAGGTCGAGCGCGTCCTTGACGTCCTTCTTCACGTCGGGGATGGCCTTGACGTCGCTCTGGGCCTTCTTGACCGCTTCCTGCACGCCCGTGACGTCGCCTTTCTTCACGGCCTCCTGGACGTTCTTGAAGTCCCCCTCGAGCGGCACGAGCTTCTGCGTGCCCGCCTTCTTGAGCGCGTCGACCTCGCCGCCCAGCTGATCGATGTACTTCTGCAGCTCCTTCTTCCCCAGCATCTCGAGGCCCTTCTTGGCGATCTCGAGGAACGGCATCTTGGCCTGCACCTCGGGGTCGTCGAGCGTGCCCTTCACGGCCGCGCCGACGACGATCGGCAGCTTCTCGCCGTACGCGTTGATCCCCTGGATCGCATACGCCGAGGTTTGCGCGTCGAGGCCGAGGATCTTCGTCTCTCCCGGTTTGGCGGCGACCTGGAGTCCGTCGATCTGGAGGTTGACGGGGAGGTCGACCGCGCCCGACGCGACGCCGCCCTTCGCGGAGACCGTCGCTCTCCCGGCGACGACGACGACGGGGAGGGACTTCTCGTAGAGGCCCTTGAACTCGGCGAGCGGCACCTGGGCGATCTTGATCTCGGCCTCGCTCCGGGGCGGATGGATGGTGAAGGAGAACTCGATCGTGCCCGACTTCCCGTCGACGAGCTTGCCGGTGCCCTTGAGGACGAGGGGCAGTCCGTTCCAGCCGGGGTCGGTGGAGAGCTGGGCGCCGGCGGCGTCGACGCTCGTGAGGGACGGCAGGCCCGAGACGTTGAGCCGGAGGTTGCGGATCTCGGCGAGGTCGACGCGGACGAGCGGGTCGCGCCGCGCGGGTTCCCAGCGGAGCTCGGGATCGTACGCGAGGGCGGGCCGGTCGCCGGGTTTCGCCTTCGCCTTCTCCTCGGCGCTCTTCTTCCTATAGCCCTGGAACTTGTTCCACATTTCGGTCCAGTCGACGTCCTTGCCTTTCTCGGTGAGCCACGCGAGCCATTCCTGCCACGCGGCCTGTTCGCCCGCGGGGGCGTCGGGCCGGGGCGCGGCGGCGGGGATCCGGGTGACGTTGAGTTTCCCGTCGCTCGTGCGGATGACGGAGCTCGCGACGTCGCGGAGCGACAGCTTCTCGATGTGGAGGCGTCTCGAGAGGAGCGAGACAAATCCGAGGTCGGCCTCGAACGCGCCGATGCGGACCATGTCCTGTCCCGTGTTGGAGGGATCGGGGAGTTGGAAGTTCTCGAAGGCGAGTCGCTGGCCGAAGAAGGAGTAGTCGATCTTGCCGAAGCTGCACTGGACGCCGAGGGCCTTGCTCAGGGTGCCGGCGGCGATCCCGTTGATGGCGGCCTGGGCGTAGAGTCCGCCTCCGACGCTGAGGCCGACGTAGAGGGCGGGGACGAAGACGATCATGTAGGCGCGAAAGGGGCGGAGGAGGAGGAAGCGCTTCTTGGGTTCGACGGCCTCTTTGACTTTTCCCGCGACGACCCACTTGAAGAGCCTGAAGTACCACTTCGTCAGGGCGGCCTGGTACCAGGCGGCATCGGCGAGTTTGGCGGCCATGCTCGTGCGGTAGGCGGCGACGCCGAAGCGGACGGCGACGCCGAGGGCGATCGCGACGGGGACCGCGATCGCGTACCCGCCGGCGACGACATAGCGGTCGAAGCCCATGAAGGCGAGGACGGGGGCGTGGGAGAGGGCGGCGATGAGGGATCCGTACGCTCCGGGGTCGTCGCCGCTGCTCAGGAGGGCGGTGCCGGTCTTGAAGGAGAGGCCGCCGAGGGCAAGGCCGACGGGTTTGAGGGCGCCGAAGCTGAAGAGGCACGCGGCCATGGAGCAGTTCAGGAGGAGGGCGATCGTGAAGAGGAGGACGAGGTGGAGGCCGAAGGGGGTGAGGCCGGCGAGGGCGCCGAGGGCGGCGCCGACGGCGAGCTGGCTGGGGGTGAGGTCGCTTTTCAGCTGCTTGAAGAGGTTGCGGACAAGTTTAAGGAGGGTGAGCATCAGGATCTCCCGGTAAGGTTCTTCCGTAACAAGAAAGACCGGCTTTCTTGTTACGCGGATGGCGGAGAGGCAGGGATTCGAACCCTGGATACGGTGTAACCCGTATAACGGCTTAGCAAGCCGCCGCAATCGGCCACTCTGCCACCTCTCCGTACGACGGCGGACCGCAGTATAACTTGGGCGCCTGAAGCTTGCCACGGGATTCGATGATGGACCAAACCGGCGCAACTCGGGAATAGAGGAAATCAAAGCCCCCGTCCTTCCTGCATTGTG
>CAZSCC010000504.1:0-13906 GCA_964604905.1 uncultured Planctomycetales bacterium
GGACGAGGACAAGCCGAAGTTCTTCGGCCAGGCGACGCCCAAGCAGCAGGAGGTCCTTGAGCTGCTCATGGAGGGCCACAGCCAGGAGGAGATCTCGGTGATCCTCGAGATCCCGAGTTCCACCGTCCGGATGAGGCTCCACCTGGTCCGCAGGCGCTTGGCACAGGATGCGGCGTAGGGAGAGGTGGAGATGATGAACACACGCGCCCAGATCCACCTCTTCCCCGCTGCGGGCCCGGAGGCACCGATGGCGGAACTCCTGACGGCCTCCTTCGTCCCGCCGTCGGCCGGGGAGCCCCTCGACGGGTTCCTGGCAGACATCGCGATCTCGCTTTGGCTACTGCGGGAGGAACAGGCGCCCCACCGCAAGAGCGCCTAGCAAGTTCTCCGAAGTGCGTTACCCTGGAGAGGTCGAGAAGAAAGGAGCCTTGGGGATGAAACAGATGCTCAGCCAGGCCGCCGCCGGGTCCCGGAGCGCCGTCATGCTCCTTCGGCGTTCCACCAGCATGCAGGACAAGAGCATCCCCGAGCAGAGGGACTTCGTGCTCGCCTGGGCGCGCGGCCAGGGTTACGGCGTGATCGGCGAGTACGTCGACGACGCCGTCTCCGGCGACGACCACGCCCGCCGCGGGGCCTTCGAACGTCTGCTCCACGACCTCGAGAGGCCCGACCGCGCCTGGAACCTGATCCTCGCCTTCGATCGGGCGCGCTTTACGCGGGCCGACATCTACGAGGCGGCGACCTACGCGGACCGCATCCTGAAAGCCGGCGCCGACGTCGTTTACTGCGCCGAGGGCAAGTCGCTCAGCACCGATCACGAGATCGTCTGGGCCGTCGAGACCTACCAGAAGCACGAGGTCCTGAAACAGACCTCCCGCGACACCCTCCGCGGCATGCTCGCCCTCGCCCGCAAGGGCTACTGGTGCGGCGGTCCGCCGCCTTACGGCTACGACCTCGAGATCGTGGACAAACTCTCCGGCAATCCCGTCCGGAGGATCCGCATGATCCGCCGCATGAAAACCCAGCCCGACGGCTCCCGCGCCGCGGCCATCCACCACATTCTCGATTCCGAAGGAGCCTTCGTCCGCGAGGTTCGGGCCAGCGTCGAGCACACCCTGCCGCTCAAGTCCGAGGCCGAGCTCAGCCGGCTCGTCATCGGCGATCCGGCGCGCATCGACGTCGTCCGCGACCTCTTCGATGCCATGGCCAATCGAAGCATGGGGTTCAAGGCGATCGCGAGCCGCCTCAACGGCCGAGGCGTCCCGCCACCGGGAGGCCACGGGCTCTGGAAAACGAGCGCGGTGAAGGCCATCGCCCACAACCCGATCTACCGGGGCGTTCTCGAATGGAACAGCCGCACCGAGGCCAAATACAACTTCATCCAGAACGGGACCATGGCGCCCCGGCCCCGAAGCGCCAAGTCGCAGATCTTCCTGCACGAAGAGCGCGACCGCATCCAGGTCGAGCTCCCTGATCTCGCCCTCGTCACTCCGGAGCTCTGGCACCGCGCGCATGCGGCCCGAGTCCAGCGGGCGGACGTCCATTACCGGAAGGCCCTGCAGCTCCACGCGCGCTCCCCGCTCGGCGGCAAGATCACCTGCACGTCCTGCGGCGCCAAGATGTACGGCCACACGCCGACCCGGACCAAGTTGGTCGCGGGCAAACTGCACAAGTACGTCAAGGAGACCTACATCTGCTCGACCTACATGAATTCCGGGGTCGGCCAATGCAACCACAACATGGTCTCGCGCCACGGCCTGGAGGGGTTCATCCTCTCCAAGATCCGGGCTTCCCTGCCCTTCCAGCCGAGTGAGGAGGGCCTCGAGAAACGGGTCCGCGAACGGCTGGAAGGCATGTTCGGGAGGCCGAAGCAGACGTCGTCGACGGCCCGCCGCAAGCGCCTGTTGGAACTCCAGGAACGCGTGACGATCCTGGAGCGGCTCGACCCCCGGGAACGCGCCAAGATCGGCCAGGAGGCCATCTATCACGAGGCCAAGGAGGAGATCGCCCGGCTGTCCCGACAGGGCGGCGCCGATCAAGCCTCCGCGCGACCCGGCCTCGACCTCGAAGCCGCCACACGCGAGGTCCTGGAGTGCCTGAGGAGCCTCGAGAACTTCGATCGGCTTCCCGCTCCCACGCAGAAGGCCTTCTTCGGAAAGTTCGTCAAGCGGGTGGAACTCGACTTCGGCAAGGCGCCCTGGGGCAAGCGTCAGCGCACGGTGTTGACCGGGGGGAGGCTTGAGTTGAGTTTACTACCACCCAGCCCTGTCTGTTCAGGGCTGGGTGGTAGCGGGGGCAGGATTTGAACCTGCGACCTCCGGGTTATGAGCCCGACGAGCTACCAGGCTGCTCCACCCCGCGCCGTCCGGGCCCGCAGGCGCGGGCGGCTCTGGGTGAGCTGGACTCATTATAGCGCCGCTCCCGCTTTCGTCAAGCTTGCCTTCTCCTCTCCCCTCCCAACTTCCTCTCCGGAAATCTTCCCCATCTCCATATCTCCTTATCTCCTCCCTCTCCGTATCTCCAAAAAGAAACGGGCGGCCCGCATTTCCCAGCGGACCGCCCGTCTCGTGATCTCGAAATCTCCTCGGGTCTTATCTCCCTATCTCCCCTATCCCCTCATCTCCTTAATGGTTGAACAGGAACTCGCTCGTGTTCAGCAGCGTCCACATACAGTCCTCGTAGCCCTTCTCGCCGCCCGCCTTCGAGGCGTGGCCCGTCCAGCGCGACATCTCGCCGGCGCTCGGAGCGCGGCCGAGCGCCTTCAGGAAGATCGCGCGGACCTTGTCCTGGGGCGAGGAGTGCTTCGCCAGCAGCTCCGAGAAGGAACTCCCGCGGAACGACGCGGTCGTCCCCGTCCCCGTCACCTGGCCGTTCATCATGAGCAGCGCCGAGGGGATCGTGCCGGAGAACTCGGCCACCTCGCCGCCCTCGTCGTCGCCGAACGAGTAGCGGAACTGGCGGACCATCTGCTGGAAGATCCGCTCCTTCATGTCGTCGCCGCCGGCCATCCCGGGACGCGCCGCCTTGCCCGGCATCAGCCGCTTGCCGATCGCGCCTTCGCCGAAGTCCACCGCTTCCATGAGCGAGCGCATGATCTGCTCGGGCGACAGCGGCCGGACCCGCGAGAGCGCGACATACTTCTCCGCCTGCGGGTCGCGCTCCTTGCCGGCGCGCGAACTCAGGTTGTAGGCCTCCGAGGACGTGATCGCCCGGATCAGCCAGTGCAGGTCGAACTTGTGGGCGATGAAGTCCTGCGCGAGCTCGGTCATGAGCTCCGGGTGCGTCGGCTTGTTGCGGCCGTTGAAGTCGTCGGGCGGGTTCACGATCCCCGCGCCCATGAACTGCGCCCAGTACCGGTTCACCGTCATCTTCGCGAACTGGAGGTTCGAGGGATCGGTGATGTACTTCGCGAACGTCGTCCGGCGAGACGTGCCCGCCTCGACGCCCTTGCCGGTCTCCAGGAACGACGCCTTGATGGGCCCTCCCTTCGAGTCGGGGATCGTCAGGTCCATTCCGCTCCCGCCCCTCATGGCCTGCATCTTCTCGCGGGGCGTCTCGGGCTTCTTGGCGTTGTCGTCCCGGTCGTTCACCATGTAGTAGCGGATCTCCATCCGCCGCTTGGCCATCGGATCCTTCTCGTTCTTCGCCTCGGGCGGGCTGTAGGTCTGCTGCCGGGCGACCAGCCCCGTGAAGAAGGAGGCCATCCCGTAGAACTCCTCCTGCGTCCACTTGTCGAACGGGTGGTCGTGGCACTGCGCGCACTGGATCTGCACGCCCATGAAGACCCGCGTCACCTTGCCGGCCATCGCCAGCGGGAAGTCCCGGCCCGCCACGCGCGCCTGGCGCGAGATGTAGGCCGCCAGCGCGACCTCCTTAGGCAGGTCCTTGTTCTCCTCGGACTTCATGTTGGGGTTGTACCGATCGTAGACCGCGCCGTCGACCGTGATCACCTGGCGGGCGAACTCGTCATACGGCACGTTCTTGTTGAAGAGGGCCTTCAGGTCCTGGGTCTCCTCGGCGCGGGCCTGCTGGTCGCGCTGGTCGCTGTCGAAGCCGACCAGGATGCCGCTCCAGAGGTCGCCCCAGTGCTGGCCGTAGCGCTGGTCCTTCAGGAGCTTCTCCACCAGCTGCGCGCGCTTGGACATTGACTTGTCGGCCAGAAACTTCTCCGCCTCCTCCAGGGAGGGGATGACGCCCACGACATCCAGGTAGACGCGCCGCATGAACTCGGAGTCTTCGGCGCGCCTGACGGGCTTGAGCCCCGCCTCGTCCCACTTCGCCTTGATCCACTTGTCGACGAGCGCCGAGCCGGAGAGTTTCGCCGTGGTCTCCGTGTCCTGCGCGTAACCCGTGGTGAGCAGGCCCAGCGCCGCGGCGGTCAGGATCATCGTGCGCATCAAGTCCTCCATCAAATCCCGCGTACGAAGGTTCAACAGGGCGGGGCGGGAAAAGTTGCGCAGGAATTATGGAGAGATTGAAACCCGGTCGGCCCGGACCCGATATTCTCTTTTGGGCGCAACATTCCGCGCGACCCCGGGGTTACACCCACAGAACTTGTTGAGGGGTGAGAATTATGGCGCATGACTGCAAGCAGTGCGAAGGGACCGAGCGGTTCGGCCTGACTCGCCGCGACGCCCTGCGCACCTCGATCGGCGGCTTCCTCGGCTTCGCCCTGGCACAGCAGGCCCAGGCGCTGGGCGCCCCGAACCCCGGGCTCTTCCTGCCCCAGGCGGGATCCACCCGCGCCACGAAGTCCGTCATCATGCTCTGGATGAGCGGCGGCCCGTCACAGTTCGAGACGTGGAACCCGCTTGAAGGCCGCGACAACGGCGGCCCCACCAAGGCGCTCGAGACCGCCGTCAAGGGCGTCTCCTACGCCGAGAACATGAAGGTCTGCGCCACCCAGGCGGAGCACATCGCGGTCGTCCGCTCCGTCACGTCCCGCGAGGGCAGCCACGAGCGCGGCCGCTACCTCCTCCACACGGGCTACGTGCCGACGGGCACCGTCATCCACCCCTCCATGGGCTCCATTACCTCCATGGAAGTGGGCGCCCGGAACCTCGACCTCCCGAGCTACATCGCCATCGGCGGCCCCTCCGAGGGCCAGGGCTTCCTGCCCCCCGAGTACGCCCCCTTCATGATCGACAACCCCGGCGGCGCCCGGGGCGGCGGCGGGGCCAAGCCCGGCGGCAAGGGCATGGCCGACGCCAACAACAGCACCGGCATCCAGAACCTGGGCTACCCCAGCGGCGTCGACAAGGCCCGCTTCCGCGAGCGCATGGCCTTCCTCAAGGAACAGGAGAACGATTTCGAGAAGGAACACGCCACCGATGAGGTGACCAAGCACAAGAGCGCCTACGAGAAGGCCGACAAGCTGATGCACACCCCGCTGCTCGAGGCGTTCGACCTCTCCAAGGAGAAGCCCGAACTCGTCAGCGCGTACGGCGACAACCGCTTCGGCAAGGGCTGCCTCCTTGCCCGGCGTCTCGTCGAGAAGGGCGTCGCCTTCGTCGAGGTCAACCTCGGCGGCTGGGACACCCACCAGGACAACTTCAACAAGGTCGCCCAGAACTGCAAGAGCCTCGACCCCGGGATGGGCACCCTGATCCGCGACCTCGAGCAGAAGGGCATGCTCAAGAACACTATGGTCGTCTGGATGGGCGAGTTCGGCCGCACGCCCAAGGTCAACGGCAACCAGGGCCGCGACCACTACCCGAAGGCCTGGAGCGTGGCGATGGCCGGCGGCGGCATCCAGGGCGGCCGGGTGATCGGCTCCACCGACAGGGACGGCGTCGAGGTCAAAGAGCGGCCGGTGACCATCCCCGACCTCTTCGCGACGATCTACTCCGCGCTCGGCGTGGACCCGAAGAAGAAGAACACCTCGCCCCTCGGCCGGCCGATCGCCCTCTCCGACAACGGCGTGCCGGTCAAGGAACTCCTCAGCTAAGCGCGACGAGACACCTTACCCTCGGGGGGACAGGGACGCGACCCGCGTCCTTGTCCCCCCGACGTTTTTTGGAGACGGTTTTCGTCACTCCGGCATCCGAACCCACGATTCCGCGTCCCCCGCGCAGGCACGCCGTTTGCTTGGCTACCGTACTATGAATGTAAGACAGCTCCCCACCGCGGCCAGCGCGCTCGCCATGGTGGGGGGCCTGTACCTCCTGGCGGGGCCGTTCCGGGAGGACCATTCCGATCTCGTCCGCCTCCTCCCGCTCTGGGGCATGCTCCTCGCCTACGAGGCGCTCGTCATCGGCATGATCGCGGTGCTCCATCGGCGCGGCGTCGAGACCGTCGCCCTGCGGATCGTCTCGCTCCTCTTCCTGGCCGACCCCCTCTTCTTCAGCGACGCCTTCGCCTCGGGGTCGGCGCGGGCGGGGCTCACCCTCAACGGCGCCGCGTTCGCGCTCTCGCTGGGGAAGGCGTGGGCGCTCGCGCGGGCCGTCGACTACCGATATTCTCCGTGGCTGGCCGGCTGGGCCGCGGGAGCGCTCGGCTTCATCCATCTGTACCCGTCGCTGATCGCCCTCCCCGCGGCCCGGCCCGGCCAATTGACGGCCTCCCTGGCGGGCGCCGTCGCGCTCTCGGCCCTCGCGCTGCCCCTCCTCCGGTCGCGCCGGATCGGCTGGGTCGCCGTCGCCGCGATGGCAGCCCATCACGTCGTGGGCTCGATCGTCCATCACGTCCCCTTCGAGCCCCAGATCCTGATCCCGCTCCTCCTGGCGGCCTCGTGCCTCCTCCCCTGGCCCCGCCTGGGCTGGGCGCCCCTGGCCGCGGCCGTCGCCCTCACTCCGGCCCGAGGGAAGATCTCCTCGCTCCTCTCCACGGCGGACGGCCTGGGCGCGGGCCTCGTGACCGCCGCCTTCGCCCTCCTGGCCTTCGGCTTCCTCCGAGCCCTGAAGTCTCCCCTCCGGCTCCCGGTCCCCGCTGAAGCCGTCCTCCAGCCCGGGAATCCGCGCCCTCCGTCCGTCTAGAAAACGGGCCCGTTTTCCGCCGCCCTCCCTTAGAATGCCCCTCCTGGAGGCCTTATGGGCAGATCGATCCTGGCCGCCGCGGCGCTCATCGCTCTCGGCGGCTGCTACTTCGGCAAGAAAAACGAAGACCGCACCTGGGACCCCGCCCTCGTCGCGCGCATCGAGCCGGGCAAGACCACCAAGGCCCAGGTCCTCCAGCTCCTGGGGCCCCCCAAGCAGGTCGTCCGCCTCCTGGAATCCGAGGCGTACATGTACACCCACACGATCGAAAAGGACACCAACACCTTCCTGGTGGTCCTCAACCTCTTCCGGTCGGACAAACAGTACGACTCGATCACCGTCATCATCAACCGCCAGGACGTCGTCACCGCCGTAGGCTCCCGCTTCGCGGCGGAAGAGGCCGAATACGGCTTCCCCTGGGAATAGGATGCGCCTCCTGCTCCTGCTCCTGCCCTTCCCCCTCGTCGGATGCGTGGGAGTCATGGTCGAGCGCAGCCGGGACGGCACGCCCCGTCCCGTCGTCGGCGCCCGCCAACTCGAGCCGGGACGCAGCACGTTCCGCGAGACCCTCGAACGCCTCGGCCCTCCCGACCTCCTCCTCCGCGTCGGCGAGGTCGACCGGGCCTACTACGTCTCGTGGGACAGCGACTACACCAAGCTCGTGGTTTCGGCGACCCTCCCCTTCCGCAACTTCTCGTGGGACATCTTCATCCTCTCCTTCGGCTCCGAGGAACTCCGCATGGCGCGCCTGGAGTTCGGCCGCGGCGGAATCCTTCGCGACCTCCAGACCGTGGATATCGAGACCTCCAACCACGGGCAGTCCTTCGCCCTCGACAACCGGATCGTGGAACGATTCCTCGAGGACCGGGCGCGGGCGCTCGGGCTGATGGACGACGACGACGACGACGAGGACCTGGAAGCAGCTCCAAAGAAGTAGCCCCCTGGACACAAAAACTCCGACGGAGTTTTTGTGTCCGCCGAAGAACTGAGCCGGGTCAACTCGCCCGCGCCCCCGGCCGTTGATTAGGAGGGGGCCTTATGCTGTCGTTCACGGACGGGTCGGCGAGCCGCCGCGAATTCCTCCGAGTGGGATCGCTCTCACTGGGAGGTCTGGCGCTCCCCCAGCTCCTCTCCGCGCGCGCCGCCGCCGCCCAGGAAGGCCGCCCCATCCGGAACAAGTCGGTCGTCTTCCTCTTCATGCACGGCGGCCCGCCCCAGATCGAGACCTTCGACCCCAAGATGGGCGCGCCCCGCGAGATCCGGAGCGTCACCGGCGAGGCGAAGACGACCGTCCCCGGCATGACGTTCGGCGGCACGCTCGAAAAGCTCGCCCGCCGCGCCAAGCGGGTCTCGGTGGTCCGTTCGTTCGTCGCGGGAAACGGCGACCACGACATCAAGCCGCTCGTCTGCGCCGAAACGCTCAAGGCGAACCTGGGATCCATCTACGCCCGCGTCGCGGGGACGAACAACCCGGCCACCGGGATGCCGACCAACCTGGCGCTCTACCCCAACGCGGTCGACGCGACCACCCGCGCCACCACCCAGAACTTCGGGAAGTTCGAAGCGACGGGGCTCCTCGGCTCGGCCTACGCGCCCTTCGTGCCCGGTGCGGGGGGCGACGCGCAGAAGGACATGACCCTCGCCATCCCGCGCGAGCGCCTCGACGACCGGCGCGAACTCCTCCGTCGTCTCGACGCGCTCAAGCGATCGGTCGACGCCGGCGGCGCGGTCGAGGGGACCGACCGTTTCCGCGAGCAGGCCTACAGCGTCCTTCTGGGCAGCGTGGCGGACGCGTTCGACCTCTCGAAGGAGGACCCGCGCGTCGTCGAAAAGTACGACACGAGCACGCTGATGCGCCACGACTCGATCAGCACGAAGTGGAACAACCACAAGAACTACCTGGACCACGTGAAGTCGCTGGGCAAGCTTTTGCTCATGGCGCGCCGCCTCTGCGAGGCGGGGGCCGGCTTCGTGACGGTCACGACCAACTTTGTCTGGGACTTCCACGCCGACCAGAACAACGCGACCGTCGAGGAGGGGATGCGCTACGTGGGCGCGCCCTTCGACCACGCGGTCTCCGCCTTCCTGGACGACCTCGAGGCGCGCGGGTTGAGCGACCGGATCCTCCTCGTCGCCTGCGGCGAGATGGGACGCACGCCGCGGATCAACGCCAAGGGGGGCCGCGACCACTGGGGCAAGCTCGCCCCGCTCCTCCTGGCCGGCGGCGGCCTCAAGATGGGCCGCGTGGTCGGCGAATCGAGCCCCGACGGGAGCGAGCCCGCCACCGAGCCGGTCCGGGTCGCCAACCTCGTGGCGACCGTCCTCCACACGCTGCTCGACGCGGGCCAGGTCCGCCTCACCTCCGGCCTGCCCGACGAGGTCATCCGCCTGGTCACCCAGACGGACCCGATCCGGGAGTTGGTCTAGCCCGCACGCACCCCGGAGGCGGGAACACCCAACTCCCAAACGGAATCTCCCAAGGAACTCCCAACCCCCTTGGTTACTCTTTCTTCTTCAGCCATGAGCCGGAGAGCGGGCGCCGCGGGTTGGAGATCTCGAGCGTATCGCTGCTGCCGTTGTACGCGTTCTTCACCAGGAAGTGGCCCACCTTGGCGTCCGATCCGACTCCGTAGAGAACGTAGCGCCGCTCGCCCTTGCCCGAGAGGACGAGCGTGTCGTCCTCGACCTTCCACTTCCCCTCGGCCGCGTCCTCGATCGGGGTCGCGCTCGACACGCCCTTGAACGAATACTTGAATGTGTCGTCCGCGTTGAGCGTGAACGTCTCGTCGACCGAAACCGCCGCGGACCCGGCGAAGGTGCCGGCGCCCGTCACGTACTTGGCCTGGGTGGCGGAGCTCCTCGACCACACCCCGGCGAAATCCGCCGTCGAGAAGAGCGCGACCTTCCCGTCGCCCGCTCCCGGGATCTCCGCCGACTCGAGAAACGCGAGCAGGTCCTTCTCGAGAATGTCCGAGAAGCCCGAGTGAAAGGCGGCGATCGAGACCCTCCGGTTGCCCTTCGCGAGCACATAGAGGCCGCCGATCAGCGAGCCGCCGTCCTTGTTCGTGCAGCGGTCGTCGACGTCGTACGCGACCGCCATCCCCGACTTGAGGCGCCGCACCATCGGGAGCGGCATGATCGTGCTCTCGACCGTCCCCTTAAGCTGCACCGCCCACGTGTCCAGGAAGGCCTTCCTCAGGCCGCCCGCGAGCGGCCCGCTGGGCAGGATCAGGAGACGGAAGACCCGCTCCGTGCCGTAGAAGGTCTCGCCCTTGTTCACCCACTTCTCGAGGAGCACCGTCTCGCCCTGGTCCTTCGCCACCCAGCCGGCGGGGAGCGTGTATTTCAGGTCGACCTTCGCCGCCACGGCCGCGGGGGCGGGCCTGGCCGCGCCGATCGACCGCACCATCGCGCCGAAGCCGTCGGCGTACTTCTCCATCGTCTCGACGCTGTCGGCGAGGACGAGGAGGATGCCCTCCTCGCCGCCCTGCCTGAGGCCCCACGCCTGGCCGAGCATCTTCCGGCCGTCGCCCTCGAGCGTGCCGATCGAGAAGAGGTACTCCCAGCCGCCTTCGCTCTTCCCCTTGACCGCGTCCTTGAGCGGGGTGAACTTCGCGATTTCGCCGAGGGTCGTCTTGGCCGCGGCCAGGAGGCCTTCGAGGGACCCGACCTTGGCGGTCATCGGCGGCACGAGGACCGTGCAAACCTTCCCCTCCGCAAGCTCCTTCGGGGTGATGAGAAGGACGCCGTCCTGCGTCCGCGATTCCCATCCGTCGGGGATCTGGAGCGGCAACGGCTTGGGCGCGTCGGCCTGGACGGCGAGAAGCGCGGCGAGCACGAGGCAAAACATGTGATCCTCCCTCGATCGCAGGGATTGTACCTCGAAGGGGATCGGCCCTGCGACTATTCCGGCCGCGCGTCCAGGACCGGCCGACCGCCATTCAGGATCTCGACGCCCCGCGCGAACCAGCGATGGAAGGGCTTGGACATACATGACCCGAATGAGGAGTCGCCCGCGCCCCTGCGCTCCACGCCGAGAACACCACACGCCTGCGCCCCCGAAGATCCGCGCATGCCGCCCATGCTCCGCGCGCATCTTCATGGCATCATTGAGTTATGTAGTTGCAGCGGCGCCCGGTGTGGTAGTCTGATCCCTAAGACCGATGGAAGCGCAGGAAGCGTCCGTAGGCGGGCCTCGCGAGCGGCAGTCAACCTCAGATGTCCGGCGCCGTCGGCGGGCGTTTTCAATCCATCACTGTCACGGCCCGTCCAGCGGCGACACGACGTGCGTCATGAGGTATGACCGCGCGAAGGCCTCCGTGACGCCGAACGAACCTGCAACGCGCCGGATGCCGGGCCCAGCCGACGGGCGGGAAGCGTGCGGCATCGGCTTGTGCGCGTCGGAGGCCGGCCGCGGGACCCACTTCGCGCGGAACCCCCTCCCCTCCCGTTGGCGTTCGTTCCGGATGGGGCGCGGCCGCTGCGCGGGCCAGATCGTCGTCAACGGCAACGCCATGAGAATGAGCCGGCCGTGAAGACTCATCGGCTGCTGGTTCTGGCGCTCGCTACGCTCGCCGCGTGCGGCAAGCCGGCGCCGCCCGCACCTCGTCCGCCCCCGGCGACTCCGGAGCCGCCGCCAAGGGTGGCCGGCCCACGGGAGTCGCCGCCACCCAGTAGTACCGGGACAACGACGGTGCCGACCGTCGACCTGCGCATCAACGGCCGCGCGCTGGCGCTCGTGCCGCTCCCGCTATGGCGGGGCGAGCCGGTGATCGCGGAAGTCGTGCTGCGCCATCCCGATCGCGCCGCGAAGGAGCCTCTCCTGCTCGACCCCCCCGGGGGCGGCTGGAGCACGCGCGTGAAGGTCACCGTGACCGATGCCAGCGGGGCGGCTGCGCCGTGGCCGTTCGTCGTCGTGGGCCGGCCGTCCGATGGCGCGCTCGCCCTGCGACCCGGCGCGGTCACCACCCTTGTGCTGCGGGTCGAGTCTCCGGCGACGCCCGGCCTCTCGCTGGGGCGGCATCGCCTGGTCGCCCGGCTGGAGTTCGCCGACGGCCGGGGCTGGCGCGGCGTGGTCGAGAGCGAGGCGGTGGAAGTCGAGCGGGTCGAGCCGCCGGCCGCGCCGACGGGAGCCGCGCTCGGCCGACGCCAGCTCCTGCGCGCCCGCGACGCCCTGCTCGCCGGCGACCTGCCACGCGCCGAGGCCGCCGCCAAGGAGATGGTGCAGGCCGACCCGGCGCGATCCGAAGGGTTCGTCGCCAGGGCGCTCGTCTCCGAGGCCAGGGGCGAGGCCCGACCGGCCCTGCTCGCGATCGACATGGCCATCGCCAGAGCCGCCGGGGCACCCGGGGCCGAGCCGGCGCCCGGAGCACCTGCGCCCAAGCCGAAGCCGGTGCCGTTCGAGTACTACGACCTGCGCCGGCGGTTCGAGGCGCTGCTGGCGGCGAACGAACCGGAGCCGGTGCCGGTGCCGGTGCCGGTGCCCGAGCCGCCGCCCGCCGCGCCGAAGCCCGTCACCCCGCCGGCGGCGGGTCCCGACGAAACCGTGATCCTCGGCGACCCGCGCGGTCAATGGGCCACGAGCGGAGAGGCCAGCTCCGAGTTCGGCTCGCCGCCCTATGGCGCGCGCCAGGCGGTCGGCGCGCCCGACGTGAGGAATTTCGGCGATCGCCCGGAAGCCTGGGCCAGCAAGTCGGCCGACGGCGGCGCGGAGTGGTTAAAGCTGACCTTCGCCCGGCCGGTCCGCGCGTCCGCCGTGCGCGTGCGCCAGAATCTCAACCCGGGCGCGATCATGAAGGTCGAGGCCCTCGCCGCCGACGGACGCTCCGCCGTCGTGTGGTCCGGGTCTGACACCACCGCGTACGCCAAAGGCAAGATCGTGTGGTTCGTGGCCACGTTCGAGCCGCCCGCGTTCCCCGTGAGCACGATCAAGCTGACGCTGGATTCCGCGGCCGTGAAGGGTTGGAACCAGATCGACGCGGTTCAGCTCGTCGGCGATCCGTGACCGGGAAGTCCGCTTCGCCTTGACTTCGCTTACTTTCAGGGAGAGGATCACCGCTCGTGAAGCAAGGATCGCTCCGCTGGCTGGCCGCACTGGTCGGACGCGTCGGCGTCGCTGCGCTGCTCCTGCCCATGGTGCTCGCGTCGCGCTCGACCGCCCAGGACGCGCCGCTGCCCCAAGCGCCGACGCCGCCCCCAGCGGAGGAGCCTGACGATGAACCGGCGCCGCTGGTGCCCGAGCGACCGAAGCCCCCGCCGCCCACCGACTGGGTGCAGTGGAACGACGTCGTGCGGTTCCGGGGCTTCAGCGAGTTTCGCAGGGTCCACGAGATGCACAAGGACAGCGACGGCAGGAAGGAGAGCAGCTACTCCGAGACCACCTCGTCGCTGAAGGTCGAGCTGGTCAGGGGGGATGGGGGTCGCCTGAGTCGGCAATGGGTCCTCGTCAAGGGCGTGGCGGCCACCGCCCATAGAGCGTCCTCAGAGGGTCATGAATCGCATTACCACGGCCGAAGCACCCAGGATTACATGTACCAGGGAGCGAGCCCGGGCGTGGACTTCCACCTCAGCACCAAGTATGGCACCTGGAGGTTCCTCATGTCGCACCAGCTGCCTCAGACCTACACCAGCAACTTCACGCTCTCGTCGCGGAGCTTGCAGGGCATTCCCTACATCTGGCGCGAGAACAACTCCTCTGGTTCAAATGAGAAGAACTATTTCGACCACCATAGTTTCGAGGGCGCTCTTGAGACCGGTCGCCCGGGACCGATCCGCGGTGTGTGGACGGATAACTAGATCGTGTTGATTAACGCGGGCAAGAGCGTTGCCGACAGGAGATTTCGTATTCGCACGGATCGCTCGGAAGCCTTTGCGGGACCCGGGAGCCCGATTTCGAGCCCAAAGGGCCATTGCGGGCGTGCTGCGGCGACACA
>CAZSCC010000505.1:0-7261 GCA_964604905.1 uncultured Planctomycetales bacterium
ACCCGGCATGCGCTCACGGGCTCCGGGCCCTGACTTTCCGGGGCGATCCCGCAACAACCCAAGACAGGCTCCAGAGGGCTCAACCTCAGCGAATCATTCAAATAGACGACAAACGGCAGCCATTGTTATGTGGGTAGTTACGGTGCCTTGCCCCGTTCCCGGGTGAAGAGCCGCCGGCCCGAGCCAGCCGCGAGTCGGGATGGTGGACAGGACCAGAGTTGAACTGGTGACCCCTGCATTTTCAGTGCAGTGCTCTACCAACTGAGCTACCTGTCCGTTTTACGATTTTGTCCTAATTTGTCCTAATTTTGGGTATGCTCCCTGAGAGCGCAGGGAGCAGGACATGAAGGACAAAGCCGCCATCACGCGGGTGAGGATATCTAAGGGTCTTCACGTCGTCAAGCGTGGCGAGATCTGGTATGCCGAGGAGTGCATCCGGGGAAGGCAGACCCGCCGCTCGCTGGGGGTTTCCGATCTCCAAGCCGCCCTGGCCAAGGCCGTCCTCCCCCGCGAGCCGAAGCGGGAGCCCGCTGCAGCGAGGCCTGCCGCGCCAGGCGTCTTGACCCTCGGAAAGGCGTTCGAGGAATACACGGCCTGGTACGCGAAGAATCGAAGGAGCGGAGTACGCACGGGTTTCGCCCTGCGGCCCTTTGTCGAGTCGGTGGGGAAGCAGGCGGACGTTCGGACGCTCACCCGCGGGCAGCTTCAGCGCTTTGTGGACGGTCGAACGGACGGCCGCTCGCCCCTCACGGTCCGGAGCGACTTCGCCCGTGCCAGGGCGTTCCTCCGATGGATCGCGGCGCGCAAGGACATCCCGGACCTCTTCAATCTGTGCCGCGGGATCGACCAGCCCAAGGACGAGGAGACGACGCGGGAAGCGCCCCCGGTCGAGAAGGTGAGGGCGGTCTTGCGCCGCCTGGCGGAGTCGGGGCATCCGTGGATGCACGACTACGTGCGGCTGCTCGCCGAGACGGGAGCCCGGCCCTCGGAACTCCTGGGGCTCCGGGGGATCGACCTGCGGAAGAAAGGCGACCAGGAGGCGAAGCTTGTCGCCATCGTCCCCTGGGAAGGGCGATTCCTCAAGTCCCGCTGGTCGAAGCGGACCCTCGAGGTCAACGAAACCGCCGCGGGTATCCTTGCCCGCCGCCGAGAGGCGATGCTCGACAAGACCCGGCCGATCTTCATGAATCCCTGTGGAGAGGTGTACAAGGAGCGGAGCGTCGCCCATCTTCTCCGCGAGTTGCTTGCCGGCGGGCGAAAGAGGAAGGTCCCGGCGGAACTCGATCTCACGCTCTACGACATGCGACACTTCTTCGCCAGCGAGCACGCCGCGCCCGGGCCGCAGCATATGGCGATCGAGGCTCTGGCAGCCTACCTGGGCCACTCCCCGGCAAGCATCAAGGTCATGCTTCGCTGGTACACCGACCAGACGGCGCTCCGCCGTGGGGCGCCGGTGTCGGTCCTTGGGGAGCTGAAGGAAGGCAAGGTCGTCGCGATGGGGAAATAGAGACGCATGCGGAGCTTGAGGGGTGTGCAAAAGCGGGATTAGTTCCGAGGCATGAGTAAAACGCAGAAGTTCGTAGTCGAAGGGGTCCGGCAGTTTCGAGCGTCGGTGCCCAGGCACGTGGAAGACCAGGACACCGTCTTTGTGACCCGCCACGGCCGTCTGAGAGGCGTCTACCTCCCGGTCAAGAAGGAGATTGACGTCTCCAGGCTGCCCAAGGAACTCCGGCTCGTACTCCTGCGCGGGACCGGGCGGGAGCTCCGGTCCCTCTTCAGAAAGCTCGGGGTGACCGAGCGGCAGATTCTCGAGAATTTCACCAAGTGGCGCAAGGCGCGCCGTGCTCCTCGCGGCTGACGGTGACCGGGACAGTCCTTCCCGCGAAGGTGGGTGGAGCCAGGGTGGTCCGTCCTGTAAAGCCCTACCTACCTTCAAGTCCAGATGATAGGATGCGGTTATGGGAGTTCGGCTTCTCAAAGACGCAAAGGGGCATGAGATCGACCTGGGAGCGATCCAAGCGCTTCTCGACCGCATTATCCGGCTCTGGCATCCCGTGGGCATCTGGCTCTTCGGCAGCCGCGCCCGCGGCCTGGCCGGGGCGGAGAGCGACTGGGATCTCCTGGTCGTCGTACCGGACGAGATGAAGGACGTGGATGACCCTCTGGTCGGATGGCGTTTGAAGAGGGACCTGGGGGTTCGCTCGGACCTGCTTCTGTGCCGGGTGTCGGAGTTCGAGGACGACCGTGATACGCCGAACACGATGGCCTTCGAAGCGGCCCACGAAGGCATCCTGATTCATGAGCGCTGAGCTTCTGATTGCCAACCTGCTCAGGGTGGCGAAAGAGGACTTGGAGGGCGCCCGGCTTCTCTCCTCTCAGGGAAACCGTAACGCGATCTACCTCTGCGAGCAGGCTGCAGAGAAGATCATCTGGGCCGTGCTGACCTCGGAAGGGAAGCACGCGGGGGTCAAGCATCAGCTGAAGGAGATGGTCGACCTCGTCCCTGATGAGAATCCACTCAAGGCCGCCCTCCGAGAGATCGAGCAACTGGCTGCCTATGCCACGACCTATCGCTATCCGACCGTGGTGGGCCGGATCCCGCCTCCGCCGGCCCGGAAGGTCTTCGACGACATGGCCGTCAAGGTCGAGAAGGCGCTTCTCGCCGCCGTCGGACGTTTCGGGGTAAGTCTCTCCCAGCCGAATGAGCCGGCGGCCAATCCGGCGCCGATCCGATAGATCGAAGTCCACGAGGCCCTCTCCCGAATCCCGCATCTTCAGATTTCCTGTCACACCTGATTGTCGCCGGGCCAGTCCTTCCGGGAAGGCAGGGGGTCTGGCACGGGGGGTACCCGAGCCAAGCCCTTCTGCCGACCCAATTGTGCCGCCCGGGAGGAGGCGGCCGCTCTTTGACACTCAGGCCCACGTCATTGGCAGATCTATGCTCAGGGTGTACCTGGGGGGCGATGACCCTCCGGGCGATAGCCTAGACTCAGGCGCTGGCTTCGGACAAAGCCGCGCCTGACATGAAGCCCAGTCCGAATGCATGCACTCGCGCTTCACCGCGCGACGGAACCGGGATTCGGGAGTCCCCGCCCTTCCTTCCGCGCCGCCCCTTGGGGCCGCCGGCGGGGCTCCCGCCCGTTTTCCGACACCTCCATCTGAATCTTCAAGGGGGAAGAAGAGAGAAATATTTAGCGTTCCTTTAGACGACTCCCGAGGCATGGGAGCGTACGAAGCCCGGCCTGTTCGTGGAAGGGAAGGATCCACGAGCCCAGGCCAATGTGAAACCGCCGGTCGTATCGTCGCCGGGAACGCCCGAGGGGACAAACGGGATACCCCCCTCGGCTCCGTCCCGCACGCGCCCGCCCCCATGGGGGCGAGGCACCGACCGGAAAGAAGCACCGTATCCCCACGTTCGTAGTCTCCCTTTGATCGGGGAGACGAATGAGGATAGATCTGCCAGGACGCTCGACGAGGGAGGTGGTTCGGAGGAAGATCCGGCCCTCGTCCCGAGACCCTATCGTTCCCGGGCTCGGCAAAAAAGCGGGACCGCGCGCGGTCCCGAGGGAGCACGTCCCACCGGAAGGAGGAGAACCCGGCCGACCGGTGGGACGCGTGCAGGAAACGTCGCTTCGCGACGGCTCCGGCACGGGGTTTTACGGCGTTTTCCCATCAAAAGCGCCGACCTATGAGGATCTTGCCGAGCGATCGGTGAGATCCGGCTCTGAACAACGCAAAATTCGCGCGATTCAGCAGGGGCCACCCCGAGGAGTGCGTGCTCGGGGTCTGCCCGGGCATGAGGGTACTGAAGACCTTGAGGAGGGGAAAACATGGGGCTTTCGGCGATGAAAGAGGAGCTACATCAGCGTCTCTGGGCGGCGCAGGAGCGGTGGTTCCGGTGGAAGGCGGAGGGAAGAACCAAGCATGAACTCAAGAGGCAGGGGCTGAACGATCACGGGGACATGTTCGCCTATCTCCGGGGCGTGATCTTCACCGGCGCGTCGAGGATCGCCTACGAGCGGGAGTTAAAACGGTTCCTGCAGTACACCTTCCACACGCGGGGGCGGGCGAAGAATCAGGAGGTCGATCGGAAAGACTTCCGGGCGTACATGGAATTCCTGATCGAAAAAGGAGCGGCTGCTTCGGTACTGAGCAAGGTGAAAAGCGCGATCGTCAAGTTCGGGGCGCTCTACGGACAGGCGGAGTCCTTCGCGGCCCTCTCCCGGAAGTACGGGAAGAAGATCCGGGCGATGAAGAGGACGGGGATGCTTCGTCCCCCGGAGCGGCCGCACGTGACGGTGGGGGTGCGTGAGGCGATCATCCATCGATTGGAGGATCTGGATCGGGACTGCGCGGTGCCGCGCGCGTACAGCCTGGTCGTGCGGCTCCAGAAGGAAGCGAGCCTGCGGGCGATCGAGGCGACGGAGCGATTCACGCGGCAATGTCTGCTTGGCCTGACGGAAGAGGGGGGAACCATCTCGGTGCTGGGGAAGGGCGGCCGGGTGAGGCCGGCGAAGATCTCCAGGGAGCTGTACACCCAGATCGAGGTGTACTTCCGGAACTCCTCCCAAGAATCCCTGGCCCCCAAACGGGCCTATCAGCAGGCGCTTCGCCGCGCGACGCTCGAGGTGGGCGGAAGATCCACGGGCAGCCATTCGCATCGCCGGACGTCGGCCGAAGAGAAGAAGAACGCTCTCTACCGAGGCTATGTCGATCGGGGGCTGGCGCCGCATGATGCGAGGGAAAACGCGGTGCAAGACACCGTCGAACACCTCGGCCATTCGCGGTACAGGAGAGACTCGGCCTCCGCGTACCTCTCGTGAGGTGCAAGACCGTTGCGAGCGGGTGGTCCGGACGGTACTTTGGGACCCCAGGTCACGGAAGGTGGGTCGGATGGAGCTTAAGGACGAACAGCGGGCGCTCGATGGGCTGTGGGACCTGGCGCGGCAGGGCAACACCCTGGCCATCGAGAACCTCATCAACTTCATCATTTATAAGGGGCGGGCCTTCCTGATCTGCTTTGTCCGCCGGAGTTCGGGGGGACGGCAGACCGGCTATACCACCGACGTTCTCCAGCAATCCGCGATCCGGGTCTGGAAACTGGCGTCGAACGGGACCCTCAAAGCCCCGAAGGCAGACGCCTTCCACACCCTGGGGACCTTCGTCGCGAACATCGCCAGGGAATCCCACCGGCTCCACAAGGTGCTCGCGACGAAGAAGCCGTTGGGGAGGATCGGGCTTTCGGAGGTCGAGAACACGCTCTTTCTCAAGGCGACCGACAACTACGACCCAGGCCGCACGATCCCCGAAGTGGAAGAGCACCTGCGGGATCTCGAGTACCTTCACATCGCCCTCATTGCCCTGCGGCCCGGGGAGAGGGCCCTCATCGAGGCGCGGCTGGACGGGAAGACCGAGAAGGAAATCGCCGATGGCATGGGGATGTCCCACGAAGCCGTCCGACAGCGCTACCACCGGGCCGTCCGCGCGATGGCGGACAACTTCAAGAAGCTCCTTCAAGACTCAGGTCCATACCGATAGCGCTGCGTGAGCGAATTCCGGTCACACTCCGCTGTGCCGGAACAGACCTTTCCAGGTAGGGCAGAGCGAGGTTCGCTCCTCTCAAAGGGTTACTGTTGGAGGGATCTTCAGTGGTTGTGAAGCATGCAAGGACCGCGCCGGGTGTTTCAGTGAATGTTCTTCACGCTCAAAACAGGGGAGCAAGCCCGGAACCCTGTGAACGCTGTATTCCGTTCCCGGTTTCGAGAGCTGTACGGAAGGGGCCTCGCGGTGCCATCGACGCACGGGAGTTCCTCAGGAGTCGCCTCGCCTTGCCCGTAACGGTGGTCGCCCAGTTGCTGGGCATCTCCTCCGCCGCGGTCCGCCTCATGATCGCCCGAGGGGATCTACCGGGTAAGAAGGTCGGGGGCGGCACCGAGCGCGTGACGTATATCATCCCGACTGTCGCACTCATCGCTTGGCTCGACGCGACGGCGCGAGTCCCAGCGGAAGAGAGGGTCGCGTAGGTGCATGCTTCTCTGAAGCCGCCGCGTCATGAATTGCATGAGCAACCTTCGACCCTTCCACCTGGCCTGCCTAGCGCTGGGGCTGGGATGTTCCATCCCCGAGTCCTTGCGTGTTCCCGAAAGGGCCCCGCGCCCGGCGGTGGACGCCGACCTCGTAGGGTAAAAATAATAGCCCGAGTGCCGCCGCCGGGTATCCTCAACCTCCGAGGCCTCCTCCCAGGTCGGCCACCCTGAACGGCTGAAATTCGCCGCAATGCAGATCGCCAGGGGCTTCCAGCACGTCTCTCCCTGCCGGATCTTCCGGCCGCCGCGGGGGGAGCGCGCGGGGTACAATCCTCCCGTCCCATGACGACCCTCTTCGTCGCCCTAGCGTGGGTTTTCTCGCTCTGCCTCCACGAGTTCTCGCACGCCATCGTGGCCTATTTCGGTGGCGACAAGACGGTCAAGGACAAGGGGTACCTGACGTTCAATCCGCTCCGGTACGCCCATCCGACCTTGAGCCTGCTGATGCCGCTCGTCTTTCTCTTCATGGGCGGCATCGGGCTCCCGGGGGGCGCGGTCTACATCGACCGGACGAGGCTCCGGAGCCGGACCTGGGAGAGCGCGGTGTCGCTCGCCGGTCCGGCCTCAAACCTGGTGCTGGCGCTGCTTCTCTCCCTCCCGTTCCTTGCGGGGTTCCGCCCGTCCGACGAGGGATGGATCTGGCCCGCGTACGCGTTCTTCGTGGTCCTTCAGATCTCCGCGGTCCTCTTGAACCTCCTTCCGATCCCGGGTTTCGACGGCTTCGGCGCCCTGTCTCCCTGGCTTCCCCGAGATCTCCGCGAGCAGCTGAACCGGGGCTCAAACGCGGGGATGTGGATCATCTTCATCGTTCTCTGGTATGTGAAGCCGGCCAACGAAGCCTTTTGGAACACCATTTACGCCGTCTCCAACGCCCTGGGCGTATCGGCGGAACTGGCGTGGGAAGGCTACCGGACCTTCAAGGTCTGGTAGCCGCAACACCTCGTTCGAGATTTGTCGGCGCCGCCGAATATTGACCCCGTCCTGTGCCAAAACTGGAACCGCTGCCGGTACGAGCTACGATGGGCGGGATGAAGCCGAAACCCTGGACGTTTCTCCTTGTCGCCCTGGCCGGATGGATCCACCGAAAGCAGCTGGACGTGATCGACTACGTGCGTGAGGAGAACCGCGTTCTCCGGGAGCAGCTCGGCCCTCGGCGGCTCCGGCTGACCGACCTC
>CAZSCC010000506.1:0-11505 GCA_964604905.1 uncultured Planctomycetales bacterium
GCGTCGACCTCGGGTCGCAGATCGACCAGCTCTTTCGCTCGATCCAGGACTTCTCCCTCAATCCGGAGGACCTCTCCACGCGCCGCGCGGTGCTGGGGAATGCGACCACGCTCGCCCAGAGCCTGAACTTCAGCGACCGGCGCATCCGCGAGTTCCGCGGGCAGCTCAACGGCGACGTGAAGACCACGGTCGACGACATCAACAAGATCACCCACGAGCTCGCCGACATCAACCGGCAGATCGTGGCCGCCGAGCACGCCGGGCTCGACAGCGGCGACGCGAACGACCTGCGCGACCGCCGCGGCCTCCTGCTTCGCGACCTGAGCGATCTCATCAAGGTCACGGCCGTCGAGAGCAGCAACGGCGACGTGAACGTGCTGGCCGGGAGCGCGTTCCTCGTCTTCGGCAGCGAGGCATTCGACATCACGACGGTGGAATCGGCCGACAACGGCGTCCTGGTCGACACGCCCGTCTTCGCGAACGGGGCCGCGCCCGTGGCCCTCGAGGGCGGGAAGCTCCTGGGACTCATCCAGGGGCGCGACGAGGTGCTCGGCCAGGCGGCCCGCGACCTCAACGTCCTGGCCAACGCCCTCGCGTACGAGTTCAACCGGGTCCAGTCGACCGGCCAGGGCCTCGAGCGGTTCGGCGACCTGACGAGCACCCAGAGGGTCCAGGACGTGGCGACCGAGCTCGCGCTCGAGGGCCGCGTCACGTCGACCTCGACGCTCGACACGCTGACGGACTCCTCGCTCATCGGCATCGCCGACCCGACGGGCCGGAGGCTGCAGGTGCTCTCGGGACAGGGCATCCTGGAGACGCGCCTGATCACGGGATTCGACCCCAGCACCGGGACGCTCTTCTTCGACCGCGTGCTCCCGAAACCTCTCGCGATCGGCGACCGCTACCAGATCAAGGAGCTCCCGTTCCCCGTGGTGAACGGGACCTTCGACCTCGTGGTGACCAACGAGGTGACGGGCCTCCAGGAATCGTTCACAATCACGATCGACCTCGACCGGATCGGTGCGGACACGACGTGGAACGACGTGGTGACGCAGATCAACGCCTTCTCGGGGACGACCAACGTCACGGCCTCGCTGACGACCGACAACCACCTCCGGATCCGGAGCGGCTCGAACGACATCCGCTTCAGCTTCGCGCGGGACACGAGCGGGTTCCTGGCCGCGGCGGGGCTCAACGCGTTCTTCACGGGCTCATCGGCAGGAGACATAGCGGTCAACGAGGAGCTGAACGTCAACCCGCAGTTCGTGTCGGGGGCGCTCTCCAACCGCCGGGGCGACAATGCAGGGGCGCTGGCGTTCGCCGCGCTCCGCGACCTCGCGGTGACGGACGACGGCGCGACGTTCGAGGACTTCTACCAGGGGGTGGTGGGCGGCCTGGGCGTCCAGGCCGGAGAGTATAGGAACCGCTTCGAGACCCAGGGTTTCCTCGCCGCGCAGCTGGAGAACCAGCGCGAGCGGATCTCCGGCGTCAACATCGACGAGGAGGCGGTCCATATGATCGAGTATCAGCGGGCGTTCCAGGCGTCAGCCCGATTCATCGGAGTGATAGACGATCTGTTGAACACGCTGATCAATGGCATTTGAGGATCCAGGCGAATCACGAATCACGAATCAAGGAGGCGGGGGGGAAGCGCCGAAAGATAGACGGGTGAGGATATGGTAACGTTCGGCTCTCCCTTTTCAAGCGGCACGTTCTCGAGGGTCTCGTCGGTCCTCGCGCGGAACGTGGTCATGTCCAACCTCCGCCGCAACCAGGAGGAGATGCTGCGCCTCCAGGAGCAGCTCTCGAGCGGGTACCGCTTCAACCGTCCCTCCGAAGACCCCATCGGCGCCAACCGCGTCCTCGACTTCACGGCCGGGATCTCCCGCAACGGGGTCTTTCTCAGGAACATCCAGACGGCGAACGGGCGGCTGTCGATGTCGGACGCCGCCCTCTCGAGGGCGAGCGACATCCTGATCGAGGCCGACCGGATCTTCCAGGAGCAGCGCGGCGGGACGTCCGACGCCGCAAGCCGCCGGCAGGCGGCCCAGCAGGTGGACCTGCTCCTCCAGGACGCGGTCCGCCAGGCCAACGCGCGCTTCGAGGGCCGCAGCCTCTTCGGCGGCAGCCGGACCGACGTCGATCCCTTCCAGTTCGCCGGCGGGGCGGTCGTCTTCAACGGCAACACCGACCGGCTCGAGGCGGGCGTCTCGGACGGGATCCGGATGATCACCAACGTCTCGGCCGACGCCTGGGGCGGCCTCTCTTCCGAGATGCGGGGGCTCGATCCGGCGACGCTCTTCCCGATCGACCTCGATCCCCGCGCGTCGCTCAGCACGCGCCTCTCGGACCTCAATCAGGGCCGCGGCGTGGCCTCCGGATCGATCGGGATCACGGTGGGCCTGACGACGACCGTCGTCGACCTCCGGGTCGCTAGAAGCCTGGGCGACGTGGTGGACCTGATCAACGACGCGGCCACGGGGGTCACGGCGGCGCTCAACACGGCGACGAACGAGATCGAGTTCGGCTCGGGGGCGGTCTTTTCGGTCCAGGACGTCTCCAACGGCGCGACGGCGCAGGACCTGGGGATCGTCGTCTCGGGCGGTCCGGGGACGGTCTCGGGGGCCGTGCTCGACCCGCGCCTCACGAAGGACACGGTGCTGTCGGACCTCTTCGGCGGCGCCGGGATCGATCCCGGCGGGATGGCGATCGCGAACCTCGTGCAGGGCCAGACGTTCTCGGTCACGCTGGGCGCGGCCGTCTTCGCCGGGACGAGCACCGTCGAGCAGGTCCTGAACGCCATCAGCGGCTCGGGGGCCCAGGTCCGGGCGCGGATCAACGCGCAGGGGACCGGGATCGACGTGGTTTCGAACCTCTCGGGCGGTCGCCTCACGATCTCCGAGAACGGCGGGACGACGGCGGGCGACCTCGGGCTTCTCTCGACCCTTTCGCGGGCGAAGATCGCGGACCTGAGCAACGGCCTGGGCGTCGATACGATCGCGGGGCCGGATCTCAGGATCACGAAGAAGGACGGAACGTCGATCCTCATCGACGTGGACAACGCACGGACGGTGCAGGACCTGATCGACACGATCGACGCCGATCCGGACCTGACGGCGACGATCGTCGGCGGCACCCAGATCGAGATCACGGACACGACCGCCGCGCCGGGCACGCTCTCGATCGAGGACATCGGTCCGAGCTTTGCGGCGACGCAGTTGGGGATCCAGGGGAGCGTGACGGGGGCCGGACCGCAGACGATCACCGGGACGGCGCTCACGTTCTCGGGGGTCCAGACCGACGGGATCTTCACGTCGCTCGTGCGGCTGCGGGACGCGCTCAACGCCGACGACGTGGGGGCGATGGACGCGGCGCTGCGGATGATCCGGACCGCGAACGAGAAGGTGCTCGATGCGCGGGCCGAGGCGGGGGCGCGGGTCTCGAGCCTGGAGTTGACGGCGAACCGCCTGGACCTCGAGCGGACGGAGCTGGAGATCCTGCGGTCGGCGACCCGGGACGTGGACTTCGCCGAGGCGGCCACGCGCTTCCAGATCCAGCAGTCGGTGCTGCAGGCCTCGCTGGCCGCGGCGGCGCGGATCTTGGAGACGAACCTGCTGAGGTATCTGTAGGGATGGCCGCAGCGGCGCGCACACGCAGAGCAGGAAGTCCTTCTCTGAGTCTTTGTGCCCCTGCGACGGTCTTTCTTGCCTGACGATGAAGATCAAGACCACGCGGTTCGGCGAGATCGAGGTGCCCGAGGGGGAGATCGTGACGTTCCCCGAGGGGCTGGTCGGGCTGCCGAACCTCAAGACCTTCGCCGCGGTGCCCCATCCGGGCGGCGGGCCGTTCCGCTGGCTCCAGTCGCTGGACGAGCCGTCGCTCGCGTGGATCGTGACCGATCCGGCGATCTTCTTCCCGGACTACAAGGTGAAGGTCCGGGTCGAGAACCTGACGTCGATCCGTCTTGCGGACGTGGCGGGAGGCGTGGTTCTGGTGATCCTCTCCGCCTCGGCCGCGACGAAGGAGATCACGGCCAACCTGCAGGGGCCGGTCGTGGTCAACCTCGAGGCACGCCTGGCGAAACAGCTGGTGCTTTCCGAGCCCGGCCTGTCGACGCGCCACGCGGTGGCGGCGGTGGCGAAGTAGATGCTGGTCCTCACGCGCGCGGTCGACGAAGCCATCATGATCGGCGACGGCATCGAGGTGACGATCGTCGAGGTGAAGGGGGGGAAGGTGCGGATCGGGATCTCGGCGCCCCCCTCGGTGGCGGTGCACCGGAAGGAAGTCTATCTCGCGATCCAGAAGGCGAACATGGAGGCGGCGCAGGCGGCGCCCACGCTGCTGGACGATCTGGCGAAGAAGCTGGGCGATGTGAAGAAGAAAGAGGGAGGGAAACCATGAGCATCACGACCCGCACGTCGCTTCTCGAGAGGGACCGGGCGCTGGGCGAGGCGGCGGACCTGTTGCTCGGAATGCACCGGGCGCTCGTGGACGGCCCGTCGCGGCGGATCTTCGTCGAGGACGCGCTCTCCCGGCTGCGGACGGTCGCGGTGTCGGGCGGTGCGCTGGAGGCGGTCGTGGCGCGGGGCACGGCCAAGCTCTACCGCGCGCCCGAGATCGCGATGGACGCGATCGTGGTGGCGCTGGGCGAGGTGACGGAGGCGCGACAGGCGGTCTGTTCGCGGGTGGTTTCTTCATGATCATGCCGGATTCTCTCAAGTCGGCGGCGCTCCGCCGCCGATAGGCAATCACGGACTCGGTGGAAGGCCGGGGCGCAGCCCAGTTTACCCTGAGCGGGGGCCGGAAGGCCCGAGGCGAAGGGGTTCCGGGGGATGGAGATGGGTTGCGAAGGCAGCGCGAGCTCCGCCCTGGACTTCTACTTTGAGATCCCCCGGGAGACCCCGATCCGGCCTGAAAGGGCCGGTCGGGGTTGCTCCCGGTCAACCCCGAGCCTGCTGAGCGGGTTCCCTCCCACCGAAAAATCCGTCCTCGCCCGACCATCCTGACCCCTCACTCCGGAGGCGAGCGTCATTTCCCGTGCGGTGATGTGGGATTCAGGGTTGGCGGAGGCCTTGCCTGGGAGGGCGCCAGCCTAGGAGTCTTCTTGGGGTTCAGGGAGCATCTGATCGCATGATTCCAGGCCGTGCTGCTCACGATTTTCCGGCATCATCCATAGATAATGCTATACTCCTCTGGTTCATTAAGAGTGGGGAGGCGCCATGGCGGGTTGATTCCCCCGCTTGAAATAGCGGGGCGAGCTGTGCGGCGATCCCGATGTGAGGGAGCGCCGATCGTGGGAAATGTCAGGGGCGCGGCCATGGACGGCCGTTGCTCGAATCATGGAGGATTCATATGGGTCTCAGAATCAACACCAACACGTCCTCCCTGGACGCGCTGAGAAACCTGCACCTGAGCGATCGGGCGCAGCAGCGGTCCCTGGAGCGGCTTTCCAGCGGCCTCCGAATCAACCGCGGCGCCGACGATCCCTCTGGGCTCGTGGTCGCGGAGCGCTTGCGCGCACAGATCTCGGCCCTCCAGCAGGACTCGCGGAACTCGCAGAACGCGGCGAACCTGATCTCGACGGCCGACGCGGCGCTCGAGAAGATCAACGACCTCCTGATCGAGGTCCAGGATTCGATCCAGTTCGCCCTGAGCACGGGCTCCTCGACGCCGGAGCAGATCGCGGCGGAGCAGGACTCGGTCGACCAGGCGATCGCGGCGATCGACCGGATCGCGCAGACGACCCGCTACGGCGACCGTGAGCTCATCAACGGCAGCTCCGGGTACAAGCTGGCGCTCAGCGTCCCGGCCAGCGGCGGCGTTCCGATCTTCCAGGAGATCAACTTCAGGAGTGTGAGCTTCCAGGGCACGGCCAACCGGGCCCTGGCGATCACGGCGGTCACCAATCCTACGCGCGCGCAGAGCGTCCTGGCGATCACGGCTAACGGTGGAGCGGCGACGACCCTTCGGATCACGGGTTCGCGCGGGTCTGCCGACGTCGTGGTTGCCGCAGGTGCGTTGATTGGCGTCGTGGGCACCGCAATCAATACTGTGGCCGAGCAGACCGGGGTTATCAACTCCACGGACAATCGGCTCTATAGCGAAGGGTTCGGTACCTCCGAGCTGATCATGGTGGAAGTGGTCTCCGGCGGGCTCACGGGGGGCGGCCTTACGAGTCCGGGAAGCATCATCTCGGCCCGGGGCGTCGACGGCGTGGTGGCTTTCAACGGGCATCGGTTCACCGGGAAGGGAAATTCCTTCAGCATCAACACCGCGGACGTCAGCTTCGAGTTCAAGCTGAATCCCGACCTCTTCTCGACCCTCGCGACCAATCTGATTCCTCCTGTGGCGCCGGTCGCCCTGGGAACTCTCACCGTCGCCAACGGCACGGGATTGAGCTTCCAGCTTCGCGAGCAGGCCTCCGCGACCGATCGCCTGGGCATGGGCATCCGGGGCGTCACCGCCTCGATGCTCGGTTTCGAGCAGCATCGGGACACGGTGGCGACGAGCATCGCCGGCGTCTCGACCAGTGAAGGCGGCTTCCTGAGCGCCTTGAAGACGGGGCAGGGAAGCGACCTGACCCAGAACTCGGCCAACGCCCTCAAGATCGTGAACTCGGCCGCCTCCCAGGTTGCCCGCACCCGCGGCTTCCTGGGCGCGGTGGTCGGCTTCAACGTGGAGCCGAACATCGATTCGATCGAGGTGGCGACCCAGAACCTGTCGGCGTCCCTTTCGAGCCTGCGCGACCTCGACTTCGCGGAAGAGACCGCCAACTTCACGCGGACGCAGATCCTCTTCCAGGCGGGCATCGCGTCCCTGGCGTCGGCGAGGACGATCCCCCAGGCCGTCCTGCAGCTGCTCGGATAAAGGCAGCCTGGCCCGTGGGGGCCGCCCTGCATGGATGCGGGGCGGCCCCTTCAGGGACTCAAGCTCAGGAAGGGAATGGGACGATAGCACTTAGACAGGGTGGGGTATTGCCGATGGATGTGAATCCCATACCAATGGCAGGGGCCTACGTTCCCCCGGCGCCATCAACCCCCAGGGCGGACGCTCCCGTGTCCGTCCGGGCGGAGGACCTGCTCCCGTACCAGGCACCCGAGACGTCCTCCGACGATCAGAACCCGGAGGAATCCAGGCGGTCTCCCGAGGCGTTGACGTCGGACCTGGAGCACCTGGCCAAGATGATGGAGGAAATGGGGTATCGCCTGGAATACGGCCTCTACGAGGGAACCCAGGAATTCTATGCGAGGGTGACCGATCCCCGCACCCATGAGGTCGTGAAGCACATCCCATCCGAGGAGATGCTGGAGCTTCACCGACGGGTGCACGTGCTGGTGGGAAATTTCCTCGATGAGCGCGCTTAGGGAACGGGAGACGTCATGGTAGGGCCGATCCGCTTCGACGGCCCGGTCTCGGGCATCGACTACACCTCGATCATCGAGAAGATGCTCGAGGTCCAGCGCCGGCCCCAGCTCATCCTCAAGGCGCAGATCGACGCGGCGACCCGGAAGAAGAACGCCTTCCTCGCGGTCAACGTCTCCCTCCTCGGCCTCCAGAGCGCCGTGAACGCACTCTCCCGTCCGAGTTCGTTCCAGGCCAACAAGACCGCTTCCAGCAACGAATCGATCCTGGCCGCGACGGGAAGTTCCTCCGCGACCCCGGGAGCCGCCAGCTTCAGCGTCCGCCGCCTGGCCCAGGCGCACCAGATGATCTCCAACGGCTTCGCCGACGCGAATGCCAGCGCCGTCACGCCGGCCGCGAGCACCGTTTCGATCGAGGTGGGCGGCGGCCATATCGATCGCGCCACCCCGGTTTCCTTCCTGAACGGCCAGAACGGGATCGATCGCGGCTCGATCCGCATCATCGACAGTGCCGGAAAGGTCGGAATCGTCGATCTCTCGGGCGCCGTCACGGTCCAGGATATCCTGGACGAGATCAACGGCGCGGCGTCCATCTCCGTGAAGGCGACCGTGGCGGGGAATCGCCTCTCCATCCAGGACCTCGCCGGAGGCGCGGGGAACCTGGTGATCTCGGACTTCGGCACCGACGCCACGGCGACCAGCCTCGGCGTCGCCAGGACCAGCGCGACCCTTCCTTCCGGGGCCAAGTTCGTCCTCGGTTCGGAGATCAACACGGTCGGCCTCTCCACTCCCCTCTCCCTCCTCAACGGAGGGCTCGGGGTGCGCCGGAACTCGGACGGGGCGACCGATTTCAACATCCGGACCCTCAACGGGACCGACATCGACATCGACATCGCCTCCACCGACCTGACGGTGGGGGACGTCATCAATCGCATCAACACGGCCGCCGCAGGGGAGCTCAGCGCCTCCCTCGCCGGGAACTCCCTCGTGTTGACGGACGCCTCGGGCTTGAACGGGGCGATCTTGGTCATCCCCCCGGATTCCGGCCTCATCCCCCCCGCGGGCCAGGAGCCCTTCAACAGCTTCGCCGTCGTCGATCTCGGGCTCGCGGTCGTCACGGCCGGGGGGGCGTTTCAGTCGAACCTCGCGGAGAACAGCGACGGCGCGCAGAGTGGGAACCAGAGGTTCCTGGTCGGGAACTCCCTGATCCCGACGCTCAATTCCGCGATGCGATCGCTTCTCAACGGGGGCACCCAGAGCCTCAGCGGGGCGGAGCCGAGAGGGGTCTCCGACGGAACCCTCCAGCTCCAGGACCGCCTGGGGGCCTCGGTCCAGGTCGACGTCTCCCGCCAGGCCCTCCACACGCAGAACGGCAGCGTGGGCGCCGGCCAGACGAGCCTGCTGCTGAATGGCGTGACCGGGATCGGGGCCGGGAGCCGGGTCCGGATCTCGACCTCCTCGGGCATCGAGTTCCGCACCGTGACCGAGGTCTCGGGCAACACGATCCGGTTCGACGGAGCCCTGGCCGGCTCCGTCCAGGACAACGCCGCCGTTCACGCGCTCAACGACGGGCTGGAGGACATCGTCCGGCTGATCAACGATCGGGCCGCCGCCGCGGGTGTCCAGGTCCGCGTCGAGCACAATCCAGAGGGGAACGGGCTCCGGATCGTCGACACTTCCGGCGGGAGCGGAACCCTCAGCGTCACGAACGTCAGCGGGACCGCGGCCGAGGACCTTGGAATCCTGCAGACGGTCGCGGCTTCGGCGATCAACGGCACGGACCTCGATGCGCAGTGGCTTGCCAACGCCACGCTTCTTTCCACCCTGAACGGCGGGCAGGGCGTGGCCGCCGGGAAGATCCGCATCGCCGACGCGCACGGAATTCAGTTCGACGTGGACCTCAGCCAGGCCGGCGACACGACGCTGGCGAGGGTCATCCAGGATATCAACGGCGCCGCGACCGCGGCCGCGAGCGGCGTCCAGGCCCGCATCAACGACACGGGCGACGGCCTCCTCATCACGGACACCGCGGGCGGCGCGCCCACAACGACGCTCATCATCACGGAGCTGAACGGGGGGCGGACCGCCCGGGACCTCAACATCGCGGGCGCCGCTCCGGGCGCCACTCCGAATCAGATCAACGGGAGCTTCGAAGTCACGATCGACATCGCCATCAACGCAACGCTCCAGGATGTGGCGAACGCCATCAACGCGAAGGGCGTCGGCGTGACGGCTTCGATCCTCAACGACGGCTCGGGCGCCACCCCCTACCGGCTGCTGCTCACCGGGAACCGCGCGGGCGAGGCGGCACGGTTCACGGCGGACAGCGCCATCGGCGGGCTTACGTTCTCGACCTCGATCCGGGGGCAGGACGCCGTCCTCCTCTCGGGCGGAGGCGGGACGGGCGGCGAACCGACCGTCGTCACGTCCGCCGGAAATACCGTGACCGGGATCCTTCCCGGCCTCACCCTTACCCTCAAGGGAACGAGCGCGTCGCCCGTCACGGTCACCGTGACCCGCGACGACGCCGCGATCACGGCGATGGCCCAGTCGTTCGTGGACGCCTATAACGAAGTGGTGAAGAAGATCCGGGAGAACGCCTCGTTCAACGCCGACACGTTCGCGAAGGGCCCGCTCTTCAGCGAACCGGCGATCCTCCGGACGAAGCGCGATCTGTCCAAACTCGCCCTGGCTCCCGTCCTCGGGATCCCGACCTCCGATCTCAACGTCCTGGACGAGGTGGGCATCCGCGCCGGGGCGGAGGGCACCCTGACGTTCGACAGCGGGAAATTCTCCGGCGCCCTGGCGTCGAGCTTCGACCAGGTCCGGGATCTGTTCATCCTCCAGCGGAAGCTGACGGTGTCGACCCTCGTCAAGGACCTCAACAGCGGGAGCGGGATCAGCGACGTCTCCGGAAACGATCTCCGGATCACGGCCCGGGACGGGACCGTCTTCGACGTCGACCTTGCGGGCGCGACGACCCTGGGGTCGATCCTGACGCGGATCAATACCGCCGCCGGGAACGGGGGCCGCGTCACGGCCTCGATCTCCCCGGGCGGCTTTTCGCTCCAGTTGGTGGACAGCTCCTTCCCGTCCACGACGCCCTTTTCGGTGGCGAACGTGTCCGGCGCCACCGCCGCATCGCAGCTCAAGATCGCCAAGACGCTCGCGCTCGGCGGGAACACGATCCAGGGGGACATCATCGGCTTGAAGGGCGATCCGGGCGCCGCGCAGAGGCTCAGCGAAGCCCTCGACTTGATCACGGCCGACGGGGACGGTCTCATCGCGACCCGGATTGATGCGATCGACACGTCGGTGAATCGCATGAACGAGTCGATCAGCAGGATCGAGAAGCGCGCGCTCCAGGTGCAGGAGAACCTCATCCGTAAGTTCACGGCCCTCGAGAAGGTCATCGCGCAATCCCAGAGCACCCAGCAGCGGCTCAGCCAGCTGCTCGCGGGCCTCGCGTCGCAGGGCAACGGGTCCTTCTAGGGGAGCCCCGAGGAAACAGGATGAACGCCCCGAAGAAGTACCTGGAGAGCAAGGTGCTGACGGCCTCGAAAGAGGAGCTCATGCTCATGCTCTTCGACGGCGCCATCCGGTTTTCCGGAGTCGCCAAGGAGAAGATCGCCGCGCGGGATTTCGAAGAATCCTGCAGGCTCCTCATCCGCGGGCAGGACATCATGGTCGAGCTCATGTCGGGGCTCCGCCGCGAGGACCTGGGCGACCGGATCTACGAGAACCTGATGGGGCTCTATCAGTCGATCCACTCGCGACTCATGCGGGCGAACATCAAACAGGACCCCGCGCTCATCGACGAAGCCGTGAAACTCCTCTCCAATCTCCGCGAGACGTGGGCGGGGTCGATCGAGAAGGATCGCAGGGAGCGGCTGGAGATGATGACGCCCGCGAGCGTCGCGGTTCCGGGGGAAGGCGCTTCCCGCCCGCCCCTCAACCTCGAGGGCTAGAACCCGGACGGCCCCAGGGGCGTGAGCTTGGGCCTCAGGCTCCAGATGCGGTTCGCTCCGCTCCGGTCGGAGACGAAGTGGATCGTCCCGTCCTCCGACCAGGTCGGCATCCACTCGGCCGCCGGCGAGGTGGTCAGCCGCGTCGGGTGCGATCCGTCGGCGTCGACCACCCAGAT
>CAZSCC010000507.1:0-7943 GCA_964604905.1 uncultured Planctomycetales bacterium
CCGGCCAGTCGGGATCGAGCGTGCGGACCAACGCCTCCGGACGCTCCCCTACATGGATGAAGCCCGCGATCTCCTGCCCGTCGCGGGCGACGATGAAGCCCCGGGGATCGAACGCCTCGACCGCCGTCCTCTTCCTGACCACCCGGCTCAGGAACAGGTCCTCCGTAACCGGGAAGAAATTCCTCTTCTGGGCGAAGACGCGGTTCCAGAAATGGACCACGGGGGCGAGGAGCCCGGGCCTCCACGACTCGTACTTCACGTGCGGCTGAGGAAGAACAGCGTGTCGGGCCTCACCCGCGCCGCCACGCGCGCCACGTCCTCGCGGGTCACTTTCTCGACGCCCGCGATGATCTGGTCGGCGGTCATGGCGTGGCCGTTCAGGTCCATCTCGAGGAACGCACCGATCTTCCCCGACGGGCTGTCCTCGCGCGAGCGGACGCGGTCGGTGATCATGAGCCGGGTCTTCGCCCACTCGTCGTCCGAGATCTTCCCGGCGGCCAGCTCGGCCATCTGGGCCTTGATGACCTCCACGCAGCGCGCGTACTTCGAGGGATCGATCCCCGCCGTCACGAAAAGCAGCCCCTTGGTGTGGTCCAGGGAGGAGTGGGTCGCGTAGGCGAGGGCCTCCTTCTCTCGGACGTTCACGAAGAGCTTGGAGTGCGGGAAGGCTCCCAGAAGGCCGTTGTACATCACGAGCGGAAAGGTCTCGGGGTGGCCCCACGTGATCCCCGTCCGGCAGCCGAGCACGACCTTTCCCTGCTCGATGTCCAGTTTCTCCACGTGCTCGCGGAGGCCGTTCGCGGCCTCCCGGATCACGGTGGCCGGAGGCACCCTGACGGCGCGGCGCTTGAAGCGGAAGGTCTTCTTCGCCACCGCCGCCACGCGTCTGGGCTCCACGTCCCCCACCACGAACAGGTCGACCGGCGACTCCGCCAGCACCTTCTGATGCAGCTTCGACAGGTCCTTGGGCGTGATCGGCCCGATGTCCTCGAGCCTCCCGTACTCGTAGAGGCTGTACGGTTCGCCCTTGCACATTTCCTGGATGCACCGCTCGTAGGCGTAGCTCATCCGGTCGTTGATCATCCCCTCGATCAGCCTCTTCAGGTTCTCCTTCTCCTGCTCCACCCACGCGGGATGGAGCGTGCCCTTGACCCGCACCGGCTGCGAGAGGATCCTCCAGAGGAAACTCATGGACTTCTCGAGCGCGTGGATCTTCTTGGGAGCGAAGCGGTCGTTCACCGTCTCGAACCGGAAGGCCATGACATGGCGCTCGCCGATCTTGACGACGTCCGCCCCCATCGACGCCCCGTAGAGATCCTCCAGGTACATGACGACCCGGCGCATGTCCGGAAGCCCCTTGCAGCCCCGGCGGAGCACGGACGGAAGCAGCGCGATCTGCGTCGCCCGATCCCCCAGCGGCTGGTGGACGTAGAGCGCGAGCCCGATCGTCTTGAACTTCTTCGTCGGGTGGACGAGCACCCGGAATCCGCGCGCGGGCTCGAACGCTTCGAAGTCGGCAAGCATCATCGATGGAAGAACCTTTCCAAGTCCTCGAGGGTCAGGCGGATCCCGGTGGGGCGGCCGTGGGCGCAACTCGAGGAGAAGTCGAGCCCTTCCGCATCCAGGAGGAGCCGAGCGATCTCCTCCTCCGCAAGCTTCCGTCCGAACTTGACCGCGGCGCGACAGGCCATGAACTCGAGCGCTCGATCCATCATCGGGACCCCCGGGTCGGCATCCTCCGCCAACTCCAGGAAGTCCATGAGGAGCGTCACCGGGTCGTGTTCGGCCACGAGGGCCGGGACGGCCCGGACCGCGACCTCGTGGGGGCCGACATCCTCGACCTCCAGCCCGAACGACTCGAGGAGTTCCCGCTGGTCGTCGAGCCGCGCGCGTCGCTCCTTGTCGAGCCGGACCACCGCGGGGAGCAGGAGCCTCTGGCGCGCAATCGCCGCCCGGGCATACTGCTTCCGGAACTCCTCGAGCATGACCCGCTCGTGAAGCGCGTGCTGGTCGATGATGCGCAGCCCGTCCTCCACCTCCTCGACGAGGTAGCGGTTGTGGAGCTGGAAGACGCGGCGGCCGGTCGTGACCAGCGGCCGCGCGGAGGCGAGCGCGATCTGGGGCTCCTGGGTGAAGAAGTCGACGACGGCCCGGGCGGGGCCCGGCATCCGGGCCGCGCTCGGCTCGTGGGAGAGCGACTCGGGCGCCACGCGCGGATCGAGGTCGGTCCCCACCAGCTGCTCGCGCAGCGCCACCGCGATCCGGTCGTGCAGCTTCCAGACGCTCCGGAAGCGGACCTCGATCTTGGTCGGGTGGACGTTGACGTCCACCTCGTCCGCCGGCAGATTGAGGAAGAGGAACGCGACCGGATACCGCCCGTGCGGAATCATCTCCCGGTACGCCTCGTTCACGGCGCGGAGCAGCACCCGGTCACGGATGTACCGGCCGTTGAGGAAGAAGTAGATCCCCTTGGCGCTGATCTTCGAGAACTGGGGCGGCGCAAAATAGGCGTGGAACTCCCTGGTTTCGACCTCCTTGAGCGCCCCCGCCACGTCGTCGCCGAAGAAGACGGCGATCCGCCCGCGCCGGTCGGCGGACGGGAGGGCGTGCCGGAGTTGACCGTCCACGTGCAGGTCGAACCGGACCTCCGGATGGGCGACGGCGAAGCGCGCGACCGACTCGGACACGTGCTCGTTCTCGATCTCGACCGACCGCATGAAACGGCGGCGCACGGGCACGTTCTGGAAGAGGTTCCGCACCTCGATCACGGTGCCGGGCGCGGCGGCTCCCGGCCGGACCTCGGAGGACTCTCCGTTCTCGACCAGGATCTCGACCCCCTCCCCACCCCTCATCCGACTGGTCAGGAGGACCCGCGCGACCGCCCCGATGGACGCGAGCGCCTCCCCCCGGAACCCGAAGGTGGAGACCCTGAAGAGGTCGTCGGCGGTGGAAAGCTTGCTCGTCGCGTGGGCGGCAAAGGCGAGGGGAAGGTCCTCCGCAGCGATGCCTCCCCCATTGTCGCTGACGCGGATCAGCTTCCGACCCCCCTCCTCGACGTCGATGCGAATCTCGGTCGCCCCGGCATCGAGGGCGTTCTCGACCAGTTCCTTGACGACGCTGGCCGGCCGTTCGATGACCTCTCCCGCCGCGATCTTGTTGACCACGTCGGTCGAGAGGACCTGGATCCTCGCCATGGCCCCGTACCTTAACAGAACCCCCGGGGCACGGTCAAACGCCGCGTTACCCCCTGTTACGAATCATAACACCCTTATATGTGTCCTATGATGACACGCAACATGAACCGTTGAGCCCCAAGCCTCCTCCGAAACAGCCCCCCCTGGCACGTCTCCTGCCAAACCCTCCCCGGAGCCCGTTAGGAGTTTGATCCGGGGTCTCCCTTTCCCAGCACGGCCTGGAGAGCCGGATCCCTCAGATCCGGGGCCCCCGCGTGATGCGGGACAGCGATCTGGCCCACGCCTACGGCGTGATCCCCAAACGGCTCCCTGAGCAGGTCCGCCGAAACAGGAGGTGATTTCCGAGGCACTTCGCTTTCCGGCGGCCCCGTCCGGAGACCGCCCTTTCCAGCGTCGCGGGTGTCACTGGACCCCGCGGGCGTCGTCAGATAGTCTGTCCCTGTTCAAAGAGGAGCAGCCATGAAGGTCCTGACGGCAATCCTGGTCTTGTGCGCGGCCGCGACCGCCTCCGCCGACACGGTCAAGCTCAAGAACGGCGGGTCGCTCGAAGGCATCGTGATCAAGGAGGCCGACGGCGCGGTCGTCGTCCGGCTCAAGTACGCCACGGTCACGGTCGACCGCGCCGACATCGAGTCGATCGAGAAGAAGGCCGCCGACGAGGGTCCCGCGGCCAAGCCGGCGCGCCTGGCCCGTTGGGACCGCTGCATCGAGGTCGTGGCCGCCCGCTCCTGGGCCGCTGACCTCAGGCAGATCCCCGCCACCGTGGTCGACAAGGGCATCCTGAGAAACGTCCCGTACATGTCCCACAAGTCCGGCCTCTACGAGTTCAACGTCTACGGCGACCCCGACGAGCCGGCGGGCCTCGAGATCGGCGTCACGGGGGATCTCCTCAAGAGCGACGCCGCGAAGAAAGAGTGCCTGGAGGTCGTGAGCGCCCTCCTCGGAGATTCGAAGGACCAGGCCGTCCTCCGTTCGCTCAACCTCGCCCCCGGCAAGAAGGAGCGCGACGGGCTCACGATCGAGGTCACCCCCGAGACCGCCGAGGACGCCTACGGGGGATGGTGGATCTCCGTCTACGACATGAAGCTTCTCGACGAGGCCCGCGCCACCGAGGAAGAGCTCAAGAGGATCACCATCGCCGAGGACGAGATCGAGAGGGAGGAGGAGATCGAGAAGGAGCGGGCCCGGAAGGAGCTTGCGGAGCGGAAGGCGGCCTCCGCGGAGGAAAAGAAGCGGGCCGAGGAGAAGAAGAGGGCAGAGGCGAAGAAGGCTGAGCCCCAGCCCCACATCGGATTCAACCCCTACCTCTTTCAGAAGCGCGACGTGAAGCACGCACGACCGGGCCCCCGCGGCCGCGTGGGCGGCATCCGCCGCTTTTACATCCGCGGCTACCACCGTCCCAAGGTCGGGGGCTACACGCGCTTCGGCGGGGGCTTCCGCCGCTGACCGCTACTCCAGCGTGCCCGAGAGCGTGATGAACCCGGTGTCACTCTCCCGGGCCGCGCTCCGGTCGATGCGGAAGTGGACGACCGTCCCGCCGTCGGCATAGACCCGGAGGGACCGGGCTCCCGCCAGCACGTCCCCCTGGTTCGGGAACGAACCCTGGAACTCCAGCGGGAACCCGTGAGTCGCGGACACTCCGCGCGCCGTCGTCGTGAACATCACCGTCGACCGGGCCCCCGCCCCCACGGCCGCCCGCACGGAGATCGTCTCGATCACGAACCTCGCCCCCGCCGGCACCGGGAACGAGAGATGCGCCTCCAGCTCCTCTCCCCGGTAGACGATGGGGCCGCTCTCCTGAAGCGGAACGCGATGATCGGCCGCCACCGGGCCCGCCGGCGCGACCGGAAGGACCGCCGGGACCGTCGCAGGAACGGTCGGGTTCAGGACGCCCCGTTCGCGGGCCCGCTTCCCCTCCGTATGGCCGGAGAATGGCGAACTCACCACGAGCGATCCCACGAGGATCAGAAAGCCCACGAGCGCGAGGACGTAGCCGTTCCAGCGTCGCATATCCCTCTCCTTCAAAGTCTCTCCTTCGAACGACCGAGAGGGCGCCCGGTTGGGCTAGCAGGGTGCTGAAAAACTCTCTGGGAAGCATGGCGACCTTCGATTTCTTGGCGGAATCACGGTCGGACAAGTCGTCTACGGCCTTCCGAAGGACTTTTTCAGCAGCCTGCTAGGGGAGCGGGACGAGGTCGAACGACCGTTCGGCGTAGCGGCGGAACTGGGTGAACCCCGCGGCCTTCGCGTGGGCGACCGCCTCCGCGAACGACTCCCCGACGTGCTTCGGGTCGTGGGCGTCCGAGCCGAACGTGATCCCGATCCCCATCGCGCGCGCGGCCTGGAGCATCCGGAGACTCGGGTAGATCTCCTTTGCGGGACGGCGGAGGCCGCTCGTATTGACGTCGAGAGCCATCCCCGCGTTTGCGATCGCCTCGAGCGCGCGCCTCTCGAGGGGCTCATAGTCCTTCGTCGGCCGGTGGCCGAACTTCTTGATCACGTCCGGATGGCCCACGATGTCGTACATCCTCGTTTCGGCGAGATTCACGATCAGTCCGTAGTACTCCCGGTAGAGCTCGTAGATGTCCTTCCGCTCGTAGAAGTGGACGAGGTCGGGATTGTCGAAGCCCCAGGTCCCGAGATAGTGGACCGAGCCGATCACGTAGTCGAACGCGTAGCGGCCGATCACCTCCCGCACGAAGGCGTCCGTCCCGGGATGGTAGTCCGCCTCGAGGCCCAGCTTGATCTTGAGCTGAGGCACGGAGTTCCGGCAACGAAGCACCATCTCGACGTACTCCGCGTATTCGTCGATCCGCATCCGGTAATCCGGATCGTACGTGGCCGGCATCGGGCTGTGGTCAGAGAAGCCGATCTCCTCGATCCCCCGCTCGACGGCCCGGCGGGCGTACTCCTCGGGTGCCCCCACCGCGTGCTTGCAGAGGGGCGTGTGCATGTGGTAGTCGAGGATCACTAGAGCCTCTTGATCACGTTGACGACCAGTTCCTGGGCCGCCTCGGTCGTCGGTGCCGCGGGGGTCCCGCGCTTGGACGGAGCGTCGAGCAGCTCGCGGACCCGCCGGACCCGGGTGAGCGGGAGGACCGAGTACATCTTCTCGACCACCGACGAGTCCGCCCCCACGAGCGCCAGCGCCAGTTCCTCGTCCTCCACCCACCCCATGACGGGCTCCAGGTCCTCCCGGCGCATGCGGCCGATGTCGTGAAACGAGAAGATGAGCGTGTGGAAGGACTTGCCGAGGTCCGGGTTCTCGCGGTACCCGCCGACGTCGAGATCGCGGCCGTCCCAATAGCGCATCTTGACCCTGTGGTTCCGAGCGCAGGCATCACAATAGAATCGCGCCTCGCCCGTCTCGCCGATCCCGGGGATGACCGCGAAACCTTCCGACGTCGAGGGGCAGTTGCAGCACTTCATCGGATTTTCATGATACCGGCGCGGCAGACGCGGTCAATTCCCTTTTTCGGCCCAGAGCGACTCCCAGCCCGAGCGTGACCGCCGCCCCGATCGGATAGTGCCACGGGAAGGACAGTTTGAAATACTCGACGCCGCCTCCGGGCAGCCGGCCGATCGGCGCCCACGCGACGGCGAGCAGGAGCGCCACGCCGGCTAGCACCCAGCCGATCTTGAGCGGCTCTCGATACAGGAGTGCCAGGCCCGACAGGACCAGGATGCCGGCCGCTACTCCCACCGTCGCCCGCGCCCATCCGTGTTCCTGCCAGTTGAGCGCGAAGACGAGGAACACCGAGATCGGCACGCTCCAGACGAGCCCCCGGGCGTCCCGCTTGAACGGAAGCAGCGCCAGGAGCAGGATTCCCAGCATCGCCCCGTACGTGTACCCCGACATCGCCAGCGCGAGGTCCAGCAGCCCTGGATACTTCTTGATCTGCAGGCACAGCATCGCCGTCCCGCACAGACCCAGAGCGGCCAGGAGCACGAACACCTTCGAGACGAAGAGTAGGTGCTTCTGGTCGGTCCCCTTCCTTGCGTAGGGGACGTAGAAGGCGGAGAGAGCCGTCTGCGACATCGCCGCAAGGGTAGACGTCGCGGTCGCGGCGGAGAAGATCGCGGCAAAGAGGAGACCCTTCACCCCGATCGGCATCGCGGTCAGGATGAAGACGGGGAAAATGTTGTCCCTGTGCTCCCTCACCAGCGCCTGGTGCTCAGGACTCATCGGGACGTGCTTGAAGTACGCGAAGATCGCCACCCCGACCGAGAGCATGAGGATCGGCAGGAGCAGCCCGACGCTCGACCAGACGATCGCCTTTCGCGCCTCCCGGGGATCCCGGCAGCAGAAGAGCCGCTGCGCCATGTTCTGGTCCGTCCCGTGGGAGGCGAGGGTCAGGAACGTCGATCCGAAGAGGCCGCACCAGAGCGTGAACTCCGCCGCGGGGTCCCACGACAGGTCCCACAGCCGGAACTTCCCCGACTCCGAGCCCAGGCGCACGATCTCCCCCGCGCCGCCCGGGACGGAAAGCACCACCGCGACCAGCGCGATCAGCCCTCCCGCAAACAGGATCACGAACTGGACGACGTCCGTCCAGACCACGGAATTGATCCCGCCGAGCCAGGTCCAGACCACCGAGATCGAGCCCACCGCCAGGATCGCCCAGCCGATGCCCAGGTGGGTGATCGCGTCCAGCATCAGGGCCGCCAGGAAGAGCCGTGCTCCCTGCGCCAGGAAGGCGCCCAGGACGAAGAGCACCGTGGTCACGCGGTCCACGGCCGGCCCGAGCT
>CAZSCC010000508.1:0-1791 GCA_964604905.1 uncultured Planctomycetales bacterium
GGCGATGATCAACTCGTCGGTGCGCGAGCTTTCCAAGTCCTACAACCGCCTGGTGGAGGCCTCCACCGGCTGCGAGCGGGTCTTCGAGCTGCTCGACCAGCCTCGCGACACCGAGCATGACACGGGGGAGGAACTCCCCAAGGTCAGCTCGGTGGAGTTTGCGGATGTGAGCTTCTCCTACGACACGGTGCCCGTGCTCGAGGGCGTCTCGTTCTCCGTCAAGCCGGGCTCGGTCATCGCGGTGGTCGGCCGGAGCGGGGCGGGGAAGACGACGCTCCTCGACCTCCTCTGCCGCTTCTACGATCCCGTGAAGGGCGAGATCCGCGTGAGCGGGACCGACCTGCGGAAGGTGCGGCGCTCGTCGCTGCTGGCCCACGTGGCCGTGGTCACGCAGGAGACGTTCCTCTTCAACACCACGATCGGGGAGAACATCCGCTACGGGAAGCGCAGCGCCACCGTGGCGGAGGTGGAGGGTTCGGCCCGCTCGGCCCACATCCACGAGTTCGTCGCGGGGCTCGAGAAGGGCTACGACACGCCGGTGGGGGAGCGGGGCGCCAAGCTCTCCGGCGGTCAGAAGCAGCGGATCGCGATCGCGCGCGCGATCTTGCGCGACCCGTCGATCCTGATCCTGGACGAGGCGACGAGCGCGCTCGACAGCGAGAGCGAGCAGGCGGTCCAGGCGGCGCTGCAGAACCTGATCCGCTCCGAGCGCCGGATCACCTTCGTGATCGCCCACCGCCTGTCGACGATCAAGAACGCCGACCGGATCCTGGTGCTGGACCAGGGGAGGCTGGCGGAGGACGGGAGACACGAGGACCTGCTCGGGAAGGGCGGGGTGTACGCGTCCCTCTACCGCACCCAGTTCACCGAGTAGCGGTCACGAACCTTACGCGCACGGTCAGGCGGAGGTCCGGTCTTCCTCGTCGCGGATGATCTGGAGCGCCTCCCGGGCGTTGCGGGCGCGGGTGAGCGCCTCCCGCGTCTCCTCGTAGTTGAGGAGCCGGGCGATGCTGGCGAGGGTCGACGTGTGCCGGAGCCGTTCGCGGTGGGGGATGAGGAGGAGGACCACGATGCGGGAGGGCTGGCCGTCGGGCGCCTGGAACGGGACGCCCGAGGGGGAGAGGCCCACCGCGGCGAGGGCGTTCTCCAGCCCCTCGACGCTCGCGTGGGGGAGCGCCACGCCGAACTCCATGCCGGTGGAGGCGACCTTCTCGCGCGCGGCCAGGGCGGCGAACGCGCCGGTCCGCTGATCCTCCCGGAGCCGCCCCTGGGCGATCAGCAGATCCACCAATCGCGTGATCGCCTCCCACTTGTCGCGGGACTGGAACCCGACGAGGATCAGCCCTTCCTTGAGCAGTTCACCCAGCTTCACGGGGCTTCTCCGATGTCCTTGAGATGGACCTCAAGCTCGGCGATCTTGGCGCGCAGCGCGTCGAGCTTCCCCTGGATCTCCTTTGCCATTTCGGGCTTGCGCTTCCGGAACTCCTCGTTGGCCAGCTGCCTCTCCGCCCCGGCCGCCTGCTCGCGCGCCTTCTCGAGCTCCTTCCGGGTCCGCTCCAGCTCCGCCTTCTTGTCGATCTTGAGCGGGACGTAGACGGTGAACCCGGTCGTCGCGACCGTCGCCGCCAGCTTGGGCTTCGGCAGGTTGACTCCGAGGGTGAGTTCGTCCACGTTCGCCTGGTCCCGGATGATCTCCGCCCCCGCCCGGAGGAGCGCCGCCGTCGCCTCGTCCTTCGCGGAGATCACGACGGGGACCGCGGTCTTCGGAGGGAGGGCGTTCCGCGTCCGGAC
>CAZSCC010000509.1:0-3393 GCA_964604905.1 uncultured Planctomycetales bacterium
GACACTTTCCCCTTCGACGCGACGTAGACCCCTTCCTTGGCGATCACCATACCGATCGGCCCGCGAAAGTCGCCTTCATTCTTGTACCAATAGGGCCGGACCGTCTCTTCGAGGCCGTCGCCGTCGGCATCCACGAGCACGTGGAGACGGCCGTCGTAGCCGAGCGCGAAAAGCCGGCCGTCGGCGGCGTACTCGAGGGTATTGATGTTGGTCAGCGTCACCGGTAGCTTCTTCACCGTGAATCCCGGGACGATCATCTCCACGGGGGGCGGCGGCTCGTAGGCGAGCGCCTCTCCCTTCAGGAGCGCCGGGTATTTCCTCTTCAGGTAATCCTCAACCGACCGGAGCTCCTTCTCGGGGAGGACGCGACCGTAGACCAGGACTTCCGCGATGTCGCCGTGAAAGAAGCCTGCGTCAGAGGTCGCCGCCACGGTGTTGCTGAAATGGCGCGCCCCGAGGCGGATCTGCGCGAAATTAGCCGCCGCATCGCCCCTTCCGGCGTGCCCCGCAAAGGCCCCGTCCACGTGGAGACGCACGCGACCCGGGCCGTCGGGCGCGGCCGTCAGGGCCAGGATGTGGAAGGAGGCCATCGGGGCCGGCTTGGCCATCAGGTTGCGTTCGCCCTGGAATCCGGCTCCCTCCGCGTTCACCTTCGCGAACGTATCGCCCCCGGCGCCTCCCAGGTCCAGGTTCACGCCCGACATGTAGTCGTTCTTCCCGGGGGCGTTCGCGCTCAGCAGGGCCCGATACCCCCCCGCATTCGAGTGAGGGGCCGCCACGACGATCACAGAGAAGTCCCGGAGCGGCGCTTCGGGTCCCTTCCCGGAAAGGCGGCTTGTGCGTCCATCGAAGCGGACCACGGCCGTACCGCCTTCGGCGCGGTGGCGGGGGTCCCCGACGGCGGAAAGGTCCCGCTTGTGGCCGCTCCCGTCTGGCCAGACCTTCACGCCATCGCCGTCGCCCAGCTTCAAGCGTGTGGCGTCGAACCAGAGTTCGAGGCCCTCCGTCACCGGCAGATCGCGGTCGGCCCAAGGTTCGACGTCGCGACGCGGCTGAACGGCAGCCAGCAGAATCAGGGCGAGGGCGGTCCGAATCATGGTCGCCATCTTGCCAAGGGATCGCTCGCGAGTTAAGGTTTAGTTCGCATGACCTTCGACCTGGACCGGATTCGGCGCACCCTCCGCACGCTCCTCGTCACGTCGCTGGCCGCCGTCGTGGTCCTCCTGGTCTTCTCCATCGTGCTCAAGTCCTTCGGCGACTACCGTACCCCGGTCCTCTTCACGCTCCTCGGCCTGGTGGGCGGGTCGATCACCGCCGATGTCGCCCTCGGCACGCTCAAGGCCATGCCCCTGCGATCCAAGGCCGCCCTCCTCTTCATCGTCTCCTCGCAAGGCTGGTACTACCTGATCGTCTGGACCCCCTGGAAGACCCGTCCGGACCTCTGGCGCTACTGGTGGATCTGCATGGTGGCCTCGGTCACCTCGACCCACCTCCTCGGGCTCTGGAAGACCAGCGGCCTCAAGCGCGACTGGATCGAGCGCGCCACGCCCTGGAGCGCGGCGGCCGCGGGAGCGCTCCTCGCCAGCCTCGCCCTCCACCGCGAGCTTCCCTATACCCCAGGCCCCCTGATGATCGTGCCTCTCGCGATCGCCTCCGCCGCTTCCATCCTCGGCTCCACGATCATCTGGTGGCGCTGGAAGCGCAAGGACGGCCCGCCCATCCCGATGGCCCGCTGGGCGCGGATCTCCTGGATCCTCGGCTCGCACGCGGCGATCTTCATGATGGGTTGGTACATCGGCGGCGCGGGCCACGAATCCAGCCCGTTCGACCACATGCCCTCCGCGCTGTCCGGGCTCCAGCCCGAGCAGATCGAGGCTCAGGCGCAATCCGACCTCCAGAAGCTCAAGGGCGTCGTCGCCGGTCTGGACGACCTGACGAACAAAGCCGCCGCTCTCCAGGCGGAACTGACCGGGAGGAGGAAGGCGGAGAACCGCGAGTTCTACACGCCGGAGGAAGAGGACCGCATCCGCTGGCACTTCGTCTCCTACCTGTCGCTCCGCTCGGCGCTCCTCCGGCTCGTGGCCACGTACGCCAGTTTCGAGGGGGTGCGTTCGCCCGAGCTTCGCGCCCGCTGCTTCATGGTCGGCTACGGCGCAGCGGCCGCGGCGTTCGAGAGGGCGCTCGTCCTGGTCCGGGGCTTCGGGAGCGATCCCCTGGTGGCGCGAAAACTCAACGAGAAGGAGCCGCTCTGGGGGCTCGAGGCGGGGATGCTCGATCAGATCCGCTCCGGAGCCGCCAACTCGCGGAGCCTGGAGAAGTTCGAGGAGATGGGCGCGTATTACGAGGCCAACCGCGCGAAGTGGCGCGGCCTGAAGGTGTGGCCTGATGAAGACTTCGCCTGGCTCGACGACCGGATCGTGAAGTGCGTCCAGTATGTCCAGGCGAACGGCCTGAGCCGGCCAAAGGCGTGGTTCGACGCCCTCGCCAAAAGGGTCAAGGAAGACGCCTACCGGCCCCTCTACACCGCGCAGTCGATGGTCTCGTGCTTGATCGGCGACTTCCGTATCGTCCAGGACCCTCCGCTCATCACGGTCGAGCAGATCCGCAGGGACGTCGGCCCCCGCCTCAAGCCCGGCGACATCTTCCTGGAACGGCGGAACTGGTTCATGTCCAACGCCTTCCTCCCTGGCTTCTGGCCCCACAGCGCGCTCTACGTGGGGACGATCGACGACCTGCGCCGCCTGGGGATCGCCGACCACGCCGCCGTCCGGGAGCATCTCGCCGAGTACACGAAGAAGGGGCACGACGGAGAGCCCAACACCGTGCTCGAGGCGGTGAGTGAGGGGGTCGTGTTCAACACCATCACGGAATCGATGCACGCGGACTACGTGGCGGTCCTACGCCCCAGGCTCACCGACGCGCAGATCGCCCAGGCGATCGTGAAGGCGTTCAGCCACAAGGGGAAGCCCTACGACTTCGAGTTCGACTTCTTCACCTCGGACAAGCTGGTCTGCACCGAACTCCTGTACCGCTCGTACGAGGGGTTGATCCACTTTGACCTGGTGCGCGTGATGGGACGCGACACGCTGCCGGCGCTCGAGATCGCCCGGAAATTCGCGAAGGAGCGCGGCACCGAGAAGCGCCAATTCGACCTCGTCCTCTTTCTCGACGGCGACTCGTCCTCGCGCTCGGCGCGGCTCGCGGGCGAGGAGGAGTTCTGCTCCACCCTCAAGAGGGAGCGGGCGTTCTCCGAATAGCTAGATCGTGTTGATTAACGCGGGCAAGAGCGTTGCCGACAGGAGATTTCGTATTCGCACGGATCGCTCGGAAGCCTTTGCGGGACCCGGGAGCCCGATTTCGAGCCCAAAGGGCCATTGCGGGCGTGCTGCGGCG
>CAZSCC010000510.1:0-2348 GCA_964604905.1 uncultured Planctomycetales bacterium
GGCCGGGAGCGGGGGCCGGCCTCGTGCGAATTTTCCTGCGACGGCGCGGGAATATCACCCCTGGAGGACGACCTGGCGGAGGTGGTCGAGGCTGCAGCGGTCGCGCTCGGCCATGTTGATGAAGAAGCTCCGGGACTCCCCGTCGGGGGCGTGCTCGGAGAGCGACCGGTAGAAGCGGGCGGCCTCCTCCTCGAGGGACTCGGCGAAAAAGAGAGCGAGGTCGCGGTCCAGGGGCGCTTCTCCGAAGCCTCGGGAGACGGAGGGGAGGCGGGAGAGGACGAGCCGGTCCGCCTGGGCGGGGTCGAGGAGCCACGTCTGGGGACGGGGGGTGCGGGCCTCGTACAGCTCGACCGAGCGGGCGTGGTTGCGCTGTTCGGCGGCCAGGTCGTCGAGCAGGTCGTGGAGCGGCTGGTCGGTGACGTCGGACGCCTCGTGGATCTTCTCCAGGCGGAGGAGGCAGATCTGCTCGGCCCGGCGGCAGAGCGACAGCAGCTCCTTGAGCGACAGGTCTTCCGGATTCATGCGTCAATCCCTCTGGTTCTCCCCCGTCTCGAGCAAGCGAGAGGCCAATGAGGAGGGCTCTCCTACTCCTAGGCTAGACGGGCGGGAGGATCGCGGAGGTTTCCGCGCGGATCGCGTCTTCTTGCGTCATGGGGGCCGCGTGGTGGGAGACGATCATGGGGACTTTGGCGGCGCGAAGGACCTTTTCGGCGACGCTCCCGAGGACCCATCGTGAGGGCCCCGATCGGCCGTGGCTGTTCATGGCGATGAGGTCGGTTCCGTGTTCCTCCGAGAATCTGAGGATCTCCAATGCGGGGTCGCCTTGCCGGTCTTCGAGGGTGGCCGGGATGCCGGCCTGGAGGAACCTCTCCTGGGCCGCCTGCAGGGCCTTCCCGGGGGGCGGCCAGTGGGGGGCGAGCGGGTCGGCCTCTCGGACGTGGAGCAAGGTCACATGGGCGTCCATGGGGCGGGCGAACTCGAGGACGAAGGGGACGACGCTGCTGGAGACTTCGCTCCCGTCGAGAGGAACGAGGACGCTGCGGAAGGGCAGCCTTTCCAGGCGGCCTCGCGAGGGGCCCGGATGGGGAAAGGAGCGGATGAGGAAGACCGGGGCCGGGCTGGCGCGGAGGACCTTCTCGGTGACGCTGCCGAAGACGAAGCGTTCGAGGCCCGTCCGGCCGTGGGTGCTCATGGCGATCATCGAGGCGCCTTCGTTGCGGGCGGTCTCGAGGATCAGGTCCGCCGGGCTGCCGTGCTTGACGACGCCCCGGGCGGGGATGCCGTCGTTGATGAGTTCGAAGGTGCGCTTGCGGATGTAGGCGTTGACCGCCTCCGTGTGGCCGGGCACGGCGAAATGGAAGTCGGGGGAGACGGTGGGGATGGCCTGGAGGAGGACGACTTCGGTGTCATGCCTCCTGAGGAACCGCTGGACCTGGGGAAGGATGGCCTCGGCCAGCTCCGACCCGTCGAGGGGAATCAGGATTCGATGCATACTCGCGCACCTCCTGATCCGAGTGGAGCAAATCCCGTGCCCGACCGTCCCGCTACTTTCCGTGGCTGAGGATGTGATAGGGGGAGAGTTCGGGGAGGCCGCAATTTTCCAGGGGAATGATGAAGGTGTCGATGAAGGCATGCTGCCCGGAGGTGCAGGCGTGGGTCACCATGTCGGTGAAGACCATCCACGCGGAGAAAGGGGGGAAGGAGAACTCGCGATGGCTCTCGGGCGCATTCTGGAACTTGGGCGTGTCCTTCATGTAATTGTGGAAGCGGCGCATCAGGCGGTCGTACGGAGAGGAGTCGAGCAGCTTGGCCATCGGCAACCCCATCCGGGCGAACGTGCCCAGCATCCCGGTCCGGGCGCGATCCGACAGGCCGCCCCGGAGGTCGCGCCCCTCGGGAGGTGCGATCCCGGCGGCCTCCCCGTACCGTCGGTACACCTCGGGGAACGCCCCCTTGCTGATCCAGACCCGGTCCTCCGACGGGTTGGCGTTCATGAAGAACCGCAGGATCCGGTTGCCGTGGGTGGCTCCGTAGGCCCCCGCATCCACATGGACCCGCTCGTTGCTGGCGTGAGCGGATAGATTCCGGCCCCTCTCCTGCAGCGGCCGGAAGCTGGACGTCCCGACCGTCCACCCCCGCACGAGCGTGGGGATCGCCCGCTCCAGGAACTTCCGGACCTGGCCCAGATGCCCCCGGAGCACCCCCGCCGCGCGATCGACAACTTTCGGGCGCCGACCGACCCCGACCACCCGATCGACCTCGGGGTGGTAGCTGATGTTCTTTCGCCTCATATGGCGGGGCATCTCGTCCCGCAGAAACCCGAGGTCCTCCTCCGCAGGGAATGGGAC
>CAZSCC010000511.1:0-18153 GCA_964604905.1 uncultured Planctomycetales bacterium
CTGTCAAGAATCTCTCCTGGTGCCGAAACCCGATCGACCGATTCGTCCTCGCCAGACTTGAAAAGGCGGGTCTCAAACCGGCGCCGGAGGCGGATCGTCGGACGCTGGCTCGCCGGTTGAGCCTCGATTTGACCGGCCTGCCTCCTGAACCGGCTGACGTGGAAGTCTTCGTCACCGACACGTCTCCGGACGCCTACGAGAAGCTCGTCGATCGCCTCCTCTCCTCGCCCCGCTACGGCGAGCACATGACCCGGTTCTGGCTCGACCTGGCGCGCTACGGCGACACCCACGGGCTCCACCTCGACAACTACCGCGAGATCTGGCCCTACCGCGAGTGGGTCATCCGCGCGTTCAACGACAACATGCCCTTCAACCGCTTCGTCACCGAACAGCTCGCGGGCGACCTGCTCGAAAACGCCACGCTCGACCAGCAGGTCGCCAGCGGCTTCAACCGCTGCCACGTCACGACCAGCGAGGGCGGCTCGATCGAGGAGGAGGTCTACTGCCGCAACGTCTTCGACCGCACCGAGACCTTCTCCCAGGTCTTCCTCGCCCTGACGTTCACGTGCGCCCGCTGCCACGACCACAAGTTCGACCCCGTCACCCAGAAGGAGTACTACCAGCTCTTCGCGTTCTTCAACAGCCTCGACGGCCAGGAGCTCGACGGCAACAAGAAGGACCCCGTGCCCGTCGCCAAGGTCCCCTCGCCCCCCCAGGCCAGCGAACTGGCGGTCTTCCGCGACGCGGCCGGGAAGCTCGAGGCCGAACTCCACGGCCTCAACCCCGACCTCGACCTCGCCCAGGTCCGCTGGGAGAAGGACCTCGCCGCACGACTCGCCGCCCAGTGGACCCCGCTCGACCCCGAGGGCTTCCGCGTCGCCAACGACGCCGCCCTCCGCGAGAAGCCCGACAAGTCCGTCCAGGCCGGCGACCTCAAGCTCGAGTACGAGGTCACCACCCGGATCGCGCAGGAGAACGTCTACGCCCTCCTCCTCGAGATCCTGCCCCCCGACCCCGAGCCGGCCGCCGAGGTCTCGCTCGCCTTCACCCTCACCGCCGTCGAGGCGGACTACAAGGGGGAGAAGATCGCGCTCCGCGCCGTCGACGGCAAGGGCGGGACGGGCCTGACTGGCGACGCCCGCAAACGCCCCTCGATGGTCCTCCTCGCCTCGAAGCCCTTCGGGATCAAGGAGGGCGGCGACCTCCGCGTCCGCCTCGTCCACGAAGGCCCTCATGCGCGTCAGCCGGTCCCGCGCTTCCGGGTCTCGACGACCGCCGACGCCGAGCTGCTCAAGGGCGTCCTCCCCGCGACCCCCGCGCCGTGGCACACGCTCGGCCGCTTCCCCGCCGCCGACGGCAACGAGGCCTACACGAAGGAGTTCGGACCCGAGAAGGGCGTCGACCTGGCCAAGGCCTACGGCGAGCTCAAATGGACGAAGCGCGAGGACTACGCCGAGGGCAAGGACCACGTCTACCCCGAGGGCATCGGCGGGTCGTTCGCCACCCGCACGATCACGTCGCCCACGGCGCGCAAGCTGACCGTCAACGTCAGCTCCGACGACGCGATCCAGCTCTGGGTGAACGGCGCCATCGTCCTCGCGCGCAACGTCAAGCGCACGTTCCGGAAGTACGACGCGAACAAGGTCACGTTCGACCTCGACGCCGGCGAGAACCGCGTCACCCTCAAGTTCTCGAACTACGGCACCTCGCGCGACCACAAGTTCTCGTGGGAGGTGGTCGAGGAGCAGGCGACCGACCTCCTCCGCGACGCCGCCGAGGCGTTCGCCCAGCCGATCGAGAAACGCAGCGACGCGCAGAAGACGGCCCTCCGCACGCGGTTCCGCCGCGACCACTGGCCCGAGTGGAAGCCGCTCTCCCGGCAGCTGGCCGAGATCCGCGGGAAGGAGAAAGTCCTCCTCGACCAGGTGCCGACCACGCTCGTCTTCAAGGAGCGCGCCACCCCGCGCGACTCGTTCATCCTCAAGCGCGGCGAATACGACAAGCGGGGCGACAAGGTCGCGCGCGGGCTCCCGGCCTCTCTCCCCGCGCCGTCCAAGGATCTCCCGATGAACCGCCTGGGGATCGCCACGTGGCTCCTCCAGCCCACCCATCCGCTCACCTCGCGGGTCGCGGTCAACCGCTTCTGGCAGCAGCTCTTCGGCGTCGGCATCGTCAAGACCTCCGAGGACTTCGGCCTCCAGAGCCACCCGCCGTCCCACCCCGAACTGCTCGACCACCTGGCCGTGCAGTTCATCGAGGACGGCTGGGACGTGAAGAAGTTCATGCGGCGGATGGTCACGTCCGACACCTACCGGCAGAGCTCGAAGGTCACGCCCGACCTCGTCCGGCGCGACCCGGAGAACCGCCTCTACGCGCGCGGGCCGCGGTTCCGCCTCGACGCCGAGATGGTGCGCGACCAGATCCTCTTCGTGAGCGGACTTCTCGTCGAGCAGTTGGGCGGCCCGAGCGTGAAGCCCCCCCAGCCGGAGGGGCTCTGGGAGGCGGTCGGGTACACGGGCTCCAACACCTACCGCTTCGCGCGCGACCCCGAGCCGCAGAAGGTCTTCCGGCGCAGCATGTACATCTTCTGGAAGCGCACCAGCGCGCCGCCGCAGATGACGCTCTTCGACGCGCCCTCCCGCGAGGCGTGCATCGCGCGGCGCGAACGGACCAACACGCCGCTCCAGGCGCTCTTCCTGATGAACGAGCCGCAGTGCTTCGAGGCCGCGAGGCACCTGGCCCAGAAGGCGATCCAGACGGGCGGCGGCTCGCCCGAGGAGCGCGCGGCGTGGATGCTCCGGCGCTGCCTGCTCCGCGCCCCGTCGCCCCACGACGTGACCGACCTGGTCGGCGTCTACCGCACGCAGCGGGAGACCTACGCCAAGGACCCCGCGGCCGCCAAGAAGGTGGTCGCGGTCGGCGACCTCCCGGCCGACGCGTCGATCGACCCCGCGGAGCTCGCGGCGTGGACGATCACGGCGAGCGTGGTCCTCAACCTCGACGAGTTCGTGAACAAGAGGTAGCCCGATGGTGCCCATCGAACACATCACGCGCCGCCGGTTCTTCCGGCTCTCGACGGCCGGGATCGGCTCGGCGGCGCTCGGGACGCTCCTCGCGCGCGAGGGGCGCGCCGCCGACGCGCCCCACTTCGCCCCGAAGGCGAAGCACCTGATCTATCTCTTCATGAACGGCGGCGCGTCGCAGATGGACCTCTACGACTACAAGCCGAAGCTGGACGAGATGTTCGACAAGGACATGCCGCCGTCGGTGATCGGCGGCCAGCGCCTCACGACGATGACGAGCGGCCAGTCGCGCTTCCCGATCGCGCCGTCGAAGTTCAAGTTCAAGCAGCACGGCCAGTCGGGCGCGTGGGTGAGCGAGCTCCTGCCGAACGTCGCGAAGCACGTCGACAAGATGTCGTTCATCAAGTCGGTCCACACGGAAGCGATCAACCACGACCCGGCGGTGACGTACATCTGCACGGGCGCGCAGATCCCGGGCAAGGCGAGCCTCGGGGCGTGGCTCTCTTATGGACTGGGCAGCGAGAACGACAACCTGCCCTCCTTCATCGTGATGACCCCGTCGTGGAGCGCGAAGCGGGAGGCGCAGGCGCTCTACAACAGGCTCTGGGGCTCGGGCTTCCTGGCGACGCGCCACCAGGGCGTGTGGTTCCGCCTGAAGGGCGACCCGGTGCTCTATCTCTCCGACCCGCCCGGCGTAAGCCGCGAGTCGCGCCGGCAGATGCTCGAGGCGCTCGTCCGGATGAACGCGCGCGAGTACGACCTGAACGGCGACCCCGAGACGCAGGGCCGGATCGCGCAGTACGAGATGGCGTTCAAGATGCAGGAGTCGGTCCCGGACCTGGTCGACTTCTCGAAGGAGCCCAAGCACATCCTGGACCTCTACGGCCCCGACCTTCAGAAGCCCGGCACGTTCGCGCAATCGGCGATCCTCGCGCGCCGGATGATCGAGCGCGGGGTGCGCCAGGTGCAGATCTTCCACCGCGAGTGGGACCATCACGGGAGCCTCCCGCAGGACCTGGGTCACCAGTGCCACGACGTGGACCAGCCGATCGCGGGGTTGCTGACCGACCTCGAGCAGCGGGGTCTGCTGGACGAGACGCTGGTCGTCTGGGGAAGCGAGTTCGGGCGGACGACCTACTGCCAGGGCAAGCTGACGCGGGACAACTACGGGCGCGACCACCATCCCCGGTGTTTCGTCTACTGGTTCGCCGGGGCGGGGATCAAGCCGGGGGTCTGCCACGGCGAGACCGACGACTTCAGCTACAACATCGTGAAGGACCCGGTGCACATCCGGGACATCAACGCCACGATCCTCCACCTGCTGGGGATGGACCACAAGCGGCTGACCTACAAGTACCAGGGGCTGGACCAGCGCCTGACGGGCGTGGAGGAAGAGGCGAAGGTCGTGCGGTCGATCCTGGCGTAACAAAAAAGACGGTCTTTTTTGTTACGGGACGGCTACTTCGCCTCGCTCACCTTCTGCAGGTGGGCGTCGCAGGCGACCTTGACCGCGGCCCCGAACTGCGTGGTCCCGAAGGTCTTCAGGTAGCTCTCGAGCAGCGGCTGGACGAATCTCAGGTACTTGTCCTTCGTCGTCGCCCTCTTGAGCTCGGGGACCATCATCTGCTGGAAGGCCGATTCGGCGTCGATCTCCTTCTTCACGGCGGGCTGCTTGACGAGCGTCCGGCCCATCTCGTTCACGGCCGCGCTCTCGGGGGCCTTCGGGAAGGCCGTCGCAAAGGCCGTCGCCTCGCGATACGCTTGGGCGGGATCGGTCGTGGAGAGGGCCTCGATCTGGTCCTTGCGCGCCTTGCGGCTCTCGGCGATCCGGCCGCGGACGTACTCGGCGAACGCCTTGGCGGCGGGCGAGGAGGCCCGGCGGAGCTCGAGCTCCAGGAGGTCGAATTGCTGGAGGTCGTAGTAGTGGGCGGCGGCCTCCATCTCCTTGGGCACTTCCTTCTGGCCGAGGACGCCCTCGGGATACTCCTTCAGGCTCTTCGCGATCTGGGTGCTGTGGATGGTCTTGCCGGCGTCCGGGCCGCTCCCCCAGAACCAGCCCTTGCTCGCGTTGTAGGCGATCTTGCCGCTGCCGTCGATGACGACGAGCCAGAAGGGCGCGCTCCGGGGAACGCCGTATCCGGCGGCGGTCGCGCCGCCGGCGTCGAGCATGTTGGCGAAGGGCTTCAGGTTGAACTGCTTGACCTGAGACTCCATGGTCTTGAGCGTCGCCGTGGGGGAGGTGTTGATGCCGACGAAGGTCACGTTGCGCAGCTTCTTATAGGTCTCGTAGTCCTTGACCAGACTGGCCAAGTAGGGCGCGGGGCCGCTTCAGCAGGGGATGTCGGCGTTCCAGAACGCGAGGACGACGGTATTGCCGCCGCTGATCTCGGCCTTCTTGTCGACGGTGGCGCCGGAATTGCCCTCGGTCGGGGCGTTGGCATCGCTTTTCTTCAGGGCGTCGAGCGAGACGGGCGTACCCGACCAGCCGCCCGCGATGAGGCGCGGCGCGGGCTTGCCCAGATCCTTGTCCCACTTCTCCTGGGCTTCCAGCCGGGCGGCCAGGGCCAGGAGGAGGGCAGCGGAGATCAACAGCGTGCGCACGGGGACACCTCTCAGTTTTTGAACACTAGAACCATACCCTATGAACCCGCCGACGGGCGGCGGGTCGCGATTAATTCCCATTTTTCCCGTGCTCTTGGGGAGAGCCGGCGCTCTAGTCTAGTAGGAACCTGATGGACCCCGCCGCGGAACTGGAGCTGGTCCGGCGCGCCCAGGGGGGCGACCGGGCGGCCTTCGAGGAGATCGTGCGCGCCTACGCGCGCCTCGTCTGGGCGTCCATCTACGGCCTGGTGCGCGATCGGGCGTGGACCGAGGACGTGGTGCAGGAGACGTTCCTGCGCGGGTGGGAATCGCTTGCGGAGCTGAAGGAGCCCGGGGCGTTCCGCGGGTGGCTGCTGACGATCGCCCGAAGGCTCGCGTGGCGACGGGCCGAGCTGACCGGGCGTGAGGAGATCGTCCCCGAGGCAGGTTCCGCCGTTGCCTCCGGGGACCCAGAAGAGGCGCGCGAGCGGGTGCAGGAGGCGCTGGCCCGATTGCCCGAGCGCTACCGCGTGCCGGTGACGCTGCATTTCCTGAACGGGATGGAGTACGGCGCGATCTCGAAGCTGACAGGGCTGGCGAATGGATCGCTGCGGGGGCTGATCTCCCGCGGCGCGGCCAAGCTGAGGGCCGAGCTCGCGCCCTGGTGGAGAACGAAAGATGAGCATGCATGAGCGGATGGAGTCGCTGGCCGACCTCTACGCGGCCGGCGGCCTGAGTCCCGACGAGCGGCGCGAGGCGGACGGCCACGCGGCGGCGTGCGGGGCGTGCGCGACGATGCTGCGCGAGGCGTCGGACTTCCGCGGCTGGGTGACGGGCGCGCTGGCGCCCGACGCGCCGCCCGCCGATCTCGAGGATCGGATCGTGGCGCGGCTCCGCGCGTCGGCCGCGGTGAAGACGACGCGCTGGCGGTTCCTGCCGGGGAGGCGGCTCCTCAAGCTGTTGGGCGGGGTCGCGGCGGCGGCCGGCCTGATCTTCTTCGGCAACGCATTTGCGCAAGTTGATGGAAGCGCTTCACACATGATCTCACAGTTGGATCAAGCGACCGAGGCCTATTCGACCGATTATGCTGTCCACTCGTCGGACCGAACGATCGACGAATGGAGCGGCTACGCCGCCCTTCCCTCTGTCGGGAGCGGGGGCGCGAAGGGATGGAACTACTGGGGCAAGGATCGGCTCGAGGCCGCCACGAATCCGTCCTTCGCACTCGATAGCGGTCGGGTTCACACATACGGATACAGTCGCGGAACTGTCGATGGCAAGATTGAAAGCCGCTCCACCTACGATCGCGATCTTGGCTTGATGAAGGAGTACAACGCCGCCCTCGAGCGGGACAACGACGAGATGGGCCGCAAGGCGGACGCCAATCACCTTCGACTCGGGGCGAGCTCCACGATTGCGCCCGAACGGGCCCTCGCGCTCCTGGACGGCGTCAAGGCCGGCGAGGGCAAGGAGACGGAGAAGCTCGCCAGGCTCGATGCGGACATGCAGGTCGCCGTCCGCCAAGTCGAAGTCCAGAAGGCCCAGCAGCAGGAACTGGCCACGAAGTCCGCCGAGCAGCGCGCGAAGCTCAACAGCTTCCCAGGCGTCGATGCCACCACGGCCGCCGTCGAATTGAAGCCCCAGGAGGGCCGCAAGATCATCCGAACCGCCGACGTCGACCTCGAGGTCGAGGCGTACGACGCCACCGCGACGAAGCTCGCCACCATGGCCGCCGAGGAGAAAGGCTACATCGCCGGCGCCAACACCCAGCGCCTCGCCAACGGCAAGATCCGCGCCGTCGTCACCCTCCGCGTCCCGCCCGAGCGCTTCGAGGCCCTGATTGCGAAGCTCAAGGACCTGGGCACCGTCCGCAGCCAGGACGTCGGCTCGCAAGACGTCTCGAAGGCCTACGTCGATATGGAGATCCGCCTCGGCTCGAAGCAGGCGCTCCTCGATCGCCTCAAGCTGCTCCTCAAGGAGGCGAAGGGCACCGTGAAGGAGCTCCTCGAAGTCGAGGTCCAGATGGGGAAGACGATCGAGGAGATCGAGTCCATCAAGGGCGAGCTCAAGTTCTACGACAATCAGGTCTCGCTCTCCACGCTGACGCTCACGATCTCGGAGAAAGACCTCGGTCGGCCGTTCGAGTACGTCCAGACGCTCCAGTCCAACATCGGCCTTGCGGCCCGCGACGCGGACGACGTCTACGCGAAGGCCCAGAAGGAGATCGCCGACGCCGGCGGACAGGTCGTCGACTCGAAGATGAACCGGCAGAACGACGGCTCGGCCACCGGCACGATCCGCGGCCGCGTCGATGCGGAGAAGTTCCCCGCGCTCCGGGAGGCGCTGAAAAAGCTCGGCCGGGTGACGAACGACACGGTCAACCAGCAGAAGACCGCCCGGGGTGGGAATGAGGGCGCGGTCAAGCCGGACGCCCCGCTCAAAAAAGAGCAGGCGGTGATCGACCTCACGATCGCGACGCCTCCCGTCGCCGTGACGCGCCGGGCGCAGCTGCTGATCGAGGTCAAGGTCGCCGAGGTGCAGGACGCCTACCCGGCCGCGCGGAAGGCCATTGAGGCGGCGGGCGGAAAGATCCAGAGCGGCTCGCTCCAGGGCCGCGGCAACGGGACGCGCGCCAACGTGAGTGCCTTGGTCGACGTCGAGAAGTTCGCGGCTCTGGTCAAGTCGCTCAAGGAGTCGGGCAAGCTCAAGGACTCGACCGTCCAGATCGACACCCCCGCCGCGACGGCCGACGGCGCGCCGCCCCTCCTCCGCGAGCAGGCGCAGATCGACCTCTTCCTCGTCTCCCCCCCCGAGCTGATCGGCGAGGAGCACGGGATCGGGAAGACGGTCCGCGACACCCTCTCGGGCAGCTGGAAGGGCGTCCTCTGGTCGCTCGAGAAGCTCTTCGTGGGCCTCTCGCTGGCCGGACCGTGGCTCGGGCTGGCCGCCCTCGGCTGGCTGGCGTGGAGGCGGTTCCGGAAGAAGAAGGCGGTGGCGTAAATCAACGAGGCAGCTTTGCGCCGCCTGGCGCAAAGCTGCCTCGCACGTTTGCGCCACCGTCGTGGCGCAAACGTGCGAGGCGATTTTACGCCAGCGAGGCCCGGTGCTCGGGACGGCCCTGGATCTCGAGATGCACTCTATAAAGGGAGCCGCCGAGGTTAGCGGCCTTGAAGTCGTAGCCGGGAGGCCCAAGGTCGCTCTCCCACCCCTCCCCTGCCGTCGTGATGTAGAGATCCGTCAGGTCGGGGCCACCGAAGGCCACGCTCGACACCTGCCGCACCGGCAACGCGATCCGGCGCTCCACCTGGCCGTCCGGGTCGTACCGCACCACCTGCCCGCCGTACCACTGCGCGCTCCAGACGAACCCCTCTCGATCGACCGTCAGCCCGTCCGGCAGCCCCTCCTCCCGCGGCACCTGGACGAAGACGCGACGATCCGAGAGCCCCCCGTCCGCCGCCACCCGGTAGGCATAGATCCGCCGCACCGCCGAGTCGGTGAAGTAGAGCGTCTTGTCGTCGGGACTGAACCCCAGGCCGTTCGCGATCCCGATCCCCTCCTCCACGACCTTCCGGCCTTCCCGGCTCACCAGGATCAGCTGCCCGGGCTTCTCCATCCCCTTCGGACCCCAGTGGAGCGTCCCAGCATAGATCCGGCCCTGCGGGCCCGCGATGAGATCGTTGATCGGCAGGCCGGCGACCAGCGTCCGGCACCAGCCCGGCGTCCAGAGATGCAGGCCGCCCGAGCCGCCGAACACCAGCGCCCCCGTGCGGTCGAGCGCGATCCCCGAGACGTTCAGCTCCGCCGTCAGCAGCCGCTTCGCCCCCGTCCCCGGCACGAGCTCGTAGACCGCGTTCCCCGCATTGTCGTCCCAGAGGAGCCGCTGCCGCTCGACGTCCCAGATCGGCCCCTCCCCGCAGCGGTTGCCGTCGCGCGCGATCTCCTCAAGCACCGGCCGGCTCCTGCTTCGCCGCGGGCGTTTCGAACGTGAGCGCCACCCCCGCCGAGAGCGAGAGGACGATCATCACGATCTTGAGCACGCTCAGTTTGTCGCCGAGGAGCGGCACCGCGAGGACGACCGTCAGCGCCGGGTAGAGCGCCGTCACCGCCGTCACCACCGCCGCCTTCCCGTGACGGTACGCCGCGAAGAGCGCGAGCGTCCCGACGCCGATCAGCGCCCCGTACGCGAGCGCCAGCCCCCAGCTCCTCCCCGGGATCGACCACGTCCAGCCGCCCGAGGTCGCGACGATCACCGACCCGATCACCACGAACCCGAGCGAGAACCCCAGCATCGAGAGCTCGTTCGAGATGTTGTTGGTCGAGAGCTTCTGCAGCACTGCCGCCAGCCCGAAGAGGACGAGCGTCACGAGCGCGTACCGCATCCACGGCGAGAAGACCTTCTGGGTCCACGAGGTCGCGCTCAGCTTCTCGTCCCCCGCGGAGACCAGGCCCGAGACGACCAGCGCCGCGAGCGCGAGCGCGAAGCCGAGCACCTGGATCCGGTTGAGCCGCTCCTTCAGGATCGCCCGCGCGAGGATGACCGTCACCAGCGGGTAGACGGAGGTCAGCGGCCAGAAGATCGACGCCTCGGCGCCCCGGGTCAGCGCGAACGACGCCGCCACGTTCCCGCCGCTCCCGCAGAGGCCCGTCAGGAAGGCATAGAGGAAGCCGCGCGCATGGTTCTTCCCCGTCTTCAGGTTCTTCGAAAAGAGGAGCAGCGCCGCCACGGGGAGCAGCCCGAGCGTCGAAAAGACCTGGAGCGGCAGCGGCTGGAGGGCCTTCCCGGCGGGCGTGTTGAGCACCCCCCATGCGCCCCAGAGCCCGACCGCAAGAAGACTGTAGATCAGCCAGCGGGACATGCCCCAGATTGTCGCCGCGCGGGCTCGGCCTGTCTATCTCTTGCTTCGAAAGACCACGTCCGCCTCGCCGGTCTCGCCCCCCTGCCCGCCGCCGTCGAACCCGTCCTCCCCGACGCTGTAGACGAGGAAGCCGTTCCCCTCGCGGCGATAGAGGTAGGACTTTCCGCTGAACGGATCGGCCGGCAGGTCCGGGAGGTGGCCGCGGACCGAGTCGATCGAGTCGGGATAGCGGCCGTTCTCCTCGCGATAGAGCCGGAGCGCCGCGGCCAGCCGGGCCGTCCCGAGCGACGCCTCGGTCATCGCCAGCCGGAGCTGGGCCTTGCCCATCGCGGGCAGCATCAGGCGCGTCACCTCCGCGTACCCTGGGGCGCCGTCGCCCCGCGCCGTCTCGAGACGGGCGATCTCCTCGCGCACTTCGTGGTACGGCCGGCCGGCGAGCGCGGAGTACTCGCTCATCGTCTCGGCGAAGTACGCCAGGTCCTGGGCCGCGAGCGGATACTCGCGACGGGGCAGCGTAGGCACCCCGGTGAGGAGCGGCGCGGGATCGCCCCCGTCCATGACGTACTTGACCCCCGAGTAGACCTCGAAGAGGAGCGTCTTCTCGAACCCCGAGCGGATCGCGTCGGGCGAAAGGCCGGCCACGAGGGAATCGAGGCGGTCGCGGGTCATCGCGCCGTCGAACTCGTGCTGCAGCACCTCGCCGGACATCTGGTGGCAGATCCCGCGGACGAGCTGTGAGATGAGGGTCGGCTCGCCGGCGGTGGCCTCGGAGAGCCGATGGGCCGCGCGGGCCGCCTCCGTCGCTGCGGCCCCCTCCCCCATGAACGCCTCCACCTCGAGGAGCCTCAACGAGCGGATCATGCCGTTCACATGCGGAATCTCGGCCGCGGCTCCCTGCGAATAGTCGACGCCGAAGTTGCAGCGGGGCCGGCCGGCCGCCTCGTGGAGCAGCTTGAGCGCCTCCCGGTTGCGGTCGAGGACGGCCTGGAGCTTCGCGCGCTCCTCCACCGTGATCGCATGGCCCTCCGAGAGACGGCACATCGCGTCCGTCTCCTCGTCGTCCAGCCCGCCGACGTAGAGCTCGAACGCCTTCCGGTAGAGCAGGGCGGCGTTCTCCGCGTCGGGGAGCGGCGGGGGGACGAGCTCGACGCGCAGCTCCTCGAGCGCCTCCTTCACCTTCTCGCGGTCGCCGCTCCGCAGCGCCGCCAGCAGTCGGTCCATCGCCGAGCGCGCGCGGCTCTTCGGGACCGGCGCCGGGGCCGGGGGGAGGACCTCCATCGCGAGGGGGGGGATTGGGATCGGGGCGACGCCGGGATCGGCCGGCGCGGAAGGAGCGCGTCGGTGCAGATCGGGGGGACGACGGCGGACCCAGAAGGCGCCGGCCGCCAGGAGCAGGATCGCGCCCAGGAAGGCCAGCCTCTTCACCACGATCCCAGCATACCCGACAAAGGCGTGCGTTTCCCCACGAGAATGCCGCTTACGCCGGTCCCGCGCCGATCACTTCAGCGTCGTCAGGTAGGCCACGAGATCGCGGAGGTCCCGCTTCGACAGCATCTTCGCCGCGTCCTCCGGCATCGCGGAGAGCGCCGCCTTGCGCGCCTTCACGTCCGCCTTCGCGATCGCCTTCCGCTGACCGTCGGCCAGCAGGAGCGTGATCTCCCGCTCGCTCTCCTTCTCGACGCGGCCCACTTCGACCGCGTCGCTCTGGAGCTGGAGCGCCGTCTGGCCCCACCCCTCGGCGATCTGCTTGTTCGGGAGGACGACGGCCTCCAGGAGATAGGTCGCGTCCTTCTGGGCCGCGATCTTCGAGAGGTCAGGCCCCACCTCGCCGCCCTCACCGGCGATCTTGTGGCAACGCACGCACTGCACGTCGGCGCGCTCGAAGAAAATACGCCGGCCCGCCTTCGCGTCGCCCCCCTCGACGAGCGACGGCTCCAGCTCCTGCGCGCGCACCTTGAGCGCCGGCCGCTTCGAGGCCGCCTCGTGCCACTCCAGCTGGAGCGCGGCCGGCAGGCCGGCGTCGAGGAGCCGCCTAAGCGCTCCCTCATCCGCGAGCGCCGCGAGCGCCGCCTGGCGGACGGACACCGGGCGGTCGCTCGTGGCGATCCTCTCGAGCTTTGCCGGGTCGGCCAAGCGCCGGACACCCTCGCGCGCGACCGCCTCGTCGGGATCCTCAACCGCCGCCGCGATCGCCTCCGCAAGCCCTGGCCCGGTCATCACACGGAGCGCCTCGGCACGCGCGGCGCCCGGCGCGTTCGGGTCGCGGAAGACCTCCCCTGCGAGCGCAGCGACTCCATCGAGCCGCAGGGCTGCCGCGGCCGTGTCCGGGTCTCGGACGAGCCTCGGCAGACGAGGGCCCAGCGCCTTCGCCACCGCGGCGCGGTCGCGGGCTGGGACGGGCCGCCAGAGTCCCATCAGGCGGTCGCGCCCCAATCCCTTGTCCCAGAGAGCGAGGAGTTCCAGCGCTTCCAGACGGACCCTCTTCGGGAACGCAGGGGTGGCGGCCAGGATCGCCAGCGCCTCCGCGCCGTCCAGCCGGAAGAGCGCGTTCGCCTGGCGGAGGAGGGCGCCCTCCGGCGCGCCGGGATCCAGATGGGCCGCGAGCGCGGGCATCGCCTCGGGGATCGGCGTGTCGTAGATCGCCCGCGCGGCCTCGAGCGGATGGGTGTCCAGGAACGCCGCAACCTCCGGTCGCTTGAGCTTGCGGAGCGCGACGAGCGCGGCGAGGCGGACCGCGGGGGACGGATCCTTCGCGAGCGCGACGATCGACGGGACGTCGCCGATCCACGTAAGCCCCATGATCCCGGCGTGCTGGAGCATGCGGTCGTCGTTGTTGTTCGCGCGGAGGAAGTCGACGACGGCCGGGAGCGCCTCCGTCTTCCCCTGCTTGCCGAGGCCCATGGCGGCGAAGAAGCGGACGCGCGGGCTCGCATCCTTCAGGAGCGGTACCAGGTTCGCCGGGGCGCGGAGGTTTCCGAGCACCTTCGCCGCCTGCGCGCGGATCTCGGCGTCGGGGTCGGCCAGCGAAGGCTCGACCTCCGCGGCTTTCGAGAGTTGCCCGAGCCCCCAGATCGCGTGGATCCGGGAGAGCTGCGGCCCGGCCTTCGCCAGGCCCGCGAGCGTCGACGCGTCCTTCCGCGCCGCGAGCTCGAACTGCGCGTTCTGGCGGATCCGCTGGTCGGCGTGGCCGAGGAGCATCGAGAGATCGCCGACGGTCCGTTTCGACATCCCTTCCGCGATCAGCGTCTTCACCTCCGCGACCGCCGCGTCCTTCTCCTTCGAGGGATCGGCCATCCGCCAGATCCGCCCCTTCTCAACCTTGTCCCACATCCCCGCCCAGTCGGCGGCGTAGAGGGCGCCGTCGTTCCCGAACTCGACGTCGGGCGCGTTCACGTCCCAGACGAGCTTCGTGAGGTCGACCATCTCGAACGACGCGCCTTTGGGCTTCATCTCGAACGCGTACACGCCGCCCGGGTAGTCGCACATGAAGAAGTGGTTGCGGTAGCGGTCGGGGATCGCCGCGACGCCCGGGTGGTAGGTCACGCCGGAGGGGCCGTGGCCGAGGCGCGCCACGTGGGGCACCTGGTAGGCCGCCTCGAGCTTCCACTGCTCTTCGGCGCACCACGCGCCGCCGGTCGGCATGAACTGGTAGCCGATCCGCCAGCCGTAGTCGGCGCCCTCGACCACGTAGGTCCAGCGGCAGGTCTCGCCCACGTCGGGCGCCTTCGAGATGTTGTTGTCGCCGGTGAAGAGGTTTCCGTACTGGTCGAACGCCAGCTCCTGCGGATTGCGGAGTCCGACGCAGACGAGTTCCAGCTCGCTCCCGTCGGGGTTGGCGCGGAAGACGCCGCCGCCGTCGGGGAAGCTGAAGGTCTTCCCCTCGGCCTCCACGTGGAACCCGCGGTCGCCGTGGGACCAGTAGAGCTTGCCGTCGGGGCCGAATCGCAGGCCGTGCATGTCGTGGCCGCTCGCGCCCAGGTGGACGCCGAAGCCGGTGTGGAGGGCCTTCCGCACGTCGGCCTTGCCGTCGCCATCGGTGTCCTTGAGCTGCCAGAGGTTGGGGATGCAGGTGTACCAGACGTCGCCGTTGCGGACGAGCACGCCCGCGCCGATCCCTTCGCCGAGGCCGCGGTAGCCCTCGCTGAACGTGACCGCGTCGGTCGCGCGGCCCTTCCCACCCTTGTCGGTCAGGATGCGGATGCGTTCCGACTCGATCTTCCACTCCTTGGCCGAGGCGCCCATGCGCTTCTCGTGGTACGCGACGAGGTCCTCGTGGCGCCGACAGGCGAGGTCGTCGTCGAGCCATTCCTTGCGCATGTGGATGTCGAGGGTGGAGGTGTGGCGGCGGTGGCACTCGGCCACGTAGCAGCGGCCCTGCTCGTCGAAGGCGATGGCAACGGGGTTCTTGAGGAGCGGTTCGGAGGCCCAGAGGGTGGCCTGGAGGCCGGGGGCGAGCTTGAGCTTCTTGCGCGCCGCCTCGAGGTCGGGGGAGTCCTGGGCGGGGGCGCCCAGGGGGAGGACGAGGAGGGCGGCGAAGAGAAGGGGTGCTTTCATGAGGGCCCATTCTCCCTCGGGAAACCCCCAAACTGTTAACGAAATCGCGCCGCGATTTCGTTAACAGTTTCAGCGGGCGGGGACCAGCGTCCCGGCGGCGGCCCGGCGAGCGACCTCGGCACGGAGGTCGTCCCCTTCCCAATAGAAGACGCGGCCGCGGACCACCGACTCTTCCCCGGGGGCAAGATCGGGCCAGCCGGGGTCGGAGTGGACGCAGGGGCACGGGGGGTTCTGCCAGATCTTCCTCGGCTTGTCGAAGACGGTTGCGATCCACCTCTTCCCGTCCTCCGAGCGGGCGGCGCATAAACCTTCCGCCTCGAGCAGGATCTTGTTCTCCTTCACTTGGGCGGTGAAGCCGGGGGCGCCCTTCAGCATGACGCACACCTGCGCCCAGGGTTTGAGCATCGGGGTGGCGCTGCCGTTCTTGAGGCGCAGCTCCATCTCCGCGCCGTCGGCGGCGGGGGTGACCCGGGCAAAGTACTCGACGCCGTCCGGCAGGACGCGGCGCGACTCGAGGACGCCTCCCGCCCGGCGGGTCCAGTCGAAGCGATCGAGCTTGACCCCCTTCTTCTCCCAATAGGTGGCGATATGCTTGTGCGCCAGATAGATAAGGTCCCTCTCCCGCCAGACCGCCTCGGGAAAGTCGACGACCGCGTACCCGCCCCCGGGGAGGAAGAGGCTGAACTTGGTGTCGCGGTGGGGGTCGATCGCGCCGTCGAGAAACCCGATCCGCGGGTGGCGGCCGCCGGGGTACGGGAGGATCGTGTAGGGCTTCGGGGCCGGGCGGCCCTGGGGCAGGCGGCGGGCGATCTCCGGCAACTCCCGCCCCGTCGCCATGGCCGTCTCGACCGGCGAGTACCCGTGGTCGGCGCAGATCTCCAGCCACTCCTGGAGCGGGTCGGCAGGCCGGGGAGGCGGCTCGGCCACGCAGCTCGCCAGGGCTAGAATGGCGATATGATAAAGTAAGCGACTTACTTTATCATACATCAATAATCCTCCAGCACGCGCAGGCCCTGGGGCTTCCCGTCCCCCTTGTTCTCGGGCGTGTAATACTCGTACGTCCGGGAGGCCGGCGTCCGGGCCCGAATCGGGAAGCGCGGCGTCAGCGTGTAGGCGATCTCGATCCGCCGCCCCGTCTCCACCTTCCCGAAATAGAGCGTGATCTGCCGGCCCGTGAAGGTGAACTTGTCGATCACCCCCTTCTTCACCAGTTCCTCGAACGGCGCCCCGTCCGGCGTGAAGCCCGGCGGGATCCCCAGGTCCGCGATCACCATGAACGTCCCCGGCCCCGCGTACCGCAGCGTCGCCGTCGCCTTCAGCTTCTCCGAAAGCTTGAGCTCCTCCCGGTCGTACGCCACCCCGATCGCCAGCGGCGACTTCACGGGCTCGGGCGCGAGAGGCCACGGCAGATAGTACCGACCGAACACCTGGGTCGTCGCCCGCAGCTCGCCCTCCGCCTCGATCTCGATCCGGTTCTCCCCCTCGAGCGCGGGGATCTCCACCTGCTGGACCACGTCGTGGTTGGCCGCCGAGAGCGCCTGGAAGGCCCCGGCGATCTCCTTGCCGTTGACCGTGAGCCGCACCGGCACGGGCCGCGGCGGCTTGGCCGGCGCCTTCGACGCCTCGAGCAGCGCTTTGATGCAGAGGATCGTCGCCTGCGTGGAGTGCCACGAGCCACCCGCGTCCTTCGACCGCGCGATCGCGGTGAGTCCCTGGTCGATGAGCGGCGAGCGGCCCTCGCGCCCGAGCGCGAGCACCGAGAGCGCCGTCGCCTCGATCGACGCGCAGTCGCCCCGAGCGTGGTAGACGACCCCGCCGCGGCTCGGCCAGCGCGCCTCGTCGCCCTTCACCTCGACCCCCGCCTCGACCGCCGCCAGCGACGCGCGGTCGCCCAGCGCCAGCGCGACCAGCGCCCGGGTGTGCGCGTCGACCTTCGCGTCCGAGTGTTCCCGCAGCCACGCCTCGCCCCGGCGCACCGCCTCGTCCTTGAAGCCCGCCTCCTTGAGCGCCCAGACGATGTAGGCCGTCAGGGGCAGCGGCCCCTCCCGGTTCTCGCCGAGGGCCCAGTCGCCGTCCCTCCCCTGGTACCGGTACAGCATCTCCTTCGCCCGCTCGATCACGCGGCGATCGATCGGGTAGACCTTGTCCATGTCGTTGAGCAGGAGGATACCGTACGCGGTCAGGTAGGTCTGCGGCGCCCCGTCGGCGTACCAGCCGAAGCCGCCGCCCTTGTTCTCGAAGGTCAGCAGCCGCTGATAGCCGGCGTTGATCGCCGCCTCGAGCTTCATCCGCCACTCCGGGGTCAACGACCCCGTCTCCTTGAGGTAACCCATCACGAGCACGTTCGGATAGGTCACGCTCGAGGTCTGCTCGAATCAGCCATACGGCATCCGCACGAGCCCTTCCAGGCCGGTCACGATCTGGCTGAAGGTCGACGGAAAGACCCGCACCCAGAGGCGCGACGCGCCGTCGATCGCCTCCTTCGGGATCGTGACCGTGCTCACCGACTTCCCCGAAAGCCGGTCCCCGGCCGTGACCGGGAACTCCTTGCCGTCGGGATGGACCTCGATCGCCCGCCTCACGGCGTCGGAGTGCCTGCTTCCGATCGCCTTCACGGTGAGCGCGTGCCGGCCGAACTGCGCGGCCCGCACATGGAAGCGCACGCTCGTCACCTCGTCGGGCCGGACGTCGACTTTCTTCGCGCGCGCGCCGACGACCTCGAGCCCCGCCTCGCTCTCGAGGGTGAGCTCGATCGTCTGCGCTTCTTTCAGGTAGTTGTAGACCGCGACCGGCACCCAGACCTCGTCGCCCTGGGTGAGGGCGACGGGGAGGTCGAGATCGACGAAGAACGGCTGGAAGACGCGGAGGCCGGCCTCGCCCGAGCCGAGCTTCCCGCCCTTCGTGACGGCGCTCATCGCCATCCGCCACGTGGTGATCGAGTCGGCGCCGGGGAACCTGAGGCTCGCGCGTCCGCGCTCGTCGGTGATCAGCTGCGGATTCCAGTAGAGGGTCTCGGGGAAGAAGCTGCGGATGCGCGGCGCTTCGCCGCCCTGGCCCTTTCCAGGGGCGTGCTTCGCAGCGGGACTAGCAACGACCCCCCCCTCCTCGATGCCCGGCGCGGGTGCAAAGGGCGCCAGGGC
>CAZSCC010000512.1:0-6792 GCA_964604905.1 uncultured Planctomycetales bacterium
TCGCAGCTCGACCGCTTCCTTATGATCCTCCGGATGGGATATCCCACGCCCGAGGAGGAGCGGCAGATCCTGAGCTCGCGCAACGCGTCGGACCCCGTCGAATCGCTCAAGCCGGCCGTTTCGGGGGACGACATCAACCGCCTCTGCGACAGGGTCCAGGACGTGAAGATGGACGACGGGGTGACCGGGTACCTCCTGGAGATCGTCAACCGCACGCGCAACGACAAGAACCTCCTCGCCGGCGTGAGCCCCCGGGGATCGATCCATCTCGCGCGCGCTTCCCGCGCCCACGCCATGGTCGAGGGGCGCGACTACGTCACTCCCGACGACGTGAAGGCCGTGGCCGTCCACGCGACCTCCCATCGCGTGATCGAGCGCCGCCTCCGCGCCTCGCAGGACGGGCGCTCCTCCGCCGGGCAGATCATCCGCAAGATCCTCCAGGAAGTCCCGGTCCCGCAATAGGAATGCCGCAGAGGCGCCGAGCCACCGAGTCGGAGGCCTTTCCTGGAATCAACCCGCCGCGGTTGTTTCTCCATCAGGGGGGACTTCCCGGCGACTCTGCGTCTCTCCGAGAGGATGTCCCTTGACTGAAGAAGAACCCAAACGGAAGCCCCGGGGGTCCTTCCGCGTGAACCCGCGCGGATGGATCTACCTCGCCCTCACCGTCTCGGTCGCCTTCGCCGCGGGCTTCAAGGGCAACAACCTCCTCTTCGCGATCTTCTGTGTCCTCTTCGGCCTCTTCCTCGTCTGCGCCTTCCTCACCGTGGCGGTCGCCCGCAGGATGGAACTGTCGCGGATCCTGCCGGAGGCCGTCTGCGCGGGCGAACTCTTCACGGTGGGCGTCCGACTCCGGAACGCGAAGCGGCTGTGGCCCGCCTTCTGCCTCAAGGTCGAGGACCGACTGACCCACGAGGGGCGGCCCGCGCCGCTCCAGCCGACGCCGGTCTGGCTCCCCCTCGCGAAGCCGGGGGCGCGCATCCGCGGGTCGTACTACCTGACGGCCCACGAGCGGGGATGGGCAAAGCTGGGCCCCTTCGCGATCACCTCCGAGTTCCCCCCCGGGCTCTTCACCTACCGCCACGTCGTCGCGGTCGAGGACCGCATCCTCGTCTTCCCCCGCATGGGCACGCTCAACCGCCGCGTGGTGAGCTCGCTCCTGAGCCGCGCCGACTACACCGAGCGCCCCTCCTCCGCCTTCGAGAGGGGCGACGAGGAGTTCGCGGGCCTCCGCGAGTACCGGGAGGGCGACAGTCCCCGACGCGTCCACTGGAAGATGTCCGCCCGGCTTCAGGGGAAGCTCCTCGTCCGCGAGTACGAGAACGCGAAAGTCCGCGATGCGATCGTTCTCCTGGACACCTTCCTCCCCAACCCGAACGATACCCGGCGCCGCCTGCGCCTCGAGCGCGCCGTGACCTTCGCCGCCACGCTGATCGAGACGCTCCTCGGCGAGTCGTACACGATCACCTTCAGGACCTTCGCGCCGGACCCGCTCTCCCTCGAGCTGGAGCCGCGCCGGGGCGCCCTCGACGAACTCCTGGGCGCCCTCGCGCTCCTCAAGCCCTCCCGGGTCCACTCCCTGGCCGACCTGGCCGAAAACGACGACGATGACGCCGGGTCCGCCGTCTTCCTCCTCCGCATCGGAAACGAGCCCTATCCCCGGTGGGAGAACCGCCCGCGGACGGTGACCGTCGATTCATCCGACATGAAGAAGCTGATGGTGCTTCCGCCGTGAGCCACGACCCGTCCCGATCGGACATCACCCCGATCTCGCGAGACGTGCGCGTGCGGTTCGCCGCGTGCGTGGGGATGCTCGCCTCCTACCTCTCGGCGGTCAAGAACGATCCGCTCACTCCCTTCCAGCTCGCCTTCTTCGGCGCCGCGACGGCCTGGAGCCTCGGCTTCGAGCACCGGTTCCGGAAGCCCTTCTTCTCGGCGCCCATCAAGATCGGGCTCATCATCCTGGGCTCCGCGATCTTCGTCCTCTTCATCTCGGGCCACGGGCGCGGGAACACGGACGACTTCGCCAATTCGATCGCCCGCTTCCTCTTCTGGAATGCCATCGTCTTCATCCTCTCCCGCAACAAGTCCGAGTACGACCTGTGGACGCTGGCGATCATCGAGCTCTCGCTCTTCATGATCTCGGGCGCGTTCGTCCAGCCGCCGCTCTTCCTCCCGCTGTTCCTGCTCAGCGTGGCATCGCTGCTCTACTGCTTCCAGCGGAGCGCCATCCTAAAATGCGGCCCGGCGGGTGAGGCCGAGAGGGGGGGCCTAGGGCTCTCCTTCGTCACGCTCCTCCTCGCCGTCGAGATCGGCGCCGTCCTCTTCATCGCCTTCCCCCGCCATTCGTTCCGGTCGGACAAGCCGGCCGATGCCGCGGCCGACCGGAGGGGGAAGCCCCCCGAGGGCCCGCCCGTCCCCTCGGTCAACGAGAAGATCGGCATTCCCCGCAATTCCGCCTTCCTCGACTTGACCAACTTCAGCAAGCTCAAGGCCGACCCCCGGCCCGTCCTCAAGATCCGCGTCCGAGACCTCAAGGACCAGCCGGTACCGCCCGAGCGGACGATGTACCTCCGCGGCGCGATCCTCGACACGTACGAGAACGGACGATGGAGCTCGAACTTCAAGCGCACCCCGAAGCGGGACCCGGACGACGGGCAGGTCGACGGATGGACCGAGCTGGAGTCGAAGCCACCGGCCAACCGGACGGTCGTCCGCCAGCAGATCCGCACGGCCTCCCTCTCGGAGGACCTGAGCTTCGCCCTCGCCGATCCGATCCGCGTGCAGTGGAAGGAGGCGCGCTACGATCCCGCCGGGATCCTCTTCTTCGCCTCGACGCCGAAGGAGATGATCGAGTACCTCGTCGACAGCGCCCTCATGCCCGTCGAGCCGCCCGCCCGGGTGTCGAAGGCCCCCAGCGCGCCGGAGCTCTACCTCAAACTCCCCCCGGGGCTCGACCGCCTCCGGGAGATCGCGCTGGCGCGGACGAAGGACTACCCGCAGATGCACGGGAAGATCGCCCAGCTGGAGCAGTACCTGCGGCGCAACGGCTTCGTCTACAGCCTCGATCCCTTCGTCCCCGCGGGAGGCAAGGACGCGGTCGAGTACTTCCTCGAAAAGAAGGCGGGATACTGCATCCACTACGCCACCGCGCTGGCGCTGATGTGCCGCGCCGCCGGCATCCCCGCGCGGTTCGCCACGGGGTTCCAGCTGCACGACCCCGAGGAGGACGGCTCGTTCCGGGTGAAGCTCTCCGACGCCCACGCGTGGGTGGAAGTCTGGTACGGCCCCGAGCACGGCTGGCGGATCTACGACGCCACTCCGACCTCGACGCTCCCGGGCGACCTCCCGATCGGCGAATCGGTCGCCTCGATCGAGAAGAAGAGGAAGGAAGAGGAGGCGAAAGGGCCCCCCAAGCGCTGGGACTCCTTCATCGTCGAGTTCGACCCGAAGTCGCAGAGCCAGGCGGTGCGCGACGCCGTGTCGGCCGTCCTCGGGTTCCTGGCTTCGGCGGGAGCGTGGCTCGTCTCGCCGCCGGTGCTGGGCACCCTGACCGGCATCGCCTTCCTGGCCGTCGTCGGATATCTCTTCCTGCCGCGCGGGAAACGCCACCGCCTCCGCCAGCTCGTCGGCGGCTTCCACGACACGACGACCGTGGACTTCTACCGGGATTTCCTCTGGGCCCTGTCGAAGCGCGGAATCAAGAAGCACCCCGCCATGACCGCGCACGAGTTCGCCCGGCAGGTCCGCGCCGGGGTGGGGACCGAGGGGATCGACTTCCTCACGGAGAAGTTCTACGAGGCGCGCTACCGGGGCACGCTCCCCTCGACGGAGGACCGCGCGAGGATCGACGGCATCATCGCCGGGCTGCTCAAGAAGCCCGACCCGTCGGCGTCGACGTCATAGAGCGACGCGGACCTCTCCCACCTCGAGCCCCGCGTGGTTGCAGATCGAGGTCTCCGCCGTCTTCCGGACTTCCGCCAGCAGGCCCAGCCGTCCGAGGATGGCCGCCAGCACCGGCACCCAGGGGCGCGCGCTCCCGTCCTCGACCTTGAGCGCAAGGCCGATCCCCTTCCCGGGAAGCCCCAGCAGGTAGACCCCCTCGGCACCTCCTTTCGCGAGGATGCGCCCCGGAGCCGCCGACATGAGGTTCACGCACGGCCGCCCCACCATCGAGGGGTGGGCCATCATCGCCTCGCGCACGCGCCGGGCAGATCCTTCCTCCGAGACGAACAGCGCCACCGCTCGCGCCATCGCGCGGAGGGGGAGAGCGAACGTGGGAGCGCTGCAGCCGTCGGTGCCGAGCCCGATCTTCCCCGGCGGCAGCCCCGAGAAGCGCGCGACCGTCGCGAGGTTCCGCTTCTGGAGCGGGTGCGCCGGATCGAGGTACGTCTCGAGCCTGGCGCCCAGATGCTTCGTCGCGGAGAGCATCCCCGAATGCTTCCCCGAGCAGTTGTTGTGGAGCACGTCGGGCCCCTGCCGGGCCCGGTAGAGCGCCTTGAGCGCCTTGGGCGACGTCGGCGGATGGATCCCGCAGCGGAGGGCCGCCGGACTGAGTCCGGCCTTCCGGAGGATCGACCGCGCGGCGCCGACCTGCTCCGCCTCGCCGCCGTGAGAGCCCGACATGATCGCGAGCTCGCGCGGCGTGAACCCGAACGCGTCGGCCGCCCCGCTCTCGACCACCGTCCAGCTCTGGAACGGCTTGGCGCACGATCGCATGAAGACGGGCCGCGCCGTCTCGCCGCGGACGAAGATCGCCTTCGCCCCCGCGACCACCGCGACGGACACCGAGTGGACCGACTCCACCCTCCCGCCGCGCGTATATTCCACCCGGATGTGCTTCACTCGAGGGCTCTCCGTATCATCCCTTCGACACCGGGAAACCGGATCTTCTCCGCGTCGTAGCTGAGCACGAACGTCGGGACCGACTCGACCACCCGGCGCGCCAGGGAGAGAATCTTACCCGCCGAACGCGTGTCGTCCGCGAAAAAGAGCACGCACTCCAGGATCCGCGCGAGGGCCCCAGCCTTGTTGAGCGGCCGCACCCCGCGCGGCGCGTGGCGATCGAGGAAGAGGATCGCCCGGAGGGGGCGGTCGCCGTTGTTCCGGCCCTTGCGAAAGTCGCCCCAGAACGGCGTGCCGTGCAGGCGGCCGGGCGTCACCCCGACGAGTTCGTCCGCCCTCAGGCGATCCTGGGGAGCCGCCACGCCGAGCGTGCTCTTCCCGGCCCCCGAGCGTCCCGGGAAGAGCCACCCGTCGACCGCGGCGGAGTGGCACAGGAAGCCCCCCCGTTTCACGAGTTCGAAGCTCAGCGCGATGCGGAGGAGCGAATCGAGCGACGAGAGGCTCCGGACGATCCGGGCTTCTCCCCCCGGGCCGAATTCCATGTCGTGCCGCTCCAGCCGCCCTGCCCGAAAGCTCGGCTCGCTCCGTTCCCGGCGCAGGGGGCGATCGCTCAGCGAGACGCGGAGCACAAGGTCCCCCGCGCCCTTCGAGAGAAACGGCCGGTAGCGGCGCCGGGCGGATTCGAGCAACCGCGCGTCGTCGATCGAGACGCGGACCGTCACGCCGCAGGTCCGGAGCGTGAGATCAGGCAAGCTTCTTGAACCAGGCGACGCTGAGCGCCGCGGGCAGGAGGAGCGCGGCGACGGCGGCGGCGGGGAGGAGCCTCCCGGCCGCGGCCAGCCATGTGGCGTCAAGGAGGATGAACCCGGCAACGCCGTCGCGGACGAGCAGCATCACTCCCTTGCGGTCGGTCGCCCGCGCAGCGCGGTAGGAGATCCAGGCGATGAGGGCTCCCGCCGGGACAAAGCCCCAGGGGATCCCGCGAATGAGGGCATAGAGGGCCGCGGGAAGGAGCCCCGCGACCCCCATGAGGAAAGCTCCCAGAATGACCACACGACGCCGCAGCTCCCCCTCCTCGAGCGTCGAGATGAAGGTAAGGGCGGTCCCGTACAGCACGGGCACGATCGCGAGAGTCGTGAGCCGACCGTAGTCTGAAAGAAGGAGCTGTGTCGGGCCGAACGGACCGATCGGGGGGGCGACGAAGAATACGCCGAGGAGGAAGTTGCCGCCGCGAACGAGCCCCATGACCGGGGGCAACTTCAGGAAGAAATCGTAGGCCACGATGCAGAGGAGCGTCGCCCCCCAGGCGACGTATCGCCCCGGATCCCCGCCGGGAACGGCTGCCACGGCGGCGCCCGACAGGACGACGGCCATCCCGCCGGCCCCGAGCGCCCCCCGGAGAGAGACCCGTCCCGAAGGCAGGACGCGGTTGGGGGCGATCACTTTGTCGCGCTCACGGTCGGCGACGTCGTTGAGGGTCATCCCGAGGAAATAGAGTCCCGCCGAGGACATGGCCAGAAGTCCAAGCGTCCCTGCCTCCACCCCCCGCCTCTGGAACAGCAAATACCCTGCCGCGCTGTCGGCGATGGCGGTGAAGACGAGCGGGAACCGGAAGAGCTTGAGGTAGGAGACGATCGCGTTAGACATTAGGCGATGGGCAAGAGCTGAAGTTCGGGGTCTGGCTATTGCCTACTGCCTATTGCCTAGGGTCCAGGTCTATGGCCTCAAAAGGTGATCACGTCGTCGACCCGCGACACGCTCACCACCGCCGCCTTCCGCACGGACACCTCCTTCCGGTTGGCCTTCACGCCGAACCGCTTGGTGTCCATCACGTACTGCTCCTTCGTCGAGGGTCCCTCGTTGCAGTCGTGCGCGTCCACGTCCTTCAACACCAGGAAGTCCTCGTCCACCCTGGCGAGCGTCCCCAGGTAGACGAACGGGGAACTCGTG
>CAZSCC010000513.1:0-2105 GCA_964604905.1 uncultured Planctomycetales bacterium
TTCCCGAATTCGCTGAGTGGGAATCTGCGCATAGGAAAGTCAGGGGCCCTGGGTTTGGGGTAATGACACGTCTTGGCTCCGTCCCGGCCCCCTCCATCTGAGTCATGTGACACAACCCCGCAATCGTTGACGGAGAATTGACGGGCGTGGATGATGGCCGCAATGAACGCCGACAAGCTCCGGGGGCGGCGCGCTCTGGCGGTCGCCGCGGATGGCCTTCACGGGCAATGCCCGAACTGCGCGCAATCGCTTGAGGTGAGCAGGGCATCATTCCTTCTGCTGGGACGCGAGGGGGAGAGAAGCATTTATAACGACGACTGCCGCTTCTGTACCGGCTGCGATGTGGTGGTTCTCAACGCCGATTATATCTGCAAGGTAGCGCAGCTGGGACTTCCCACGGCTCGGTCTTTCACGGTCGGGGGGTTTGTCGATCTAGACGCCGTCCCGGAAGATAAGAAGAAGATCCCCCTGGGACAAAAGGGAAACCCGATCCCGCTCGTTGAGTTTGCATCGTTCGAATGGCGCGATCGCAAGTCGTCATCCAAGTGAACGGGCTGGAGAAGTTAGGGGATAGGAACGCGCCATGAGGCCAGGCTCCGGTGACGTTCCCGTTCGCGTCAAGTTTGTGGGCGCGGAACTGCGCGAGCTTAGGAAACTGGCGTGGGCGATGGCCGAATCGTTCGGCTTGGACAGCAGGATTGATGCGTATAAGGGAAAACGCCCGATCCAGCTCTATCGTTGGGATCTGGAATGCATCGAGATGGCCGTGGACGACGCGGTGAAAGAAGCAGAGGCAGCCCGGAAGGGAAAAGCTTCGCGCCCTAGCGCGCTCAAGCGCCTGCAGGTGCGAATCCACGCGCTCAGGGAAAAGGCCGACGAGGAGCTGAAGGGACCTCGAGGATAAGTGCTGCAGCCCGGGATGCAGGACCCCCACCGGGTCCCGTGCAGATCAAGGCCGCGACGATCCATTCCCCGTACGCTCCCTGAGCCCAGGACCTTGCCCGTGTTCCGCTGTTCCCCTCTTTAAAGGGAGGAACACCGGAACACGCGACATTACCGACCGTTCATGGCTTCCCAACCTTTGGAAGTGCGCTGAGCTCGATGGGAGGACTCCAGTTCACGGCATGCCTCAATGAGGTCCTGCTTGCGAACGCGAAGGATCTTGCGCAGATCCTCCTGCCAAAGCGGGCCTCGTTCCGCCAGAAGCTGGAGTATCTTGTCTGCCAGGGGCACCTCAGGCCGTGGGGATGAGATTTCGCGGAGTTCCAACCGCACGGGGCCATCGTCCTTGACGAGTTTCAGGCCCGAGGGGGCCGGCGAGGCCGCCGCCCGGTGCTCGACCGAGAGCACCAGATCCTCACCCCGACGACCCAGGTACAGGGCCGAGTCGGCCCAAGCGTGAAAATCTCCACTGCCACGGAGGGATTGGCCGGCAAACTCTGCGGGGCTCTTGCGCGCATGGTGCACCAGGACTATCGCCAGATCGAACTCGCGGGAGAGTTCGCGGAGCGTGCCCAGGATCGCGGAGACTTCGGTCGAGTTATTCTCGTCGGCGCGCTGAAGGCGCACATAAGGATCGAGCACAAGCAGCTTCGGGCGTCGACGGGCCAGGGTCGCCCGGAGCCGGGCCAAGTCCTCCAGGCGATCAATCCGGAGGCAGGGTTCGACGATGAGCCCGACGTCGAGCTGGGCAAAGTCCGTGCCGCGAGCCCGCGAGAGCCCTTCCAGGCGCTCGCGCACCTGGAGGGGAGTATCTTCGGCAGCAAAAACAAGGACAGGCCCCGTGCTGGAGACCTCATATCGGCCCAGGCAGGGCCGCCCGGAGGCGACCGCGACGGCCAACTCGAGCGACATCCAACTTTTGCAGGATTTCGGAGCGCCGCCGATCAAGCCGACGGCGCCCGCCCCCCACAACCCTTCGATCATCCAGGCGGGTTGGTCCTCGGGCCGCGGAGCGATCTCAGCGGCCCGAAGGACCTTAAGCTCATTTCCCCCGCTCATCGAGCACCTCCTGGACGATCTCGTCGGTGAGGAGCCGGCTCTGCTTCTCGAGGGCGAGCACCATCGAGCGCGACACGATCCCGCCGACTTCGCGGGGAGAGCCT
>CAZSCC010000514.1:0-5673 GCA_964604905.1 uncultured Planctomycetales bacterium
ACGTGCTCTCCGCCCCCGCGGAGAACCCGATCGTGTTGCCCGATTTGTCCCGGTGGAGCGGGTAGGTCGTGTAGGTCTGGTACGCGATGGAGGACGAGGTGGACTGCGTCGCGATCCCCGCGGGATTGAGCCACACCGAGACGGGATCGTCCTCGAAGGCGGTGTAGCTGCCGCCCATCGCCTTCGTGCGCGCGCCCAGCTGCTGGTCCTGCGCCGAGGCGGCGGTGGCCGCCAGGAGGAGCACGATCAGGATTGGAGCGGTTCTCATGGGTCCCCGGTCAAACGATCCGTAAAGTAAACAGGGCGCGGCGCCCGAGGTCAACGAATCTCGACCGCCTGCCGCGTCCGCTGGGACTCCAGCGCCGCGGTGAAGAGCCGGTGCGATTCGAGCGCCTCCTCCGGCCGCACGCAGCCGTAGGGCGCCTTCCCGTTCACCAGCTCGTCCATGAACGCCGCCCACATCTGCAGGATCGCGTCGGAGAAGCCGAACTCGAAGATGCCGCCCGTGATCGTCTTGTAGATCGTCTCGTAGCCCAGGCACTCCTCCTGCCACGTCTGCGCCCCCCCCGCGTACTCCATGAACTGGAAGGCCTTCATGTTGCGGCTCGAGAAACGGCAGGAGTACTTCGTCCCGAGAATTTCGATGTACCACGTGTCCGTCTCGCCCGGCGCGATCCGGTAGATCCGCGTCACCATGGGGAAGGGCTGCCCGTCGAACGGGTTGACCGTGTCGATGTAGAGCGAGCCGTTGTCCCAGGTCCTGCAGGGGACCTTGCCGCCCTTGCCGTCGGGCCGCTCGGCCACGATCTTGTTCAGGTGGGCGAAGACCCGCTTGGGCTTCCAGCCCGCGCGGAGCGGGACGTGGAGCGCGTGCATGCCGAGATCGCCCAGGCACCCGTACTCGCCGTTCAGGTCGATCATCCGCTTCCAGTTGATCGGCTTGTCGGCGTTCAGGTCGCTCGAATGGAGGAAGCCGCAGTTCACCTCGATGATCCGGCCGAAGCGGTTCTCCTGGATCGCCTTGATGACCCGCTGCGCGCCGGGGACGAACGGGAACTCGGACGAGCAGCGGACGAAGGTCTTCGGGTTCTTACGGACTTCGTCCACGATCGCCTGCGACGCGGGCAGGTCGATGCCGAACGGCTTTTCGCCCAGCAGGTGCTTTCCTGCGCGGATGATGTCGATGTAGACCTGCTTGTGGAGGTTGTGCGGGAGCGCGCAGTAGATCGCATCCACGTCGGGGCTGGCCAGGAGGTCCTGGTATTTTCCCGTCGCGACCTTGATCGTGGGGAAGTGCTGCTGGTACCAGCCGAAGAGCGCCGGGTTGGTGTCGCAGATCCCCGCCAGCAGCGGCCGGAAGGGGAGGTCCAGCAGGTGGCACCAGCGGGCGATCGCGGAGCCGAACTCGCGGCCCATGAGGCCGCAGCCGATGATCCCGAACCGGATGTCTTTCATCAGAGAAGTCTCTCTCACCACAAAGCCACAAAGAACAAGAAGAATTCCTTCGTGAACTTTGTGTCTTTGGGGTGAATCTATTCCTTTACGAGCTTGATCGCCTGGTCGGGGGTCGCGCCTTCGTGCACGACCGCCATGAACGCGCGCGTGATCCCCGCCGGGTCCTTGTGCTGGATGACGTTGCGGCCGTAGACGATCCCCGCCGCGCCCTGCTGGATCAGCTCGTGCGTGCGCTGCAGGATCTCGCGCGTGGCCGCCTTGCCGCCGCCCCGGACCAGCACCGGCGCGCGGCCGGCCACCTGGATCACCTTATGGTATTCGGAGACGGTGTCGCACGGGTCGGCCTTGATCACGTCGGCCCCCAGCTCGACCGCCTGCCGGACGAGGGGCAGGATCTTTTTGAGGTCGCCGTCGACCATGTACCCGCCGGCCTTGTCGTTGGGCTGCATGACGAGCGGCTCGATCATGAGGGGCATGCCGTAGCGGTCGCACTTGGGCTTCAGTGCGCAGATCCGCTCGACGCACTGGCCATGCAGGTCGGGCTGGCCGGGGAGGAGGAGCAGGTTGACGACGACGCAGGCGGCGTCCAGCTCGACCGCCTGCTCGACCGGGTCCTCGATCATCTTGCTCCAGAGCACTTCGTGGAGCTTCGGGTTGTAGACGTTCGCCGCGTCGGTGCGGAGGACGAGCGCGGGCTTGCGCGGCCCGAGGATGTCCTGCAGCAGCCGCGCCTGGCCGACGGTGAGCTGGATCGCGTCGGGCGCGGCGTCGACGATCGTCCGGACCGCCTTCTCGAGGTCCTCGATGCCGCCCAGGAAGGCGCCCTCGTTGAAGAAGCCGTGATCGACCGCCACGTCGAAGCACTTGCCCGTCTTCGCGAACAGCCGGTTCATGCGCGCTTTTCTGAAGCCCATTCCGGTCCTTTCCACAAGAAGACTGCCGCACCGCGGTAAGAGAAAGTTGTTCTTCTCTGAGGCTCCGCGTCTCTGCGGCCGATCTATAAAGCCTTGATCTCCTGCTCCACTTTCTGGATCTCCTCCGCCGACCCGAGGGCGGCGAACTCGATCTCGAAGGTTTTCTTCTCGCCCGGCTGGAGCATCGGGAGGCGGCCCTCGCGCTGCAGCTTCTCCCGCGGTTCGGGGTTCACGTTGCCCGGCTCGGTCCCGACGACGTACAGCCCCTGGCCCAGCATCTTCCACTCGGTGAAGCAGGGCATCTGGGCGACGGGGTAGCGCAGCGCATAGCCGATCCCTCGGCCGTCCTGGAACGTCCGGTTGACGAGCGCGACGATCGTGCGGCCGTCCTTCCCCGCCTTGAGGCGGTGGAAAAAGACTTCCTCGGCGAAGCCCGCGGTCGGCGGTTGGAAGCGGGCGTACTGGTCGGGGAGCGCCTTCGTCCCCCCCTTCGTGACCTCCGTCGAGGCCGTCAGGAGCTCCGAGTCCGCCGTCACCACGGGGAAGCCGCCGTTCACGTGATAGATCAGCATCAGGGGAGCGGGGGCGTGGCCGAGGTTCTCCACCTCGTCCTCGATCCAGAACCGGTTCTCGCCGAGCGCGGTCCAGAGGCGGCGCGTGAGGACGACGTCGTGCCCGAAGACCGACGTCTCGCGCACCTTGCCGCGCAGCTTGATCCGGTAGTCGTCGTCCGACCATCCCTGCGTGACGGAGACCTCGTGGGCGGGGATGTACGACGCGCGGCCGTGGAGGCCGAGTTCCTCATGGGGAGGGCCGGCGTGGGTGAGGCCGCAGGTGACGAGCATCCCGCCCTGGAAGCCGCGGAGCCAGCCGAGGCCCCCCGCTTCGAAGAAGGCGGGCGCCGTCGGGCCGGTCGATGAGTGCCACGCGAGCGGCGCGCCGTCGAGTTCGGCCCGGAAGACGTCCATGCCGCGGTCGGGGAGGACGCTGAAGGCGAACCCCGTGCCCGTCCGGATCTCGATCGCGCGGACGCCGCGCTCGGGGCCGTCGTCGAAGGCGACCGGCGTGGCTCCCCCGATCTGCTGGACGTCGCCCACGTGCTGCATCAGCGTTGCACGCGTCCACTGCTTTCCAAAAAGCCGCGGCATAGATCGTTTCCCAGTAGAGCTTCGTTCCAGGTTGATCGAGCGTACTGCCTCAGGCTTCGAGCTTCGAGCTTCAAGCTTCTTTATAACTCGTTGATGGGGCGCAGGCCGCCCGTGGTCGTCTCGTGTTCGAGGCAGGCCCCGGCGGCCGCGTGGGCCAGGTCCATGCACTGCGCGAGGGGCCACTCCTCGTGCAGGCCGTAGAGCATCCCCGCCGCAAAGGCGTCGCCCGCCCCGACCGAGCTCACGATCGACTTTACCGGCCGCGAAGGCACCCAGAGTTCGCCGGCCTCCTTCGAGACCGCGAACGCTCCCTCGGGCAGGTGGACCACCACCAGGTTGTCCCGGTGGAGCTTCCGCGCGGCCATCTTGAGCTCATGGCGGTCGTACCCCCCGTCGGGGAGGCGGATCGTGCACCCCGAGATCTCGCCCGCCTCGATCTCGTTGAGGATCAGGTAGTCGATGTGGTCGAGCGCGGGGTAGACCACGCGCATGAACCGTTCGCTCGTCTCGCTCACCACGTCCACCGAGGTCTTCACTCCCATCGAGCGGATCTTCGAGAGCAGTTGGGGCGCGACGGGATCGATCTTGTCGAGCAGCAACAGGTAGGCCAGGTGGAGGATCTTGCACTCGCCGGGGTCGACGTCCTCCGGCTCGAGGAGCACGTTGGCGCCGCGCGCGTGGAAGAACGTGCGACGGCCCGTGGACTTCACGGTCATGACGTCGGTGAAGGACGTCGGGTATTCGAGGCTGACCCGGATGCCGGAGAAGTCGACCTTCTCCTGCTTGGCCTCCTCGATGAGAAAGCGGCCGTCGTCGTCGTTGCCCACGAAGCCGATCCCGTAGAGCGGGAAGGGGGCCTTCATGCGGGCGAGGTCGATGAGGACGTTGTGGGCGCCACCGCCCCCCCCTCGGGTCACGCCCACGACGTTCGCGAGGCGCTCCTCGTTGGGGTAGGCGTCGATGGTCTTCACCCAGTCGACGATCCAGTTGCCCGCGGCGGCGATCCCCTTCCTCACCGGCATCTCAGGCCCCCAGGAACGACAGGAGGCCGGCGTACTCCTCCGGGGTGAAGGGCGCCACCGTGGCGACCTTGACGTTCTCCTCGACGTGCTCGAGGGTCTTCATGCCGGGGACGGGCGCGAGGATGCCGGGGGTCGAACGGGCGAACTGGATGCAGCGCTGGGCGTCGCTCGTGAGGCCCGGGAACTTCGCCTTGAGGTCCTTCGAGAAGCGGCCGATCAGCTGCCCCTGCATGAGGGGGACGCTCGTGAAGACGGTGAGCCCCATCGCCTTCGCGGCCTCGAGAGCGCTCGTTTCGCCCTGGGTCTTCTGCAGGTTCGCCTCGGGCATCGCGAGGTTGAAGGGGAACTGGACGGCGCGGAAGCGGTGGTTCTCTCCTCCCGCCGCGCGCGCGCAGGCGACGGTCTTCTCGAGCGAGACGTGCGCCTCGGTGCCCTCCTCGACGCGGTAGCCGTGCCACGTCGCGGTCCCGTAGTATTGGATCTTCCCTTCCGCGGCGCACTCCTCGAGGGCGCGGAAGGCGTCGGTGAGCCGCTTGTAGTACTCCTCGGGACCCACCTCGGGCATCTGGGTCTCGGGGTTGTGGACGTGGTAGACGTCGATCGTCTCGACGCCCAGGTTCGCGCGGCTCTGGTCCACCTCGTGCTTGAGGTACTTCGGGGTCATGCAGTGGCAGCCCGCGACGATATCGCCGGGCTGGAGGATCTCGGGCTTGGCGTAGGTCTCGTTGAACCACTCGCGGGTCGCGGGGCCCCAGTCGCCCGCGATGAAGCCGCCTTTGGTGCAGAGGAGGACCTCCTCGCGTTTGACGGCGCCTGCATCGACCGCCTTCTTGAGCCCGGCGCCGATGTTCCGCTCGCTGCGCTGGAAGCGGTAGTTGATCGCGGAGTCCAGGACGTTGATCCCGAGTTCGAGGGCTCGGGCGGTCGCGGCGGCGTATTTCCCGTCGGTCACGGGATCGGCGTTTCCGAGGTAGGTTCCCAGGCCGATCGACGAGTGGCTGAGCCCGAGCGCGCTGCGGAACGGCCCCGCGAGCGCGGCATGCTGCTGCGCGAAGGCGGCGCATCCTTCGGCGGTCGCTTTCCCGGGGATCATGGGCGGATTGTAGCGCCGGGCTCCGAGGACTGTCACGAGGA
>CAZSCC010000515.1:0-13152 GCA_964604905.1 uncultured Planctomycetales bacterium
TCTCCCTGGGGAGGATACCGACCGTCCCCGCGTACACGAGCGGATTCCCCGTGTACCGCTCGTCGAAAAACACCGCGCCGTTCACCGTGGGGATTCCCATCCGGTTCCCGTAATCGCGGACTCCGCCCATGACTCCCTTGAGCAGACGGCGGGGATGGATCGTCCCGGGCGGGATCTCCTTCGCGTCGGGCAGGCCCACGCAGAACACGTCGGTCGAGCAGACCGGCTTCGCCCCCATCCCGCAGCCCAGGATGTCGCGGATCACGCCGCCCAGCCCCGTGTTCGCGCCGCCGTACGGCTCGATCGCGCTCGGGTGATTGTGGGTCTCGACCTTGAAGCAGACGTTGTTCTTCTCGTCGAACTCGATGATCCCCGCGTTGTCCTTGAAGACGCTGACGCACCACGGCTTCGCCAGTTCCTTCGTCGCCTGGGCGATCGTCGACTTCATGAGGTTCGGGATCACCTTCCCTTCGAAGGTGATGTGGCCGGTGAAGGTCTTGTGCTTGCAGTGCTCGCTCCACGTCTGCGCGACCGTCTCGAGCTCGACGTCGCTGGGTTCCCGGCCGACATCCCTGAAGTGATCGCGGACGGACCGCATCTCCTTGAGGTTGAGCGCGAGGCACATGTCCTTACTGACCTTCTGGAGGTCGGCGTCGGAGAGCTTCAGGATCGGGACGACGCCCTTCTTGAGCGTGTAGGTCGAGCCGAGGTCGATCTTCGTGACCGACCGGTCGCCGAGGGTGATCTCCTCGATGGCCTCGTTGCCAAGCACCTTCGCCGCGGCGTCCCTGAGCTTCCCGTTCGCGGCCCCCGAGACCACGTAGCGCATCCCGGTCCGGACGCGCCGGACCTTCAGGCCCAGGTCGCCGATGGCCTTGAGGGCGCTCGCCTCGACCGGATCCATCACGCCGGGCCGCTTGAAGACGAGGATCGTCTGGCTCCCTCCGGGCACGTTGGGGGGCTCGACGCCGGGAGTCAGGGTGAACGTCTGCGCGACCGGGTCGCAGAGGAGCTCCCGGGCGATGCGCTCGGCGGCGGCGCGGTCCAGATCGCCGTCGAGGAGGTAGACCTGGAGGGCCTGGACGCCGGTGATCTCGGCGAGCCCGAACTCCCGGAGAGCGGCCTGGGCGCTCCGGGAGGTGGCGTCAGTCAACCCCTCTTTCGTCGCGACGTCCACCCGCCAGATCATCGGTGGCGGTACCTTAGCAAAGGCCCCAGGGGGAGTCAACTTTACGGGGAGGAGCCCGCGGGACGCGAATTCCACCTCGCGCTGCGGGATTTTGCCTTGATTTGCCGATTTCAAGCTGTGATAATCAGCGGCTTATAAACTACCTATGATCGGCCAGATTTTAAAAGGCTACCAGGTCGTCGAGCAGATCAAAGAAGGTTCCGTAGGCATCGTCTGGAAGGCCACCAACTCCAAGGGCCAGGTATTCGCCCTCAAGCAACTCTCCCAGAAGCACGCCGCGCGACCGGAGAAGATCAAGCAGTTCAAGAAAGAAGCGACGCTCACCGCGAAGCTCCAGCACAAGAACATCATCCGGGTCTACGAGTACCTCGACGTCAGGCCCCTTCCCGGTTTCGTCATGGAGTACTTCGACAGCGAGAACCTGAAGCATTCCATGTGGTACCTGCCGGAGCGGGTCTACAAGTACGAGTTCCACGTGCTCCGGCAGGTGGCCGAGGCGCTCGACTACATCCACTCGCAGGGGATCATCCACAAAGACCTGAAACCGGAGAACGTCCTCGTCAACAGCCGCTCGGAAGTCCGGCTCATCGACTTCTCGCTCGGACAGAGCAAGATGGACCGATTCCTCCAGTTCGGCCGTCGCATCGAGGGAACGCCCCTCTACATGGCTCCCGAGCAGATCCAGGGCCTCACGTGCGATCCCCGGACCGACATCTATGCGTTCGGGGTCCTGATGTACGAACTCCTGACGAAGCGGCCGCCGTTCCTCGGGACGACCGAAAAGGGCCTTTTCGAAAAGCACGTCAAGGAACCGCCGCAGCCGATGCGGTCGCACGTGAAGACCCTGTCGCCGGACCTGGACGCGATCGTGCTCAAGATGCTTGCGAAAAGACGCGAGGACCGCTTCCCCGACATGACCTCCGTGATCCTCGAACTCTCCAAGTGGGAGAAGAAGGACACCGTGATCCGCCTCCGTCAGGTGGAGCCCGCCAAGAAGCGGGAAGCCGAGGAAGCGGGACGATAGACCATGACCGACCCCGCAAAGGACATCGAACGCGATTTCGAGAAGCCGATCATCGAGCTCGAGAAGCGGATCGAGGAGCTCGAGAGCTTCTCGCGGAAGGCGGGCGTAGACCTCTCCGACGAGATCAACAAGCTCCGCGCCCGGGCCAACGAGCAGAAGCGCGAGGTCTTCGCGCGGCTCAACGCCTGGCAGCGGGTCCTGCTCTCGCGCGATCCCAACCGTCCCGAACTCATGGACTACCTCGCCCTGGTGTTCGAGGACTTCACGGAACTGCATGGAGACCGGGCGATCGGCGACGACGGCGCGATGGTCACCGGCCTCTGCAAGGTGGGGGGCATCCGGGTCATGCTGGTGGGCCAGAGGAAGGGCAAGACGACCAAGGAGCGCGTCGCCTGCAACTTCGGGAGCCCGAATCCGGAGGGCTACCGCAAGGCGCTCGAGAAGATGAAGCTGGCCGAGAAGTTCCGGATCCCGGTGCTGACGCTGGTCAACACCCCGGGCGCCTACCCCGGCATCGCCGCCGAGGAGCACGGGCAGGCCTTCATCATCGCCAAAAACCTCTTCGAGATGGCGAAGCTCCGGACCCCGATCGTCTCCGTCGTGATCGGAGAAGGCGGTTCGGGCGGAGCCCTCGGGATCTGCGTGGCCGACAAGCTCGCGATCCTCCAAAACGCCTACCTCTCCGTCATCTCTCCGGAGGGGTGCGCGGCGATCCTCTGGCGCGACGCTTCGAAGGCGCCGCTCGCGGCGGAACTCCTACGCCTCACGCCCCCCGAGCTCCATCAGCTCGGGATCGTGGACGAAATCATCCCCGAGCCTCTCGGCGGCGCGCACCGGAATCCGAAGGAGATGGGCGATATCCTCAAGGCCGCGCTCGTCCGTTACCTCGACGAGGTGATGGCCGTGCCCCTCGACCGCCTCCTCGAGAAGCGGTACGACAAGCACCGGAAGATCGGGTACTTCCTGGAGAGCGAGCAGAAAAGGCTCGTGGCCTCGGGAGCCCCTTTGCCGGGCCCGTAGGCCGGCCCCTCGTGTGACGCACCGGCGGGCGAGGGCTATTTAGAGTCCATGCAGATTATGAGATCGCTTGCGCTGCTCCTCTTCGCCGCCGCGGGATGCGCGAAGCAGGCCGAACCTCCCCCGCCCCCGAAGCCCTTGCCGCTCCCGGCGGAGGCCCTCCCGAAGACCCCTCCTCCTCCCCCGTTCGATTTCGTCGCATACGGCGACTGCCGATCCGACCACGACGTCCACGGAAGGATCTGCGCGAGCATCCTGAGGAGCCGGCCGAAGTTCGTGATGGTCAGCGGCGACCTGGTCGACTTCGGGGAAAGCGCGGAGGACTGGAAGACCTTCCGCGCCGTCACGAAGGAGCTGCGGAGCCGGACCGAGTACTGGCCCGCCCCCGGGAATCACGACGTCTCGTTCGACCGCGCCTTCGAGAAGGAATTCGGCCTCGAGAAGCCGTACTACGACCGGAGATCAGGGGACATCCACGTGTTCTTGCTCGACTCGAACGCCTACTTCGCCGAGGCGGAGCAGCTCAGGTGGCTCGAGGAGAAGGCCGCGGCTTCCGACGCCCGCCACAAGTTCGCGGTCTTCCACCACCCGCCCTTCTCGATCGATTCCTTCGGCGATTACGAGAAGAAGCCGGTGCGCGAGCGGCTCCACCCGATCCTCGTGAAGCACAAGTTCTGCGCCGCGTTCGCCGGCCATCACCACGCCTTCTACGCCACGCTCCGGGACGGGGTGCGCCACGTCGTCACGGCGGGCGGTGGCGCGCCGCTCTACCAGATCGACCCCTCCCAGGCCATCCCCGGCGATGTCTACCGCTCGTTCCACCACTACGTGGGATGCCGTGTCCTCGAGAAGAAGATCACCGCCCAGGTCTACGATCCGAACGGCGTGGAATCCCCCGAGCTGGCGTTCACCTTGTGCGAGCATCCCTAGAGACTCGCTCCCGCTGCGACGTCTCGTCTTCAGAGGGCGAAGAGATGCGATGCCGGAGGTTGTTCATTCCCAGCGCCGCGATTCTTCTGGCCGCTGCTCCCTGCCTCGGGACCCCCCCCCAGAAGATTCCCCCGTGGAATACACGGGTCTTCGCCGGGCCGTCACCTCGCTCGCCTTCTCGCCGGATGGGACGCTTCTGATCTCGGCGAGCTCGGAGCGCTCGGCCCTCGTGTGGAAGGTCCCGGCGCTGAAATAGTCTCTTACCTCTCCACCGTCGGCTCCACCTCGGGCGCGGCGACCCGGCCCGCGGGCTCTTTCGAGAAGAACCGCCAGTAGAGGACGCTGCCGACGATGTAGAGCACGATCGTGATCCCCATCGTGGTCGCGAAGCCGTCCCGGCCGAAGAGGGGCGGCGAGGCGATCATCACGCCTCCCAGCCCGTTCGCGACCACCCAGGAGATTTTGTTCGCCGCCTGCTTGAGGCCGTTCACGCGCGCCCGCTGGCGGGGATGGACCACCTCCATCGCAAAGTGCGATCCCACGGGGTGGACCATGTTCATGCAAGCGTGGCGGAGGATGAACGCGGCGACCGCCACCGGGAGCGAGACCGTGAAGGCAAGGACCAGGAAGAACGGGATGGAGGATAGCTGGAAGACGACGATCGTCCGCACCGCCCCGAACCGGCGCGCCAGGAGCGGCGCGGCAAGGAAAGCCACCATCATGAGCGCCTGTGCGGCCGAATAATAGAGCCCGATCGTCCCGGCGGGAAGTCCGAAGCGGTTCCGGAAATAGAGGTTGATGAACGGGATCGTCAGTCCCGCACCGAGCCCGAACGCCAGCTCCGGGAGGAAGAAGCGCGACGCCGTGCGCCAGTCGAACCGGTCGCCCCCGGCCTCTCTCGGCTCCGGCGGTGATTCGCGGATGAGCGCGAGGACCGCCATCGAGGCGGCCGTGAAGCCGGCCGCGGTGAGAAGCATCCGCGCGTGGGACGCTTCATTCTCGCCCCACGCGAGCTCCCCCGCCTTGAGCCCCAGCGTCGCGAGGAGTCCCGCCGTGGGGCTCAGCGCCGTGCTGAACCCGAAGAGGAACGGCCGCTCCACGCCTCCCGAATGGCGCGAGAAGAACGGGGCGGTGCCGACCTCGAGGAGCGCGATCCCGACGCCCGAGGCGAAGCAGCACGCCAGGATCGCCGGCCTCCCCCGGACCTCCACCACGCCGACCAGGCTGGCCGCCAGGAGGAACGCCCCGGCCACCAGGAACGGCCGCAGTCGGTGGCGGTCCATGAGCATCGGGAGCGTGAGGACCACGGCGGCCATCCCGAGCGATTGGACCGCCAGCGTGTAGCCGATGAACGACTCTCCGTGCCCCGCCGACTTCAGATACAGGTTCCGAAGCACCCACACCGCGGCCTGTCCGATCCCGTAGAGGAACTGCGCGGCGAGGAAGAGGCGCGCCGCGGGCGAGAAGGCGGCGACATGGCGCAGGTACTCGTGGAGCACGATGGGCTCTAATTCCGCGGGGACGCCTCGTCGGGACCCAGGAGCTTCAGGATCCGCTCCACCAGCTCCATCGCCTTGAAGGGCTTCGACATGAAATCGTCCGCCTGGGACTTCTCCCGCCAGTACTCGTCGGTCTTCCCGCTGTCCCGGGTGAGGGCCGTGAGCATGAGGATCGGGATCTTCTTCCAGCGGTCGTCCTTCTTGAGCTGCTCGCAGATCTCGAAGCCCGTCTTCTTCGGGATCATGGCGTCCAGCACGATCAGGTCCGGGGACTCCGTGGTCGCCTTCTCCCAGGCGTCGAGGCCGTCGGCCGACTCGATCACGTCGCATCCGCGGCTGCGGAGGAGGTAAGCCACGATCTCCCGGATGCTTCGGGTGTCATCCACAACGAGGATCTTCTTCGGCACTGGGGGAAATTATACCGGCGCCGACGACCTCCCGGGCACGAATTGCTTGACCGCCGCAGGCGGGGCCCCTAGACTCGCCCGGACCGAGGGCCCGATGCCGAACCGCACCCCGCTGTACGCCTCCCACCAGAAACTCGAGGCCCGCATCGTCGACTTCCACGGCTGGGAGATGCCCATCCAGTACGTCGGCGTCCTCGACGAGCACGCCGCCGTGCGCACCCGCGCGGGGCTCTTCGACCTCTCCCATATGGGACGGGTCAAGGTCCGCGGCAAGGACCGGCGAGCCTTCCTCCAGCGGCTCCTCACCGTCGACGTCGACAAGGTCCAGCCCGGCCGCTGCCGCTACACCTTCTACCTCAACGAGAAGGGCACGATCATCGACGACCTCATCTTCTACGCGAACGGCGACGAGGACCTCCTCGTCGTCAATGCCTCCAACCGCGAGAAGGACGTGGACTGGATGAACAGCCACATGAAGGGGGACGTCCAGCTCGACGACCAGACGTTCTCCGTGGCGCTCCTCGCCATCCAGGGACCCCGGTCCCTGGAGCACGTCAAGCGCGTCCTCGGAGTGGACCCTTCCGGCCTCGGCTACTACACCTTCGGCACGTTCGGGGAGTACCTCCTCTCCCGGACCGGCTACACGGGCGAGGACGGCTTCGAGATCTTCGTCCCTTCGGCGCGCGCGGTGGAACTCTGGGACCGGCTCATCGAAGCCGGGGTCGCGCCGATCGGCCTGGGCGCGCGGGACACGCTGCGCACCGAGGCGGGGATGCCGCTCTACGGGAACGACATCGACGACACCACGACGCCGCTCGAAGCGGGCCTCAAGTTCGCCGTGGAGCTCGACAAGCCCGAGTTCATCGGGCAGGCGGCGCTCCGGACCCTGGGCGCACCGGCAAGGGCGCTGGCGGGATTCGTGCTGGAGACCAAGCGCAGCCCGCGCCATGGATACGACCTCTACCACGGCGGGGCCAGGTTAGGGGCGGTCACGAGCGGGACCTACAGCCCGACGCTCGAGAAGTCGATCGCCATGGCCTACTTGCCGAAGGAGCTGAAGAGGCCGGGCGAAAGGTTTGAGATCGACGTCCGCGGTCGCCGCGAGCCGGCTGTCTGCGTCAAGCTTCCGTTTTTCCGCCGCGAAAAACCTTGACACCCCCCGACGCCCGGGTAATTTTAGGACGGACACCAGGGAGAAAACGGGAATGAGACCTGACGACTACAAGTACAGCGAGACCCACGAGTGGATCAAGTACAGCGATAAGAAGAAGGAAGCCGTTATCGGCATCACCGACTATGCCGTGAAACAGCTTTCGGACCTGGTCCACCTAGACCTCCCCAAGGTGGGCGACAACGTCGAGCAGGGGGCCCCCTTCGGAGAAATCGAATCGGTCAAGACCGTGGCCGACCTCGTCTCTCCCCTCACCGGAAAGATCATCGAGGTGAACAAGGACGTGACGGGGGACCTCGATACGCTCAAGGAGGAGCCCTTCGAGGACGGCTGGCTCGTCAAGATCAAGCCCTCCGACCCCGCCGAGCTCGAGTCCCTGATGACCAAGAAGGAGTACGAGGAGTTCCTCCAGTCCTCCGTGGAGAAGGAGGAGGACGAGAAGGAAAGCGAAGAGGTCGACGAGGACGACTTCGTCTAAGAAGCCCGCCATAGACGTTCCCGCTCTTCTTGAAAAACTGAATCCATCGACATGGACTACATCCAGAATACGCCCGCCGACACCGCCGACATGCTCAAGCAGATCGGCGCCGCCTCGATCGACGACCTCTTCGCCTCGATCCCCGCGGAGCTCCGGCTGAAGCGACCGCTGGACATCCCTCCCGCGCTCCCCGAGCAGGATCTCCTCGCCCACCTGCAGTCGCTCGCGGGGAAGAACCGTACCTTCGACGCCGGCCGCTGCTTCCTCGGCGCCGGGGCCTACAATCACTTCGTCCCCGCCGTGGTGGACGCGCTGTTCTCCCGGGGCGAGTTCCTCTCGGCCTACACGCCCTACCAGGCGGAGGCCAGCCAGGGCACGCTGCAGCACATCTTCGAGTTCCAGACGATGATGTGCGACCTGACGGGCATGGACGTCGCCAACGCCTCGCACTACGACGGCGCGACCGCGCTCCAGGAGGCGGTCGCGATGGCGATCGACAAGACCGAGCGGAAGAAGGTCGTGATCTCGAGCGGCGTCAACCCCCAGTACCGGTCGGTCGTGCGCTCGCTCTTCAAACAGCTGAACGTCACCCTCATCGAGGTCGCCCACGTCCGGGGCGTCACCCCCGTGAACACGCTCAAGGACGCGGCGGAAGGGGCGGCCTGCATCGTGCTCCAGAACCCGAACTTCCTGGGCGGCATCGAGGACCTCTCGGGCATGGCCGAGGTGGCCCACGCGGCCGGCGCACTCGCGGTCGCCAGCGTGAACCCCATGTCCCTCGCCCTCTTGAAGCCGCCGGGAGACTGCGGCTGCGACATCGCGGTCGGCGAGGCGCAGGCGCTGGGGATCGAGATGGGCTTCGGCGGTCCCTGGTGCGGATTCATCGCGACCAAGCTCGAGAACATCCGCGCCATGCCCGGCCGGATCGTGGGCCAGACGGTGGATGCCGAAGGCAAGCGGGGCTTCGTCCTCACGCTCCAGGCGCGCGAGCAGCACATCCGCCGCGAGAAGGCCTCGAGCAACATCTGCACCAACCAGGCGCTCATGGCGCTCCGGGCCACGATCTATCTCGAAACGCTCGGCCCCGGGGGACTCGCACGGGTCGCCGAACTCTGCGTCCGCCGCACCCACGAGATGGCCGAGAAGCTCGCCAGGATCGATGGCGTCCACGTCGCCTACAAGGCGCCCTACTTCCACGAGGTCGTGATCGAACTGCCCCATCCCCCACTGACGCTCGAACGGCTCCTCGAGAAGGGTTTCCTGGGCGGCCTCTGCCTCCAGCCGTACTACCGCGACCTGCGGGAGCACGTCCTCATGTGCTGCACCGAGAGGAACACGTCGGCGGACATCGACGCCTTCGCCGCCGCGGTCCGGGAGGCGGTCCGGTGAAGACCATCTTCGAGAAGAGCCACGCGGGGCGATCGACGGCTTACTTCCCCACCGAAGGGCCCGACGAGAAGCCGATCGCCTCCATGGTCCCCGCGGCGGCGCTCCGAGCGAAGCCCCCCGCCCTTCCGGAGGTTTCCGAACTCGGCATCGTCCGACACTTCACCGAGCTCTCGCATCGGATGTTCTCGATCGACGGGAACTTCTACCCTCTGGGCTCCTGCACCATGAAGTACAACCCGAAGGTGAACGAGAAGATCGCGGCGCTGCCGGGCTTCGCAAAGCTCCACCCGCTCCAACCCGTCGGGACCGTGCAGGGGATGCTCGAGGTCATGTGGACCCTCGAGCGGATGCTGGCCGAGATCTCCGGCATGGACGCGGTGACGCTCCAGCCCGCGGCGGGCGCCCAGGGCGAACTCACGGGCATCCTGGTCATCCGGGCCCACCACATCGAGAACAAGCAGGAGCAACGCACCGAGATCCTGATCCCGGACAGCGCCCACGGCACGAACCCCGCGACGGCCTCCCTGGCGGGATGCAAGACGGTCAGCGTCAAGTCGGACAAACGGGGCGGCGTGGACCTCGAGGACCTCAAGGCGAAGCTCTCCCCGCGCACCGCGGCCCTCATGATCACGAATCCCTCGACCCTCGGCCTCTTCGAGGAGCAGATCCAGGCGATCGCCGACCTGGTCCACAAGGCGGGCGGGTTCGTCTACATGGACGGCGCGAACATGAACGCGATCCAGGGGAAGGCCCGGCCGGGCGACTTCGGGATCGACGTCATGCACTTCAACCTGCACAAGACGTTCTCGACTCCTCACGGCGGGGGCGGCCCGGGCTCCGGCCCGGTCGCCTGCAAGAAGTTCCTCGAGCCCTACCTGCCGCTTCCCCGCCTCCGCCGCGATGGGGACGCGTTCCTCTTCGACGGTGCGCAGCCCAAGTCGATCGGAAAGGTGAAGTCCTTCTGGGGCAACGTGGGGATGCACGTCCGCGCCTACACGTATATCCGGTATCACGGTCCCGAGGGGATCCGCCGGAACGCCGAGCACGCGGTGCTGAACGCCAACTATCTCCTCTCCAAGGTGAAGAAGACGTTCAAGGTCGCGTTCGACCGGACCTGCATGCACGAGTTCGTGCTGGACGGGACGCCCCTCCTCAAGAAGACGGGCGTGCGCACGCTCGACGTGGCGAAGCGCCTGCTCGACTACAACTTCCACCCCCCGACGATCTACTTCCCGCTCATCGTCCACGAGGCGCTGATGATCGAGCCGACCGAGACGGAGGGCCGGGAGACGCTCGACGAGTTCGCCGCCGCGCTCCTCAAGATCGCCGAAGAGGCGAAGACCGATCCCGAGAAGGTGAAGACGGCGCCCCACACGATGCCGGTCAAGCGCCTGAACGAGGTGAAGGCCGCGAAGGAACCCAACGTGCGGTGGTGCACGCCGTGCGATCCGCCGCCGGCGCCGGAAGAGTAACTCCGAGGCGACACACCCAAAATCCCAACCTCCAAATCCCAATGAAATCCCAAATCCAAACTCCCAACTCCGGGCGAGGTCCGGGGGTAGCCTCAGGTTGTGGGAAGCAGGGACGGTGATCCCGAAGATTATCAGAAGGCCATCGACCTCTACCTCGTCCTCCTGGCCCACAACCCGGATGACGACCGCGTCAGGCTTGCGTTGAAGGCGATGTCGCTCAGACAATCCCAGGCCAAGGGAGCGGTCGCCAAACTTCTCTTGGCCCCTCTTCGAAAGGCGCTTCACTCCGAGCTCAGAAAGGCTGGAAAAGATTGCGTGACGCGAATGGCCCTGTATCAGCGGTATCTTCTCGAGGACCCCTGTAACTCCGAGGCGAGGACAACGCTTGCACGAACTCTCCTCGAGCAAGGGCATATCGTAGGGGCGGCCATCGAGGCCGAAATGGCCATTAGAGATGACCCCTCCAACCGTAAGGCCATGGACGTTCAACTGAAGTGCTTCACCCGGCTCGGTCGGAACGATGAGGCCGACGCCATTCGCGGCCGCATCAAGAGCCTTTGGAAAGGGCCCGATCGGCGCCCGAAATGAAGAAACGCGGAGGAGCCTGCCGGCCCCTCCGCGTCTCCGCGGTGATCCTTCGGGTTACTTCTTGAGGAACGGCTGGGGCATGAAGCGGTAGAGGTCGAACGTCCCGATCCCCCCGCCATAGGAGCTGCCGCCGCCGTGCTGGTAGTTCCGGCGGCTGCGCTGATAGGAGGCCCAGGGATACGGGCGGAAATAGGGGGGCCAGAAGGCGCTGGGCTGGTAGAAGTAGCCGTCGAGGTCCGCCACCTGCCGGGCGTACCAGTCGGCGGCGGCCTCCGCTTCGGCCTGCCGGCGCTCCAGCTCCTCGATCCTCCGGCGCTCGACCTCCGCCCTGCGGGTCAGCTCGCGCTCCTTCGCCTCGAGGCGGCGCTTCTCCTCCAGCTGGACCTCGGCCTTCGTCATCCAGCGGTCGCCCACGAGGCTGAAGCCCTTCTTCTCCATCGCCTGCTCGTAGGTGTGCCACTTGCCGTCGAGCTTCTCGTGGCGGAGCTCCTTGTGCGCGGCATCGTGGTTGGGGTCGAGCCGCACCGCGTGGACGCAGAGCGATCCCACGTAGCGCGAGAGCTTGTTCTGCTTGCACCACTGGGCGAGGTCCCAGAAGTCCCCCGCCTTCGTGGAGTTCTTGACGGCGTTGTACTTGTCGTCGTAGTCGTGGAGCGCGGTCCGACCCGGGTTGACGGCCGAGACCTGCTTGCGGTCGAGCTCGATCCGGCCGGCGCCCACGTCGAAGATCACCTTGTTCGGGTCCTTCGACTCCACGGAGCGCGCGCCCTTGATCGTGTGCCCGTTGGCCAGGACGATCTCGTCCGCGCGGGCGAAGGTCGCCCCTGCCGCCACGAGCGCCGCCACCAGGAATCCATGCTTCATACGGCCTCCGAATTGGTACTCACCTATTATAACACCGCCGGCAGACCCCCGGCCCTTGCTAATTAGGACGTTCCCCGGGGGCGGTTCCCTCCAAGACACGGCTCAGAGAAGAGGGCCGACGATCGCCCGGAGGAAGGGAGGATGGAAGAGGAGCGGGAGGGGCAGGGCGAGCCCGAGGAGAGTCCAGGCGCGGCCCTCGATCCCCCAGCGGCGCTCCGCCAGCACCAGCCCGCCCTGGAGCAGGAAGTAGGCCGTCGGCCTCCCGTAGCCCGCCTCGGCCGGGAGGCTGAGAAGGAGATCGTGGACCCCCCCGGAGAAGGCGAACGTCGCCATCACCCCCCAGCCGCTCCCCCAGCGCCGTGCCACCGGCTTGAAGATGCGTTCACGCGCCACTGCGCTGAACGCCCGATTCCAGCGGCGGCCCCAGAATTCCCCCAGCGACCGGGCCGCCACGGGATTGACGAAGAGCCGCTCGACCGGGATCCCGCGGAGCCGCCAGAATCCCGCCAGGACGTCCAGGAACCCGAGGTGGACCAGGAAACCGATGCCGAGGAGGACACCGCAGGAATCGACCCAGACGTTGCCGGTCCGCCCGAAGAGGAGGAGCGCCGCCCCGAACGCCATCTTGCAGGCGCCCCAGGCCATGAGTCCCGCCCCTTCCGGGGCCCGGGTCTCCGCGAAAGGCCGCGGGTCCATGCCGGGCCAGAGGGCCGCGTACGCGATCGACCGGGCCGGCGCCAGACGCCGGAAGCTGAGCGCCTTGAACACGGCGTAGGTCGCGCCGACCCCGATCAGCATCTTCTCCCACGGGGTCATCCGAGCCTCCCCCGGACGAAGGCCAAGAGATAGACCGCGCTCATGAGGAGGATCACGAGACCGAGGCCGTGTTTCGCGACCGGGTTCCTCGCCTCCTCCGGCCAGTCGGCCGTCTCGAAGGCCGTATACTGCACGACCAGGCGCACGACCCAGTAGAGCCCCGCGAGCAGCGCGAACCCGCCCGCCGCGCCCTTCCCCGAGGCGATCTCGCCGGGATACGCGAGCGAGAGCGCGCCGAACCCGACGTTGGCCAGCACGATGAAGACCCCGTAGACCCAGAAGAGCCGCCGGTTGGCCGCCGTCAGCTT
>CAZSCC010000516.1:0-12425 GCA_964604905.1 uncultured Planctomycetales bacterium
GCCCGGAAGCCTCATCAATCCCCATAGGGGCGGTGGCGTCACCCGCGGCTTCCTTCAATGGGACTTTTTCGGGCATCGCGCTGCGGCGCGACGACCCGAAAAAATCCTCTGCATTTGACGCGGTCCAGCGGATCGGCGCTCATCGGGAGAGGACGAAACGAAGTTCCGCCTCGACGTCCTCGCCCGGGAGGAGGTAGTCGCGGAGCATGTCCTTGAGGATCTCGCGTCCGCGCTGCCGCACCTCGCGGAGGCGGTTGCGCACGTCGTCCTCGCGGACGCCGTGGGAACGGGCGAGCTCGGCGTAGGAAGGCTCGCCCTCGAGGCAGTATTCGCGGAACAGCGCGTAGGCGAGTTCGCTGCTCTCCTGGCGCAGCCGGGCGAGCGCCGCGTCCAGGACCGCCCGCGCCCACTGGCGATCGAAGGCCTCCTCGGGGGCGATCTCGCGGGACGGAGCCGCCCGCCATTCCGCCTCCGCCTCCTCGAAACGGAAAAGCCGCGTGCCCTCCCGCGGCTCCCGCGCGGCGCGGCGGCGCTCGTCGCTCACCACGAACCGCCTCAGCGCGGTCTTCAGGAAGCCGCGGAAGCTCCCGCGCTCCGGAGAGAGGGACGCGAAATCGACCCGCGAGAGGAGCATCTGGAAGAACTGCTGCACGAGGTCCTCGGCATCCTCGGACGACAGGTCGCGCACGGCCCGCGCGTAGTGATAGACCGGCTTCCAATAATGGAGGCAGAGCCCCTCGAGATGCTCCCGGTGGCGGGGATGGGCCGGGTCGGCCAGGACCAGGAGCTGCGACCAGCGGGTCGCCGGGAATTCCCGGAGCTCGGCGGGCCTGGGGGGCTGATCCATGGCGTATATTCTAAAGGGGATTCGGACGGTTTATCGCATAGAATTCCCTACACGGACCGCGAATCTGAGCGAACAGGCGGTGGAATGAACCTTCGGATGCACACCTTGGCCTTCCTGCTGGGCCTGTTCGTTACCGCTCCCGGCGGGGCCCAGGAAGCCGACCCCAAGCAGGCCGAGTTCTTCGAATCCAAAGTGCGCCCCCTCCTCACGGCCCGCTGCTTCAAGTGCCACGGCCCCGAGGCCCCCAAGCCCAAGGGCGGGCTGCGACTCGACTCCCGCGAGGCGGCGCTCAAGGGGGGGAATTCCGGCGCGGCCGTCGTCCCGGGCAACCTGGAGAAATCGCTCCTCGTCGCCCACATCAAGAGCGCCGATCCGGACTTCAGGATGCCGCCGAAGGAGGCGCTTCCCGCCGGCGAGATCGAGATCCTCCTCCAGTGGATCAAGTCCGGCGCCGCCTGGGTGAACGACGCTAAGGCGAAGAGCGTGGGCCGAAAGGAGAAGAAGATCAGCGACGAGGACCGCCGCTGGTGGGCGTTCCAGCCGGTCAAGTCGATCGACGGGAACCTCGACGGCTTCATCCGCTCGAAGCTCGACTCGGAAGGGCTGGCCGGGGCGCCCGAGGCCGGCCGCACGACCCTCATCCGCCGCGCGACGTTCGACCTCCACGGCCTCCCGCCGATACCCGAGGAGATCGACGCCTTCCTGGGGGATCAGAAACCGGGCGCGTGGGAACGCGTGGTCGACCGCCTCCTCGCCAGCCCGCGCTACGGCGAGCGCTGGGCGCGCCACTGGCTCGACCTCGTCCGCTACGCCGAGAGCGACGGCTACAAGCAGGACGGCTACCGTCCCAACGCGTGGCCCTACCGCGACTACGTGGTGAAGTCGTTCAATGCCGACAAGCCCTACGACCGCTTCGTCCAGGAGCAGCTCGCCGGGGACGAGATCGCGCCCGGGGACCCCGACGTCCTCGTCGCAACCGGCTTCCTCCGCCACTCGATCTACGAGTACAACCAGCGGAACGCCCCCGGCCAGTGGGCCGACATCCTGACCGACGTCACCGACGTGACGGGCGACGTCTTCCTCGGCCTCGGCATGGGCTGCGCCCGCTGCCACGACCACAAGTACGACCCGATCCTGCAGCGCGACTACTTCGCGCTCCAGGCGTTCTTCTCCGCCACGAACTGGCGCTACGACCTGCCGCTCGTCACGCCCGCGCAGAAGGCGGACTACGAGGCGAAGCAGCGGGTCTGGGAGGAGAAGGCGGCGGCCGTGCTCGCGGAGATCGCGAAGATCGAGGGCCACCACACCGCCGCGGCGGCCAAGGTGGTGCTCGTCAAGTTCCTTCCCGAACTCATGGAGATGTACAACAAGCCGGCCGCGCAGCGGACGCCGTACGAGCAGCAGATCGCTGAGCTCATCGAGCGCCAGGCCCGCGAGGAGGGCGGGAACATCGACGGCCGCATCAAGGGGGCCGAGCGGGAGAAGTGGTCGGCCCTCAAGCAGAAGCTCGCCGAGTTCAACGCGATCAAGCCGAAGGACCCCGTCCTCGGGCTCGTGGTGGCGGACGTGGCCACCACCGCGCCGCCCACGACGATCCCGGGGGACGCGACGAAGCGGGCCATCGAGCCCGCGTTCCTCACGGTGCTCGGCCTCCCCGCCCCGAAGATCGAGGGGACGGCGACCTCGACGGGCCGCCGCCTCGCGCTCGCCCGCTGGATCACGAGCCCCGAGAATCCGCTCGCCGCACGCGTCATGGTCAACCGGATCTGGCAGCAACACTTCGGACGCGGCCTCGTGACCTCGTCCAGCGACTACGGCCGCCTGGGCGAGAAGCCCTCGCACCCCGAGCTCCTCGACTGGCTCGCCGCGCGCTTCGTGAAGGACGGCTGGAGCCTGAAGGCGATGCATCGTCTCATGATGAGCTCCGCCACGTACCGCCAGGCGTCGGTCCATCCCTCGCCCTCGACCGCGCGGCTCAAGGACCCGGAGAACCGCTGGCTCTGGAGGATGAACCCCCGCCGGCTCGACTCCGAGGAGGTCCGCGACGCCATGCTCGCCGCGAGCGGCGAACTCGATCCCGCGATGGGCGGCCCTTCGGTCGACTGGACCGCCCCGCGGCGCGCGGTCTACACGAAGGTCCTCCGGAACATGAAGGACCCGCTGCTCGAGGCCTTCGACGCGCCCGAAAACTTCTCGAGCGTCCCGGCGCGGAACGCGACGACCACCGCGACCCAGTCGCTCCTCATGATCAACGGCCGCTGGCCCCTCGAGCGCGCCCAGGCGTTCGCGCGGCGGCTCAAGGGATCGAACGAGGAGATCGTCGAGCGCGCTTGGCGGACCGCCTGCGGCCGCGGACCGACGGACCTCGAGCGCGAGCGCTCGCTCGCCTTCCTCTCCCGCCACGCCCCCGCGGCGGGCGGCGCGGCGGCCGACCTCCCGCTCGTGCAGTCGATGCCCGACCGGGGCGGCCAGGCCGCGCGGCTCCGGAACGGCCACGTCGAGGACCGGCTCAAGCTCTCCGACATGCGCTCGTTCCCCGAGGCCGACTTCACGGTCGAGGCGATCGTGGTCCTCGACTCGGTCTTCGAGGACGCGCAGGTCCGCGTGATCGCCTCGCAGTGGGACGGCAACGTGCAGCACCGCGGGTGGTCGTTCGGCGTGACGGGCGAGAAGTCGAAGCACCAGCCCCGCAGCCTGATCCTCCAGCTGACCGGCAACGCGGGCTACGAGGTGATCCCCTCCGACCTCCGGATCGCGCTCCACAAGACGCACTACGTGGCCGCGTCGGTGAAGATCGCGGAGACGGGCGAGGCAGGGATCACGTTCACCCTGTTGGACCTCTCCGACCCCGAGGCGCCCACCCGGACGGCAAACGTAAAGCACAAGTCGACGGCCGAGTACCGCTCGAACGCGGCCTTCATGATCGGCGGCCGGGACGGCCAGGAGGGCCACGGCTGGGAGGGCCTGATCGACGAGCTGCGACTCTCCCGCGCGGCGCTCCCCAAGGACCAACTCCTCATCCACGACACGGAAGTCCCGTCGGGCCAGGTCGCGGGCCACTGGAAGTTCGAGACCGATCCCGGCTTCCTGCGCGACTCGTCGGGCGCGCAGCCGCCGCTGGGCCGTCCGGCAAAGGGCAAGGCCGCCCCGGCAGCCTCGGAAGCGGGCCTGGTCGACTTCTGCCACGTGCTCCTGAACTCGAACGGCTTCCTCTATGTTGACTAACGGGCTCCCCCATCACGAACGGCCGGGCACCCGGCGTGACTTCCTGGCCAAGGCGGGAGCGGGCTTCGGGGCGCTCGCGATGAGCTCGCTCCTCGGCGCGCAGGAGGCGCCGAGCTTCACCGCCTCGTCGCAGACCTCGCACTACCGGCCGACCGCGAAGAGCGTGATCTTCCTCTTCATGGAGGGCGGGCCGAGCGGCATCGACCTCTTCGACCCGAAGCCGAAGCTGCAGGAACTGTCGGGGCAGCCGCTCCCGAAGAGCTTCGGCCGCGTGATCACCGCGATGGGCGAGTACGGCGCGCCGCTCCTGGGCTCGAAGCGGACGTGGAAGCAGTACGGGAACTGCGGGCAGTGGGTCTCCGACTGGCTGCCCCACACCGCGCAGTGCGTGGACGACATCGCGGTGATCCGCTCGTGCACCACCGACGGGCTCAACCACTCGGGCGGCGTCTGCCAGATGAACACGGGGACGCCGCTGGCGGGGCGCCCGTCGCTCGGCTCGTGGGTGAGCTACGGGCTGGGCTCGGAGAACCGGAACCTGCCGGGGTTTGTGGTGATTCAGGACAATCCGGCGACGGTCGTGAACGGCCCCCGCAACTGGGGCGCCGGGTTCATGCCGGCGGCCTACCAGGGCGTGCGCCTGCAGTCGGGGACGGAGCCGATCCCGAACCTCCAGACCCCGCCGGGCCTGGGCGACGCCCGGCAGAAGGAGAAGCTCGCGCTGCTCGAAGATCTCAACCGCGGCCACGCAGGGGCGCGGCCGGAGAACAGCGACCTCGAGGCGCGGATCCGGAGCTACGAGCTCGCCTTCCGGATGCAGGCCGAGGCGCCGGAGGCGGTCGACCTCTCGCGGGAGACCGAGGAGACGTTCGACCTTTACGGCGTGAAGGAGAAGGTCACCGAGTCCTACGGGCGCATGTGCCTGCTCGCGCGGCGCCTCGTCGAGCGGGGCGTGCGGTTCGTCCAGCTCTACTCCGGCGCGGGGAGCAAGTGGGACGCGCACAGCGGCCTCGAGAAGAACCACGGCGACCTGTGCCTCTCGATGGACAAGCCGGTGGCCGGCCTGCTGCGCGACCTCAAGCGGCGGGGCCTGCTCGACGAGACGCTGGTCGTCTGGGGCGGCGAATTCGGCCGGACGCCGATGTCGGAGAAGGGCACGGGCCGGGACCACAACCCTTATGGATTCACGATGTGGATGGCGGGGGGGGGCGTGAAGGGCGGCCAGGTGATCGGCACGACCGACGAGATCGGCCTCCACGCGGTCGAGTCCCGCCTGCACGTCCACGACCTGCACGCGACGATCCTGCACCTGCTCGGGCTGGACCACTCGAAGCTCACCTACTTCCACAAGGGCCGCCCCGAGCGCGCCACGATCAACGAGGGCGACATCTACCGCCGGATCACGACGGGTTGATCCCTTCCGGAAGAAATAATAGGGCTGGCGCCGGCCCGCCGCTTCGGGTATAGTCCCCGCCGTTCGGGAAGTCTCCTTCGGCGTCCGCTGACGCACCCCGTCCGCGCGTTCGGAACGAAACCCGCCCGAGTTTATCCGTCGGTCCTTTTTTTAAGTGCCTCCCATGACCCGATTCGCCGAACTCAAGCTCATCGAACCGCTCCTCCGCGCCGTCCACGAGGAGGGCTACGAGACCCCCACCCCGATCCAGCTCCAGACGATCCCCCGCGTCCTCGAGGGGCGCGACGTGCTCGGCTGCGCGCAGACCGGCACCGGCAAGACCGCCGCGTTCGCGCTCCCGATCCTGCAGCGCCTCCACGGCGTGCCCATCCCCCACCCACGCCACGTCCGCGTCCTCGTCCTCGCCCCCACCCGCGAACTCGCCAGCCAGATCGGCGACAGCTTCGCCGCCTACGGCCGCCACGCGGGCTTCCGCCACACGGTCATCTTCGGCGGCGTGGGCCAGAACCCCCAGACGACCGCGCTCCGGCAGGGCGTCGACGTCGTCGTCGCCACCCCCGGCCGGCTCCTCGACCTCATCGAACAGAGGATCGCCCGGCTCGACCACGTCGGCATCCTCGTCCTCGACGAGGCCGACCGCATGCTCGACATGGGCTTCATCCACGACGTGAAGAAGATCATCGCCACCCTGCCCAAGAAGCGGCAGACGCTCTTCTTCTCGGCGACGCTCCCCCACGACATCCAGACCCTCGCGCGGGACATCCTGAACAACCCCGCGCGCGTCGAGGTGACGCCGACCGCCACGACGGTCGACAAGATCTCCCAGTCGCTCTACCACGTGGACCGCCACGGCAAGTTCGCGCTCCTGCGCCTGCTGCTCAAGGACCCCTCGATGACGCGGACGCTCGTCTTCGCCCGCACCAAGCGCGGCGCCAACAAACTGGCCGAAATGCTCACGGGCACGATGGTCAAGGCCGACGCGATCCACGGCAACAAGGCCCAGGGCGCGCGCGAGCGGGCGCTGGAGAACTTCAAGCGCGGGCTCTCGCGCGTGCTCGTCGCGACCGACATCGCCTCGCGCGGCATCGACGTCGAAGAGATCACCCACGTGGTCAACTACGACATGCCCGACGTGCCGGAGAACTACGTCCACCGCATCGGCCGCACCGCGCGCGCCGGCGCCGAAGGGATCGCGATCGCCTTCTGCGCCCCGGAAGAGCGGGGAGAGCTGGCGGCGGTCGAGCGCCTGATCCGGATGCGGATCCCCGTGAAGCCCGTCCCGCCCGGCATTGCCCACCCCGCGCCGGCCTCCGCGCACGCCCCGCACGCGGCCCACGCCGCTCCCGCGCGGCCCGGGGCGGCGCCTCCCTGGAAGCGGCCGGGCTCCGCTCCCCCGCGCCACCCGGCGGCGAACTCCTGGAAGCACCGGCGCTCGCGCTGATCCTTGCACGGGGGCACCCTTGATCAGCCGCGGAGTCGCGGAGGCGCAGAGCAGACCCGTTTCTTGAATTCCCGGTTCGAAGGAAGATCTTCTCCGCGACTCTGCGCCTCTGCGGCTGATTGCGGTTTGCCAACAACCTGATAAGCTGGTCTCCCATGAGAACAATGATCGCGGCCTTCCTCCTCGGCCAGGCCCAGCCGGAACCCTACAAGCATCCGCCCGAATCCGAGCGGCAGGAGGGCATCCCGCAGGGGAAGGTCACGCGCTACGAGTGGAAGAGCGAGAAGGTCTACCCCGGGACGATCCGCGAGTACTGGACCTACGTCCCCGCGCAGTACGACGGCAAGACTCCCGCGGCGGTGATGGTCTTCCAGGACGGCCACACCTACGTGAACGAGAAGGGCTGGTACCGCGTCCCGATCGTCTTCGACACGCTGATCCACAAGGGGGAGATGCCGGTGACGGTAGGCGTCTTCATCAACCCGGGCCACAAATCCGACACGATGCCCAAGCCCGGCTGGGGAGACAAGAACAATCGAAGCTTCGAGTACGACACGCTGTCGAACCAGTACGCGCGGTTCGTCCTCGAGGAGATCCTCCCCGAGGTGGCGAAGACGGTGAAGCTGACGGAGGACCCCGAGGGCCGCGCGATCTGCGGGATCAGCTCGGGCGGGATCTGCGCGTTCACCGCCGCGTGGGAGCGGCCCGACGCGTTCCGCAAGGTGCTCAGCCACGTGGGGAGCTTCACCAACATCCGGGGCGGCCACGTCTATCCGGCGCTGATCCGCAAGACGCCGAAGAAGCCGATCCGCGTCTTCCTGCAGGACGGCGAGAAGGATCTGGACAACGAGCACGGCAACTGGTGGCTGGCCAACCAGGAGATGGCGGCGTCGCTCAAATTCGCGAAGTACGACTTCAAATTCGTGGGCGGCGTGGGCGGTCACAACGACATCCACGGGGGCAGCATCCTGCCCGACTCGCTGCGGTGGCTCTGGCGGGAGTACAAGGTCAGCGGGAAATAGCTGGGCAAGAGACGGCGGGAGATCCAGAGATGAGAGGAGATACGGCGATCCAGTCGAAATGGAAAGGGTCACCCGATCCCCAGCAATCTCCCTATCCCCCTTCGTCCTCCACCCGAATCCCTCCAATCGGGTAATGATCCCCAGGCGTATCTGCTATAGAATAAGGTAGCCAAACTGGGGGGCCGCGAGCCGAACATGCGACGCATCCACACCGCGCTGATCTTCCTCGTCTTCCTCGGCGCCGGACGCGCCGGCAGCTCCGCCGCCGATCCGCAGGAGCAGAAGGTCCGCTTCAACCGCGACATCCGACCCATCCTCGCCGAGAACTGCTTTCTCTGCCACGGGCCCGATCCGGGCAGCCGCAAGGCCAAGCTCCGCCTCGACCGCGAGGAGGGGTTCTTCGGCCCCCGCGAGGGCGGCGCCACGTTGATCGTCCGCGGCAAGCCCGAGGCCAGCCCCCTCTATCAGCGCCTGACCTCCACCGACAAGGAGGAGGTCATGCCTCCCCCCAAGGCGAAGAAAGTCCTCAAGCCCGCGGAGAAGGAGCTCGTCAAGCGCTGGATCGCCCAGGGCGCGCCGTGGGAACCGCACTGGTCGCTCCTCAAGCCCGAGCGGCCCGCCCCGCCGGCCGTCAAGGACGCGAAGTGGGCCCGCAATCCCATCGACGCCTTCGTGCTCGCGCGCCTCGAGGCCGCCGGGCTCAAGCCCGCCCCCGAGGCCGACCGGCGCATCCTCGCCCGCCGCGTCTCGCTCGACCTCGTCGGCCTCCCCCCCGAGCCGGAGGATGTCGAAGCGTTCGTGACCGACAAGGCGCCCGACGCCTACGAGAAGATGGTGGACCGCCTGATGGCCTCGCCGCGCTACGGCGAGCACCGGGCGCGCTACTGGCTGGACGCCGCGCGGTACGGCGACACTCACGGGCTCCACTTCGACAACTTCCGCGAGATCTGGCCCTACCGCGACTGGGTGATCGCGGCGTTCAACCGCAACCTGCCCTTCGACACGTTCACGGTCGAGCAGCTGGCGGGCGACCTCCTCCCCGAGCCCACCAAGGACCAGATCATCGCCACCGGCTTCCACCGCTGCGGCATCACCACCAACGAGGGCGGCTCGATCAACGAGGAGGTCCTCGCCCACTACGCCCGCGAGCGCGTCGAGACGACCGCGTGGGTCTGGCTCGGGCTGACCGCCAACTGCTGCGTCTGCCACGACCACAAGTTCGATCCGATCACGATGAAGGACTTCTACTCCCTGAGCGCGTTCTTCCGGAACACGACCCAGAATGCCATGGACGGCAACATCCGCGACACCGCGCCCATCCTGGTCCTCCCCAAGCCGCCCGACGAGAAGCGCTGGGGCGAGATGCCCAAGGAGCTCGAGACCGCGAAGAACGCCGTCGCCGAGCGCAAGAAGGCCCTGCGCGGCGACTTCGACCGCTGGCTCGAGATCGCCCTCCCCGAGGACTGGGATGGCGAGGTCGAGAAGATCGGCCCCCCCGCGTTCCACCTGCCGCTCGACCGCGAGCAGCCCGCCGACGCGATCGCGGGCGTGCTCGACGGGAAGCCGATCAAGGTGAAGGCCGCCGGGCCCGTCCAGTGGGAGAAGGGCAAGGCCCTCGTCCTCGACGGGAAGGCGCCCCTCGAGATCGCCGACGTCGGCGCCTTCGAGAAGGACGCCAAGTTCTCCTTCGGGTGCTGGCTGAAGCTGAACCCCGGGCACAGCGGCGCCGCCTCGGTCTTCGCCCGGATGGACGACGACGACGGCTTCCGCGGCTGGGACCTCTACGTCGAGAACGGCGAGGTGGTCTCCCACCTGGTCCACAAGTGGAAGGACGACGCCCTCAAGGTCGTCACCACCGGCAAGCCGCTCAAGCCCGGGCAGTCGCAGCACCTCTTCGTGACCTACGACGGATCGTCCAAGGCCTCCGGGTTCAGGATCTTCGTCGACGGCAAGGAAACGAAGCTTCGCGTCGAGGCCGACACGCTGAAGGGCACCACGAAGACCCAGACGCCCTTCGTCGTGGGCCGGCGAAAGAAGAGCTCTCCGCTCGCGGGGGCCTCGCTCCACGACGTCCGCATCTACTCCCGGAAGCTTTCGCCCGCCGACGTGAAGCGCCTGGCCCTCCAGCCCAAGGCCCGCGACCTCTTCGCCCGGTCGCCGCTCGACCGGACGCCCAAGGAGAAGGACGAACTCTTCGACGTCCTCTCCGGCGGCGACGCCCAGATCTCCGCGGCGAGCGACACTCAGACCGCGCTCGAGGCCGAGCAGAAGGGGATCCGCGACCGCGCGTCGGTGGCCCACGTCATGGAGGAGCGCAAGGGCAGCATGCCCACGGCCAGCATCCTCTTCCGGGGAGAGTACGACAAGCCTCGCGACAAGGTCGAGGCCGGCGTCTTCTCGGCGCTCCACCCGCTCGCGCCCGACGCCCCGAAGAACCGCCTGGGCCTTGCCCGGTGGCTCATGGCGAAGGAGAACCCGCTCACCGCGCGGGTGACCGTCAACCGCTTCTGGCAGGAGCTCTTCGGCGCCGGGATCGTGAGGACCGCCGAGGACTTCGGCATCATGGGCGACCCGCCGAGCCATCCCGAGCTGCTCGACTTCCTGGCCGTCGAGTTCCGCGACGGAGGATGGGACGTAAAGAAGCTGCTCCGCCTGATCCTGACCTCGGCGACCTACCGCCAGTCGGCCGCGGCGACGAAGGAGAAGATCGAGAAGGACCGGGCCAACCGCCTCTTCTCGCGCGGCCCGCGGTTCCGCATGGATGCCGAGGTGGTGCGCGACTCGGCGCTCGCCGCGGCGGGGCTCCTCTCGCCCAAGATCGGCGGCCCGAGCGTGAAGCCCTACCAGCCTGACGGCGTCTGGGACGCGGTCGGCATGCGCGAGAGCAACACGAAGATCTACAAGCAGGACTCGGGCGAGGCGCTCTACCGCCGCAGCTTCTACTGGTTCTGGAAGCGGATGGCCCCCCCCGCGTCGCTCGAGATCCTCAACGCCCCCGCGCGCGAGTTCTCGTGCGTGCGCCGCGAGCGGACCAATACGCCGCTCCAGGCGCTGGTGACGCTGAACGACCCGCAGTTCATCGAGGCCGCCCGCGCGCTGGCGCAGAACGCGATGAAACAGCCCGACGACGCGGCGCGGCAGCAGTTCATCGCCCGCCGCGTGCTCTCCCGGCCGCTCTCCGAGAAGGAGGCCGGCGTGGTCGCCCGCATGCGCAAGAGCCTGCTCGACCACTACAAGGCGAACCCGGAGGACGTGAAGAAGCTCCTGGCCGTAGGGGAAACGAAGCCCGACCCCGCGCTCGATGCCGCGGAGCTCGCCGCGTGGACGATGGTCTGCAACCAGATGCTGAATCTCGACGAGGCCTTGAATAAGTAGTGCCGTCAGCGTTCAGCATTCAGCCAGAGAGGCTGCTGATCGCTGAGAGCTGACAGCCGAACCGCAGGGGGCCAAGGGCATGGAACTTTTCAAAGAGTGGGTGAAGTCCGAGACGCGCCGGCAGTTCCTGACGCGCGGGAAGAACGCGCTCGGCACCGCCGCGCTCGGGGCGCTGATGGGCGGGGCGGGCTCGCTTCTCGCCCAGGAGTCGAAGGGCCTGCCGAAGCCCCATTTTGCTCCCAAGGCGAAGAACGTCATCTACCTCCACATGGTCGGCGGCCCCGCGCAGATGGACCTCTTCGATTACAAGCCGCAGATGCAGGCCATGTACGACAAGGACCTGCCCGAGTCGATCCGGAACGGCCAGCGCCTCACCACGATGACCTCCGGCCAGGCCCGCTTCCCCGTCGCCCCGTCGAAGTACCGTTTCGGCCGGTACGGCCAGTGCGGCATGTGGGTCACGGAGCTCCTCCCCAACCTCGCCCGGTGCGTGGACGACATCTGCTGGATCCGCTCGATGCACACGGAGGCGATCAACCACGAGCCGGGCATCTGCTACATGCAGACCGGCAACCAGGTGACCGGCCGGCCCTGCCTGGGATCGTGGGCCTCGTATGGGCTGGGCTCGCTCAACACCAACCTGCCGACGTTCGTCGTGCTGGTCGCGACCCCGTCCAACCGCGACCAGGAGCAGGCGATCTCGGCGCGCCTCTGGTCGTCGGGCTTCCTGCCCGGCGAGCACTCGGGCGTCTCGTTCCGCGCGAAGGGCGACCCGATCCTCTTCATCAACAACCCGCCCGGCGTGCCGGAGAACGTCCGCCGCGCCACGCTCGACGGCCTGAAGGAGCTCAATGAGCTCAACTACAAGGAGGTCGGCGACCCCGAGACCCACACGCGGATCAGCCAGTACGAGATGGCGTTCCGGATGCAGGCGAGCGTCCCCGAGCTCACCGCGATCGACAAGGAGCCCGAATCGACGTTCAAGCTGTACGGCGAGGAGGCGAAGAAGCCCGGCTCGTTCGCCAACAGCGTCCTCATGGCGCGCCGCCTCGTCGAGCGCGGCGTCCGCTTCGTCCAGATCTACCACAACAACTGGGACCA
>CAZSCC010000517.1:0-22257 GCA_964604905.1 uncultured Planctomycetales bacterium
GTCTCGATCCGCAACGAGGTGCCGCCGGACGCCCCCGCGGTGATGGCCGATCCGGTCGAGCTCCAGCAGGCGTTCCTGAACGTCCTCATGAACGCGGTGGACGCGTGCGTGATGGGCGAGGGGATGGTGACGGTCTACCACCGGTCGACGCCGGACGCGGGGGAGGTCTCCGTCGCCGACAACGGCTGCGGGATGGACGAAGTGGAGCTGGCGCGCTGCATGGACCCGTTCTTCACGACGAAGGACGTGGGGGAGGGGACGGGGCTCGGGCTCTCCGTGGCGCAGAACATCGTGTCGAACCACGGAGGGAAGCTCGATCTCCGCAGCGAGAGAGGGCGGGGGACGACGGTGACGGTGACGCTCCCGCTGGCCCGCCGGCCGGCGGCGAAGGACGAGACGCGGACGCAGGTCCCCGGGTAGGGGCGAAGCCTGCTTTCAATAGCCTGGTCGCTTAGGGAGGACATGGATGATCAAGACGAACCTGGAGAAGTTGGTCGAGATGGCCGTGAGCGGGACGATCTGCCACCCCTCGGTCTGCGGCAAGGACGAGAAGGTGGCCTTTGACGGCAGCGCGGGCGTTCCCGTGGGCTTCTCCGGGATCAATTTCTCCGTCAAGGTGGGCGATCCCGCCTTCGACTGGGCGGGCGGCGACCAGGTGGAGCCGGGCGTCGCGATCTCGAACTGCTGCGAGGAGTCCAACGCCGGCCTCGCGCTCTACGCCTGCGTCGGCAACGAGGCGGTGATCACCGAGGCGTGCATGGAGGGCAAGGACGCAAAGCTGAAGGGCACGCCGGGCGTCGTGACGGGCAAGGTCGGCGGGTGCGATCCGCGCGTGCTGGTCTACTTCCCCAAGCGGGTCGTCGACCGCCTCTGCGTGGGCGACACGATTCAGATCCGCGCCGGCGGGGTGGGCCTCGCGCTTCCCGACTATCCCGACGTCCGCGTGATGAACATGAGCGCCCGTCTGCTGAAGGCCCTGAACCCCTCCGAGAAGGGCGGCAAGGTGCGGATCCCGGTGGCGAAGGTGATCCCCGGCAAGCTGATGGGGAACGGGGTCGGCTGCGCCAGCGGCTGGAGCGGGGACGTGGACATCCAGTCCACTTCGCCCGAGGCGGTGAAGGAATACTCGCTCGACCAGCTGCGGCTGGGGGACCTCGTCGCGATCTCGGACCACGACGCCTCGCACGGGTCGCGGTGGCAGGGGGGGGCGATCTCGATCGGAGTGGTCTCGCACGGCTCCAGCCGCCGCGCGGGCCACGGCCCCGGCGTGAACGTGCTCCTGACCAGCCCGAAGGGGGCGATCGAGCCGATCATCACCCGCAAGGCCAACCTCGCCGAGCTGCTGGGGTTGCAATAGAACTGTTGATCTGGGCATCGGGTGTCCAGATGAACACTTCGTAACGGGCTATCTCCTCCTGCGTCGGATGGATGCGACGATAGGAGGTGGAGATGTCGATCCAGCACGAGTGGTTTGTCGGATGGGGCTCCTTGGCGTTGATTAATGCCGGGCTGGCCCAGGGAAAGCACCGGGGCGGCTTCGCTTGGTTCGTGATTTCCGTGTTCCTGGGCCCCCTGGCGACCCTTCTTCTGGTCCTCCTCCCCGATCCCCGCGAATAACGTGAGCCAACTGTTCATCTGGACATCGGATGCCCAGATGAACAGTTGAGAGGCGCCAGGCTCCGCGCCCTTAGAACAGGTCAATCACCAGCAACCCTCCGAGATCCGGGAGCTTTCCGGCTCGGTCTCCGAAGCGATGGACGATCGCATTCACCGACTTCGCCGAGGCATACCCGTAGTAGGATGCAAGGATGTGGGCGGGGATTCCGTGGATCTCCCGTCCTGACCAGCAGACGAGCGTTTGCAGGGAGACCTTTCCGAGCCTCGATCCGAGGACGGTCCATCTCTCCGAGAGCTTCTCCTCGAGGCGTCGCACCTTCTCGATGTCCATATCCTCCAGTTCATCATGGGTGCTCCCGACATTCCTCCTCTTGGGAGGGACTGCAGCCATGTATTGCCGGTAGGCTTCCCTGTCAGAGAGGTCCTCTCTTCGGATCACCTCCAGGACGGGCTCCGGATGGAGCCACCTCGGGATCCGGGCCAGGCCCAGATAGCTCCTGCAGCTCGACCAGAGGTAGTCCCCGGCCTGGATGCCCAAATCCCGGGGATTCGCGTGAATGTACCGGCTCACGATGGCCAGCCCCTCCTCCGTCTTGATGCCCAAGCACCGGTATCTCCCCTGGAACATGCATCCCGTCGTGCCATGTCGCTTGTTGTAGGCCAGCGCATAGGTACTTTGGAGGTCGTGCATCATCCGGCACATCGCCGCCCCCGTGGCGAGCACTTCCAGGTGGAAGTGGTTGGGCATCAAACACCAGGAGATGACCAGGATCTTGTACTTCAACGAGAATCGCCCCAGCAACCTGACGAACGCGGATCGATCCCTGTCGTCCGCGAAAATGCTCAACTTCCGGGCCCCTCGATTGATCAGATGGAAGTAGCCTTGAGGCAGACCTTTCCTCCGCCAGATCAGTTTCTTGCGCCGGCCGGCCATCGTTCACCTCCAGGGAGGGGGCACGCGCCCCTCCACCCGGAAGTCCCAAGGGGGCCAAAAACTCGACACGAAAAATGATCGCCGACCGCATTTTCCCTCAACTGTTCATCTTGACACCCGATGCCCAGATGAACAGTTGGGCGGATTGACATCGGGGGCCCCACGGCTATCATGTGCCCATGAAGCTCGTCGATCGGAGCGGCGTCCTCGTCGCGGAGAACGCCGTCGTCGTCGGGCGGGTGTCCCTCGCGGCCGGCGTCTCCGTCTGGTACGGCGCCGTCCTCCGCGGAGATATGGCCTCCATCACCGTCGGGGAGTACAGCAACCTCCAGGATGGCTCCGTCCTCCACTGCGATCCGGGCAAGGACCTCGTCATCGGCCGCCACGTCACCGTTGGCCACCTAGCCATGATTCACGCCCGGAAGGTGGGCGACCGCTGCCTGATCGGCATCAACAGCGTCCTCCTGAGCGGAGCCGAAATTGGAGAGGGCTGCCTCATCGCCGCGTGCGCCCTCATCCGCGAAGATCAGGTCATCCCCCCCCGCTCGATCGTCGTCGGCGTCCCCGGCAAAGTCATCGGCCAGACCGATGAGGCGTTCTGGAAGGAGTCCGAGGCCCGCGCCCTCCGCTACCACGCCACCGCCCGCCGGCATGTCGACGGGAAAACCGACCCATCCCACATGGCCGACTACCCCCCCAACTTGACTCAAAAGTAGACGTGGGGTGGCTAGTTTCTATACAGCGGATGGCCCTGTAGGGCCATGGCACGCCAATTGCCATTCCATACCCCCATGCCCCGCATCGTTTCCCTGACGCTTTCCGCCCTGTTTCACCTCGCCTCCGCCGGGATGCTGGTCGCCTTCGGTCTCGGCGGGTTCCGCGCTCCCGAGGTCGCCCTCAGCACCACCCGGCCTACCCCCCTCTCCTTCGACCTGGCCGAACCCACCGTCACCCTGATCGACTTTTCCACCCCCACCCTTCAGCCGACCCGCCTCGAGGTGGACGAGGTCCCGCCGGTCGAGGTGCCCCCCGATCTGACCCAACCCGATGGTGTCGCCGAACCCGAGCGGCCCGTCGCGGCGCCCGAGAAGCCCGCTCCCGCCCTCGGCCGTCCGCTCCCTCCCTCTCTCGCCACTCAACGCGTGACCGTTCCCGCCCCGCCCCCCGCGGCGCAGGTCGAAACCGAGCAGGTCTCCGTCGAGATCTACAACCCCCCGCCCGAGTATCCGCTCGCCGCGCGCCGGCGCAAGATCGAAGGCTACGTCATCGTCGAGGTCAAGGTCCTCAAGGACGGCTCCCCCGGCGAGACGAAGATCGTCGAGCAGTCCGACTTCTCGGCCTTCGGCGAATCGGCGCTCCAGTCGATCCGCACCTGGAAGTTCCAGCCCGCCCTCCGCGACGGCGAGCCCGTCGAGAGCATCACGCGCGTCCGCTTCACCTTCAAGCTGCGCTGATCAGCTCCTGCGCAGAACGCCTCCCCAATCACAGGTGGCACGGAAATTGCGCTTCTAGGCCGGGTCGGGGGGCGGGTCCTTTCAGGCCCTCCATATTCACAGAGGAGCCCGTATGCGTCGCGTCTGGATCGTGCTCGCGCTGTTGATGGGATCGTTCGCCGCCGCCGCGCAGGAGCCGCAGCCGCAGCCGCAGCCGCAGGAGAAACCCAAGGAAGTCATCGTCATCTCCTCGCCGCTCAATCCGCAGGACGCCTTTAACATCCCCTACTCCGTGGGTGCCGTGACCGGGGACGAACTCAGAGGACGGAACTCGCGCACCACGCCCGAGGCCCTCAAGGAGATGCCCGGCATCGGCGTCCAGAAGACCGGCATCGGCCAGGGCTCGCCCTTCATCCGCGGCTTCACCGGGTTCCGGAACGTCATGCTGATCGACGGCATCCGGCTCAACAATTCACTCTTCCGCGAGGGACCCAACCAGTACTGGGGCACGGTCGACCCCTACCTGATCGACCGGCTTGAGGTCATCCGGGGACCCTCGAGCGTGCTCTACGGGAGCGACTCGATCGGCGGCACCGCCTACGTCTTCACCCGCTCTCCCGACCTCGAAGAGGCCCCCCTCCATTCCCGCACCCTGTATCGCTACGCCAGCGCCGAGAACTCCCACACGGCCCGCCAGGAGTTCGGCGGAACTGAGGGCGACTTCGGCTGGCTCCTGGGCGGCACCTACCGAAACTTCGACGACCTCATGGGCGGCCGCCACACCGGCCTCATGAAGCACTCGGGCTACGACGAGTACGACGGGGACGTCAAGTTCGTGCTTCGCCTGAACCCGACCTCGAAGCTCGTCGCCGCCTTCCAGCATACCCGCCAGAGCGACGCGCCCCGCTGGCACAGCACCCTCTACTCCAAGTCCTTCCACGGCACGACCGTCAGCGGGTCGACCGACACCCGCGATTTCGACCAGGGCCGCAACCTCGCGTACCTCCAGTACCACCTGGAAACGCCGGGAGGCCTGATCGACGCCTTCAAGGCCAGCCTCTCCATCCACCGCCAGACCGAGCGCGAGCGGATCCTCGCCACCGCGGTCGCGCCCGCCACCGCCGTGAAGGCGTTCGAGACCACGTTCGAAGTCGACACTCCTGCCGTGTGGATCCAGGCGGGCAAACAGACTCCCCTGGGCTACTTCACCTTCGGCGCCGAATACTACCGCGACCTCGTGCGTTCCGACGGCCACTACTTCCAGGTGGACGGGACCCGCATCGACTTCGACCGCGGGATCGTGGCCGGCGACGCCACCTACGACCAGATGGGCGTCTATGTCCAGGACGAGTTCTCGATCGGCGCCCTCGACGTGGCTCCCGGCGTCCGCTTCAGCCGCTCCTCCGTCGACGCCAAGGACATCCAGCGCTTCGCAGGAGACCCCGGCGTGCCCTTCAACGACCTGGACGAGGACTACCAGGCCGTCACCGGGAGCCTTCGGCTCCTCTATCACGTGACCGAGCACTGGAACGCGATCGCGGGGTGGGGCATGGGGTTCCGCGCCCCCGGATTGACCGATTCAACCTCGTTCACCCTCGCCCTCTCCGGCACGGTGGAACTGCCCACGGCGGACCTCGACCCTGAGAAGTTCCACACCTTCGACCTGGGCCTCCGGGCGAAATATCCCACCTGGGAATTCAGCGCCTTCGGGTACTACACCGTCATCGACGACATGATCATTCGCGTCGCGACGGCCCTCCCTCCCTCGCCTCCGCCGGGGGCCACGGGCGCCGCGCTCAAGGAGAACAACTCGCAGGGATACGTCTACGGGGGCGAGGTCTCCGCGCTCTACCGCTTCACGACGGAAATCTCCTTCTTCGGGGATTGGGGGTACAGCCGGGGTTACTCCGAGCAGTACCTCAACGCCAGCACCCGGGACAAGGAACCCCTCGGGAAGGTCCCCCCACAAGTGTTCCACTTCGGCGCGCGCTACGAGCCCGAAGCCTCCAGCGTCTGGATCGAAGGGCTCGTCACGGTGGCCGACCGGCAGAAGCACATGGGTCCCGGCGACAACACCGATACCCAGCGGATTCCCCCCAAACATGGGACGCCCGGCTACACCTCCTACGCCCTCCGCGGAGGATACCGGATCTCGAAGCACCTGAGCGCCACCGCGGCCGTCGAGAACATCACGAACCACGACTACCGCAGCCACGGCTCGGGCGTGAACGAGCCCGGGACGAACTTCATCCTCGGACTCGACGCGAAGTTCTAGGATTCCTCATCGGGGGCGCCGGCCCGCGGCCCCGGCCCGGACCGGCGCCCCCTCCCTCGAAAATAGAACGCCTCATCCTGGGCCCCTCGGGCGTACAATCCACGAGGATTCAAGGGGATTGACCGGTTGCGCCCGATAGGGGCGTGGACGCAACGGATGGACTCGCAAAAACTGTCCGGCGGCATGCTTGCCGGCTGCAGGCTCGAGACGCTGATCGGCCGCGGCTCCATGGGCGCGATCTACCGCGGCCGCCACGTTGCGCTCGACCGACCCGTCGCCGTCAAGGCCTTCTCCGTCGAGTCGGGCGACCCCGCCGCCGTCGACCGCCTCCTCGCCGAGGCGCGCGCGATCGCGAAAGTCGAGCACCCCAACGTCGTCCAGGTCTACGACGTCGGCCTCGACGGCGGCCTCTTCTACATCGTCATGCAGTTCCTCGAGGGGGAGACGCTGAAGGCCCGGTTCGACGAGATGGGCGCGCTCCCGGCGGACGACCTCTACGCGATCGTCGCCGACGTCGCCCGCGGCCTGGGCGCCATGCACGAGCGGGGGATCGTCCACCGCGACCTCAAGATGGAGAACGTCATCGTCACCTCCGAGGGCCGCGGGAAGATCACCGACTTCGGGCTCGTCCTCGAGAAGGGCGCGAAGGACGAGTACAAGGGCCTCATCGTCGGCACGCCGGCCTATATCTCTCCGGAGCAGTGGATCGGCCGGCCTCTGGACGCGCGGGCCGACCTCTACGCGCTCGGTGTCCTCCTCTATGCCCTCGCCACCGGCTCGTACCCCTTCGCCGGGCCGGGCGCCAAGGAGTTCCGCGAGCAGCACACCTCCGTCGACCCGAAGAAGCCGTCCGAGCTGAACAGCCTCCTCGGGGAAGGGCTCTCGGCGGTGACGCTCAAGCTGCTCTCCAAGGTCCGCGCGAAGCGGTACCCGTCCGTGAAGGAGGTCCTGGACGACCTCCAGCGCTGCCGCGACGGGAAGACGCCCGAGGCGGCCCGGACCGCGGGGAAGGGCGTGGCGTGCCCCTTCTGCGAGACGATGAATCCCGCCGGGGAAAGGAAGTGCCACGTCTGCGGCGAATCGCTGCTCCAGGGCACGACCGCGCTCGACCTCCACCTGCGGAGCGGCGAGTTCAAGTGCCCCGGGTGCGGGGCCGTCTGCGAGGCGGGGAGCCGCGCCTGCGCCCGCTGTGGGAAGGGCATCTGCACGAAGTGCCGCCGCGCCCTCGCCGTGCGGAAGGACCTCTGCGAGAAGTGCGGGCCGCCGCCCAAGAAGTAGTTGATTTGGCGCCGCGCATCCTCCATATAGAGACGGGATGAAGATCCTGGTCGTCGAGGACGAGAAAAAAGCCGCCGCCTACCTCCGGAAGGGGTTGCTCGAGAACGGCTTCGTCGTCGACGTCGCGGTCGATGGCGAGGAGGGGCTCCACCTGGCGCGGGGCGGCGGGCACGACCTCGTGATCCTCGACATCATGCTCCCCGGTCGCGACGGCCGCTCCGTCCTCGCCGAGCTCCGCCGCGCGGGGAAGCAGACCCCCGTGCTCCTCCTCACCGCGAAGGATTCGGTCCAGGATCGCGTGAAGGGCCTCGAACTGGGCGCCGACGACTATCTCGTCAAGCCCTTCGCCTTCTCGGAGCTCCTCGCCCGCGTCCGCTCGATCCTGCGGCGCGGCCCCGCGCGGCAGCCCGAGACGCTCAAGCACGCGGACCTCGAGATCGACCTCGTGCGCCACAAGGCCTCGCGGGACGGGAAGCGGCTCGACCTCACGCCCAAGGAGTTCGCGCTTCTCTCGCTCCTGGCTCGCCGGCCGGGCGAGGTGCTCTCGCGCACGCTCATCGCCGAGCAGGTCTGGGACATGAACTTCGACGGCGGGACCAACGTGGTCGACGTCCACGTCCGCCGTCTCCGGTCGAAGGTCGACGACCCTTTCGACTGCAAGCTGATCCACACCGTCCGGGGCGCGGGCTATGTCCTCGAAGAGCGGAAGTAGCGGATCCCTGGCGGTCCGGCTGACCGTCTGGTACACCGCCTCGGCGTTCGCGATCGTGCTTGCGGCCTCGGGGTTCCTCTACTGGGCGCTCGTCGACAACCTCGAGCGCGAGGACGCAGATGTCCTCGCCGACCAGGTCGAGGTCTTGAGGATCCTCCTCCGCGAATACCCGGGCGATCTCCGGGTCTTGAAACAGGAGGTCGAGGTCGAGACGGTCGGACGGCAGAACCCCCGCCTCCTCCTCCGCATCCAGGGGCCGGACGGCCGGGTCCTCACCGAGACGCCGGGGATGGCGCGCGAGCTCCCGCCGGAAGTCTTCCCGTCCCCTGCCGAGGGCCGAGTGGCCGGCCGTCGGGCCGCTTCCGGGACGTCCTTCGAGCTCCTCGCGGCGCACGCGGAGGGATACGTGATCCAGGTGGCGCTGGACGCCACGCGCGAGCAGCAGCTCCTGGCGGACTTCCGGTTGCGGATGTTCCCCATCCTGGCCGCGGCGCTCTTCCTTTCGGCCCTCGTGGGCCACCGCATCGCCCGGCGCGGGATCCGTCCCGTCGAGGAGATCTCCGAGACCGCGCGCGGCATCCGGTCGTCGACGTTGAACGAGCGGATCGCGCTGGAGCATCTCCCCTCGGAGCTCGTGTCGCTGGCGGCGACCATGAACGGGATGCTCGCGAGGCTCGAGGAGGCGTTCGCGCGCCTCTCGCGCTTCTCGGCCGACATCGCCCACGAGCTGCGGACTCCGGTCAACAACCTGCGCGGCGAGGCGGAGGTGGCGCTTGGAAGGCCCCGGACCCCGGAGGAGTACCGGGAGGTGCTGGGATCGTCCCTCGAGGAGTGCGCGCGGCTCTCGCGCCTGATCGACAGCCTCCTCTTCCTCGCGCGCGCGGAGGATCCCGGGACGCAGATCCAGCGGGAACGCGTGGACCTGGCCGGTGAGCTCTCCTCTCTCTGCGCGTTCTACGAGGCGGCCGCGGGGGAGAAGGGGGTCACGCTGAAGTCCCACGCGACCGAAGGCCTGAGCGCCGGGCTCGACCGCACGCTCTTCCAGCGCGCCGCGGGAAACCTGATCGAAAACGCCCTCGCCCACTCCTCCTCCGGCGGGGCGGTGACGCTCCGGGCCGAGCGAGAAGACGGCCGCGTGCGGGTGGAGGTCTCCGACACCGGCCGCGGGATCGCGCCCGAGCACCTCCCGCACGTCTTCGACCGGCTCTACCGGGCCGACCGTTCGCGCGCCGCGGCGACGGGGGGCGCAGGCCTGGGCCTGGCGATCGTCAAGAGCATCGCCGAGCTCCACGGGGGTACGGCCTCGATCTCGAGCGAGGTCGGGAAGGGGACCCGGGTCACCCTCCTCCTCCCCTGCGAGATGACGAAAACGTAATCTTCGCGTCACCTCCCCTTAAGACGGGGTCCGTCACGATGGCGGCCATGCGCCAGGGGTCCGTCCCGTTCCTCGCCCTCTTGGCCGCGGCCTGTTCCGCGCGCGATCCCCTCCCGATAGCCCCGTCCTCCCAGCGCGTCGCCCGCGAAGAGCCGCGCTCGGCGCCGAAGGGAACGCTTTCGCTCGCGGAGTGCGTCGCGATCGGCCTGGAGCGCCACCCGCTCGCCCGCGGCGCGTGGGAGGCCGCGCGGGCGGCGGCCGCCCGGGTGGGGGAGGAGAAGGCCGCCTACTATCCCTCCCTGGACGCCGTGGTCGGCGCCGCCCGGACCGATACGCCGGAGCTCCGGGAGAAGGGGACGAGCCCCGAGAGCGACCTCCACGCGGGCTTCGGCGTCCGTTATCTCCTCCTCGACGGCGGCCTCCGCAACGCGCGGGTCCGGGGCGCCGAGGCGGAGTTCCTCGCCTCGCGGTTCCGCCACGACACGACCCTGCAGGACGTCGCCCTCTCGGTGGAGACCTCGTACCACGAGCGGCTGGCGGCGCAGGCGCTCCTGGGAGTCGCCGACGAGCGGTCGCGGCAAGGCCAGGTGCATGTGGAGCTCGCTCGCGCGCGCCACCAGAGCGGCGTCGCCGCGCGGTTCGACGTGCTCAAGGCCGAGACGGAGAAGGCCGACGCGGACCTCGAGCTCGTCCGGGCCCGGAGCGCGGTCCGTCTCGCCCGGGGGCGGCTCTCCCAGGCGATGGGGCTGCGCGTCTCGGAAACGTTCGAGATCCACGAGCTCCCCCCGGAGGCCCGCCGGCAGGAGGAGGGGGAGATCCAGCGGCTCCTCGACGAAGCGGCGGCGAGCCGGCCGGAGCTCAAGGTCGCGCTCGCCCAGGTCGAGGCCCGGCGGGCGGAACTGCGCGCGGCGCAGGCGAGCCACTGGCCCACGCTCAGCGCCGGCGCGGATTACGGGGTGAGGGACACGGAGCGGATCTCCGGGCGCGAGGAGTGGTGGGTCGGGGTCGGGCTCCAGTTCCCGCTCTTCAACGGGTTCGCCACGGTCCGACGGACCGAGCGGGCGGAGGCCGAACTCGCCAGGGCGCTCGCGGAGCGCGAGGCACTCCTCCGCGGCGTGGAGCTCGAGGTCTGGACGTCCCACGCCCGGCTCCTCGAAGCGGGAGAGGCCATCGAGGCGGCCCGCGCCTTCGTGGCGAGCGCCACGGAGAGCGCACGGGTGGCGGAGGGGATGTATCGCGGCGGGACCGGGACGATCATCGAGCTGGTCGACTCCCTGACCTCGCGGACGGCCGCGCGGGTCCGCCTCGTCCAGGCCACGCTCGATGGGTACACGGCGATGGCGCGGTTCGAGCGTGCGGTCGGCCGGAGCCTGGCGGGGGGACGATGAAGAGGGTCCTCGCGGTCGCCTCCCTCCTCGCCGCGGCGGGCCTCGTCGTCTGGTTCGCCCGCTCGCGCGGGTCCGAGAGCGGCGGAGCGGCGGCGTTGCCCGAGACGGCGCGGGCGGCGCGCCGGGAGTTCCGGACCACCGTCTCGGCGACCGGCGCGGTCAAGCCGCAGGTCGGGGCGGAGGTGCGCGTGGGCAGCCGCGTCTCGGGCAGGGTCGTGCGGCTCTACGCGAACATCAAGGACCAGGTCAAGAAGGGACAGGTGATCGCGGAGCTGGAGCGCGCGGAGCTCGAGGCGGCGCTCCTCGAGCGGAAGGCCGAGGCTCGCGTGGCGGAGGCGCGGCTCTCCGGCCGCGAGCAGGTGTACCCCCAGGAGGTCGAGAAGGCCGAGGCGGACATCCGGCGATGGGACGCGACCGTCGTCCTGGGTCGGAAGGAGCTGGAGCGGCAGGACGACCTGCTCAAGAAGGAGTTCAGCTCGCAGCAGGCGCGCGATCAGGCGAACGAGCGGCTCCTCGTGGCCCAGGCGCAGCTCGAATCGTCCCGGAAGGCGCTGGACCTCGTCCGCACGCAGTATCGCGAGGAGCTCAAGCAGGCCCAGGCCGAGCTGGAGCGCGCGCGCGCGGCGATCACGGGGGCGGAAACCCAGCTCTCGTATGCGGTCCTCCAGGCGCCGATCTCCGGGGTCATCGGATCGGTCTCCACGCAGGAGGGGGAGACCGTCGCGGCGGGCCTGAGCGCGCCGACCTTCGTCACGATCATCGATCTGGGCCGCCTCCAGGTGGACGCCTACGTGGACGAGGTCGACATCGGTAAGGTCCAGGTCGGGCAGCGGGCGGTCTTCTCCGTGGACGCCTTCCCGGCGCTGGAGTTCGAGGCGAGGACGATCGCGATCTACCCCAAGGCGATCATCCAGGACAACGTGGTGAAGTACGTGGTGGCGGCCGAGATCGTGACGCCGTACGAGGGCCGGCTGCGCCCCGAGATGACGGCGACCGTCTCGATCCACCTGGAGACCCGGACCGTGCTGGCGATCCCGTCGCGGGCAGTGAAGCGGGAGCGGGGAAGGAACGTCGCTTACGTTCGCGGGGGGGCGCGGGAGATCAAGGTCGGATGGAAGGACGGGCCGTGGGTCGAAGTGGCCGCGGGGCTCGAGGAGGGCGAGGAAGTCCTGCTCGACGCGCCCGCGACGGAGAAAGGAGGGAATCCATGAGCCGAGGGGGCCGGATCTTCGGGGAGGCGTGGGGGGCGCTCGTCGCCCACAAACCGCGGGCGTTCTTCATGATGGCGGGCGTGGTCGTCGGGATCGCCTCCCTGACGGCGGTCATCTGCGTGGCGCAGGGGACGAAGAAGCACCTGATGGGGATCGTGGCCAAGCACGGCTTGGACATGATCATGGTGCGCCCCGGCGGGGCCAAGCAGGTCTTCGCTCCGGGCACCGATCGTAACATCGTCTCGCTCACCGAGCCCGACGTCCACGCGATCGAGAGTTCCATCCCGAACGTGGCCCAGGCCTCCGGCGTCCAGAACCAGCGGGGCTGGGAAATCCAGTTCGGGAACAACTCCGTCAAGTCCCGCATGTTCGGCGTGGGGGCGAACTGGGCGGACATCCGCCGGCGCGAGGTCGCGCGCGGGGAGTTCCTCAGCCACGAGGATCTGGTCCACGCCTCGAAGGTCTGCGTGATCGGAATCCTCGTCAAGCAGGCGCTCTTCGGGGAGGCCGAGGCGGTCGGCCAGGATGTCCGCATGGGGACCGAGACCTTCCGGGTGAAGGGGGTCTTCGCCGAGGTGGGGGCGACCGCGGAAGGCCGGGACGCGGACGACCGCATCGTCGTCCCGCTCACGACGGCGGCCAAGCGGCTCCTCGGACGGCCCTACCTCGAGCAGGTCGTGGTCCAGGTGCGCGACGTCGGGGCGCTCAAGAAGACGGCGGAGGAGATCCGCGCGCTGCTCAGGGAGCGACACCGGATCGTGGCCGGCGGGGAGGACGACTTCTTCGTGCGCGAACCGGAGGACGTGAAGGAGGCGGCGGCGGCGCAGTCGTCGACGCTCTCGGCGCTGCTGCTCGCGGTTTCGGGGGTGGCGCTCCTGGTCGGAGGCGTGGTGATCATGAACATCATGCTGATGTCGGTCTCCCAGCGTCGGGCGGAGATCGGCCTGCGCCGCGCGGTGGGCGCGCGGAGAGGGGACATCGTGGGGCAGTTTCTCCTGGAATCCCTCTGCGTGGCGGTGATCGGCGGGCTCGTCGGGAGCGGCCTCGGGGTGGCGGGATCGTGGGCCCTCTCGCGGATGAGGCCCGACACGTTCATCGAGATCACCTGGGTGCCCTTCGCCGTCGCGGTCGCGTCGTGCGGCCTGCTCGCCGTCCTCTTCGGCCTCTATCCGGCGCGGAAGGCGGCCGTCGTCGACCCGGTGCTGGCCCTGCGGGACGGAAAGATCTGAAGGGGGAGCCGATGATCGAGATCGAAAACCTGGTCAAGACGTACTCCGGGGGCGCGGTCGCCACGGAAGTGCTGAAAGGAATATCCTTCCGCGTCGCGCCGGGGGAGTACGTCGCCCTCATGGGCGCCTCGGGCACGGGGAAGTCCACCCTCATGAACATCCTCGGGTGCCTCGACAAGCCGACGGGCGGGAAGTATCGGCTCGACGGTGAGGACGTGGCGGGCCTGGACGACGACGCGCTCTCCCGCCTCCGGAACCGGAAGATCGGATTCATCTTCCAGCAGTTCCATCTCCTGGACCGGGCGCCCGCGATCCGGAACGTGATGCTCCCGCTGATCTACTCCGAGGAGGAGGTGCCGGACGCCCTCGATCGGGCGGGGCAGGCGCTGGACGCGGTGGGCCTGGGCGACCGGAAGCAGTACCGCCCCGGGCAGCTCTCCGGCGGGCAGCAGCAGCGGGTGGCGATCGCCCGCGCGCTCGTCACCCGTCCGGCGATGCTGCTGGCGGACGAGCCCACCGGAAACCTCGACGCGCAGAACGGGGCCGAGGTGCTCTCGGTCTTCCGGCGGCTGCACGGGGAGGGGAAGACGATCCTCCTGGTCACCCACGACCGCGCGGTGGCGGAACACGCGCGGCGGATCATCGTGCTGGGGGGCGGGCGGATCGTCGAGGACCGGGCGGTCGCGTCTTGAAGCTCGCGCGGAACGTCCTCCTCTCCTGCGAGATCCTGGCGGCTCACAAGCTGCGGACGCTCCTCAGCGTGACCGGGATGGTGATCGGCGTGGCGGCGGTCATCCTCATGGTCTCCGTGGGGCAGGGCGCCGAGCGGCGCCTCCTCGGGCGCCTCCGCCAGATGGGCACGAGCCTTCTCGTGGTGAACGCCGCGCCGGCGCGCCGGGTGGCCGCGCGCGAGCGGCAGTCGGACGTCGCCACCGTCCTCGTCCCCGCGGACGCACGGGCGATCGAGGAGGAATGCCCCTCCGTCCGCCGCGCCGCGCCGGCGGTGAACCGGACGTTTCCCGTCAAGTGGGAGTCCCGGAGCGCGAGCACGAACGTCATCGGCACCCCGCCGGAGGGGCTGCTCCTGCGGAACGTCCGGGTGAAGTCGGGGCGCGCCTTCGACGAGGAGGAGGACCGCGCGAAGCGGCGGGTCGCCGTGCTCGGGCCCACGGTCGTGGAACGCCTCTTCGGGCGCGAGGACCCCGTGGGGCGGCAGTTCCTGATCGGCCGCGTGCCGTTCGAGGCTGTGGGCGTGGCTGCAGCCCGGGGCACGGACATGAACGGGACCGATCAGGACGACCTGGTCTTCATCCCGCTCGAGACCGCGATGCGGCGGCTCCTCAACATCCCGTACGTCCAGTCGCTCTACGTCGAGGCCGCGGGGAGCGAGGCCCTCGGGCGCGCGGAGGAGGAGGTACGGGAGCTCCTGCGCGAGCGCCACCCGTCGCGGGGGCGCGCCGAGCCGTACACGCTCCAGAACCAGACGCGCCTGGTGGCCGCCGAGCGGGCGACCGCGCGGTCGATGACGCTGTTGATCGGCACCGTCGCGGGAATCTCGCTCCTGGTCGGCGGGGTCGGGATCCTGGCGGTGATGCTGATCTCCGTCCGCGACCGGACGCGGGAGATCGGGCTGCGGCGGGCGGTCGGGGCGCGCCGCCGGGACATCGGGGTCCAGTTCCTGCTCGAGGCGGCCCTGCTGGCCGGAGTGGGCGGAGCGGCCGGATTCGGCGCGGGCGCGGGAGCCACTTGGGCGGTGTCTCGGCTGGGCTATTGGGACGCGGTCCTCTCCTGGCCGGCGGCCGCCCTGTCGGTCGGTTTCTCCCTCGTGGTGGGCCTCGGGTTCGGCCTCTACCCGGCTCTGCGGGCGGCCCGTCTCGAGCCGATCCAGGCGCTCCGGGCGGAGTAGCCCCCCGCCATTTTCTCCATTGGGGCGACATGTTTCCATGGGTCGGATCATCTATCATTGAATTCATGAACAGAGACGAGATCGTCAAGACGGCGTTCCAGTACCGCGACGCCCTCATGGGCTACGCCTTCGCGCTCCTGCGCGACTGGTCGAGGGCGGAGGACGCCGTCCAGGACTCCTTCATCATCGTCATGAACAAGTGGTCGGAGTTCCGCGAGGGGACCAGCGTCTACCTCTGGACCCGGCAGATCGTCCACAACAAGTCGCTCGAGGCGCTCCGCGCGAAGGGCCGGAAGGGGTCGGCGCTGGAAGAGGAACTCCTGGAGCGCGTGGCGGCGAGCGTCCAGACCCACCTGGACGAGGCGATCGCCGACCGCCAGCGCCTCATGCGGCAGGCGCTCCACCGCTGCATGTCGGGTCTCAACCGCCGCGCCGTGGGCCTCCTCTCGGGCTTCTACGCGGAGTCGCAGTCGTGCGAGGCGCTCGCCCAGGGACAGAGGCGGAGCGTCAACGCCGTGCGGCTCGCGCTTTCGCGGGTCCGCAAGCAGTTGCAGGATTGCGTGTCGCGGCAGATGCCGCTCCTGGAGGGACGCGCATGAGCCAGGAGCTTTTCGAGAAGTACCTGCAGGGCCGGCTCACCGAGGCCGAGCAGCGGCTGCTGAGCGAACTCCTCGCGAGCGAAGCGGGCTCCCGCGAGTTCGCCGAGTTCGTCCGGGAGTGGGCGCTCCTGGCGGACGTCTCCAAGGCGCTCGCGTCCCATTCGGCCGGCGGGACCACGAAGATCCGCCTCCGGCGGGTCGGCGGAGGCGCCTCCGTCCGCGGGGCCTGGTGGGCGGCCGGGATCGCGGCCGCGGCCCTCTTCATGGTCGGCGTGTTTGCCGCCACCCGTTCCGCCGCGCCCCGGCAGGCGCCTTCCGAGCCGATGGCGGAGCAGCAAGTCCCGGTTCCCCTGCCTCCGGAGCCCGAGCGGCGCCCGCCCGCGCCGGAGCGTCTCGTGATGCCGCGCCCGCCCGAGCCCGAAGCGCCGCAACCCCTCGTCGTGCCGCCCCCCCGGATTCTTGAGGTGAAGCCCCCGCCCGTTCCCGCGCCCGAGAAGCCGCCCGCGCCGGTGGTGCCCCCGAAGGTCGCGCCCGAGAAGCCCACGGTCGTGACCCTCGCGAAGGTCGACCGCGTGATCGGGCCGGCCACCCTCGTGGCTTCGGATGGCCGCCGTGCGCTCAAGACGGGGCAGGACCTCCTGCCGGACCAGGGACTCGAGGCCGGTCCTCGCGGTTTCGTCTCGGTGCGGTATCCCGACGAGACGCGGTTCGATCTCTCGGCCGACTCGGCGATCGAGCGCCTCAGCGATCCGAAGGGCAAGCTGATCCAATTCTCCCGCGGGACGCTCTCCGTCACGGTGACCCGGCAGCCCGCGGGAAGGCCGATGACGATCCGCACGCCCCATGCCGAGGCGACCGTCCTGGGAACGCAGCTTTCGGTCATCGTCACGGCGGACTCCACCCGTCTCGAGGTGCGCGAGGGGAAGGTCCGGCTTACGCGAACGGACAACGCGTCGATCGACGTCTCGGCCGGCCATATGGCGGTCGCGGCGAAGGGGACCAAGCTGGAGTCGAAAGTCCTCGTCGTCACGGGCCAGTTCCAGGACGGTCTCTGGCCCACGCCGGCCTACGCGGGGACGAGCGACACCTGCGTCTCGGGGGCCGAACCGCTGCGCGTCTTCGGCGCCGCCGACACGCTCGAGGCCGACGGCGACGAGGTCGAGGGGAAGAAGATCTACGCCCTCCTCAAGTGGGACCTCTCGGAGATTCCCGCGTCGAGCTCGGTGCGGTCGGTCTCGATCACGCTCCACGTCACCGGCACCTCCCAGGGCGCGGGCTACCACCTCTATGAAGTGAAGCGTCCGTGGGTGGAGGCCGAGGCGGTCTGGGCGGGATTCCCCGGCGTGGCGCGGTCGCCGGTCGGCACAGTCGCGCCCCGCGAGAAGGGGACGGTCGCGATCCTGCTCACCCAGGCGGGTGAGGCGGTCGTCCAGTCGTGGATCCGGAATCCGTCGGCCAACCACGGCTTCGTGATCGCCAACGACAGCAACGACGACGGATTCAGATTCTCCGCCCGCGAGTCGTCGGCCCCCGAGCGGCGGCCGAGGCTCACGATCGAATACGTGCCGGGCACCAAGTAATCCGGGGGATGGGATGGGGCTTCCGATACTCGCGCTTCTGATGCTGTTTCCGCTGCCGGCCCACGACGATCTGGAGCTGCAGATCGCGCGGGTGACGAAGGAGATCGCCGCCGAGCCGAAGCGGGGGGATCTTTTTCTCAAACGGGGCGAGCTGCACCGCGCCCACGGCGACTGGGCGGCCGCGAAGGCCGACTACGAGCGCGCGCGGGCGTCCGATCCCGGGCTGGCCGAGACGGATCTCGCCCTCGGCCGAATGTGGCTGGGCGCGGGCGACGCAGCCCAGGCGCGAGCGGCGGCCGACCGCTTCCTCGCGTGCCGGAAGGACCACCTGGACGGCCTCGTGGTGCGCGGCCGGGCGCTGATCGCGCTGGGCCGGCGGCTCGAGGGCGCGGCCGATCTCGACCGCGCCCTGGCGCGCGCGCCCTCTCCGAATCCCGAAGTCCTCCTCGACCGCGCCCAGGCGCTCCGGGCGGAAGGCCCGGCCCATCGGGAGGAGGCGCTGCGGGGCCTGGACCAGGGGATCCTGAAACTGGGCCCGGTCGTGACGCTGGTGAATCCCGCGATCGAGCTGGAACTGGAGCTCGGCCGCGTGGAGGCCGCGCTTGCCCGGCTGGAGGGGCTCGCGGCGAAGTCGGAGCGGAAGGACCCGTGGCTGGCCCGGCGGGGGGAGATCCTGCGCGCGGCAGGCCGGACGCCCGAGGCGCGCGAGGCGTTCCGCGCGGCGCTTTCGGCGATCGAGGCGCTCCCGGCCTCGCGGCGCGGGGCGCGGGCCACCCGTGAACTGGAAGTCAAGGTGCGAGCCGAATTGGAGGCGACCCATGAGAACCGCTAGGGGGACGATCGCGACCGCGGCGGCGCTGCTGGCGCTCTCGCTGCCGGCCTGGGCCCAGACGCTGACGCGCGGGCCCTATCTCCAGCAGGGCAACCAGAACAGCGTGGTGGTTCGGTGGCGCACGAGCTCGGCCACGAACAGCCGGGTGCGGATCGGGACGACGCTCGTGAATCCGCTCCCCACGATCGTCGACAATACCTTGTCGGTCACGGACCACGTCGTGTCGGTGACCGGCCTCATGGCCAACACGAAGTACTACTACCACGTCGGCAGCACGAGCTCGATGCTCTTCGCTCCCGACGCGAACCACTTCTTCGTGACCTCACCGGCGCCCGGGACGGCCAAGCCGACGCGCATCTGGGTGCTCGGCGACGCGGGGACGGGAAGCGCCGCCCAGACGTCGGTGCGGGACGCCTACTATTCCTTCACGGGAACGCGCCACACCGATCTCTGGCTCATGCTGGGGGACAACGCGTACAACGACGGCACGGACGCGGAGTACCAGTCCTACGTCTTCAACGTCTACGGGTCGATGCTGAGGAAGTCGGTGCTCTGGTCCACCCTCGGCAACCATGACGGACACACGGCCGACTCGATCGCGCAGACGGGGCCGTACTACGACATCTTCACGTTTCCGAAGAACGCCGAGAGCGGCGGGACCTCCTCGGGGACGGAGGCGTACTACTCCTTCGACTACGGGAACATCCACTTTATCTGCCTGGAGTCCTACGACATCCTCACCTCCACCACGGCGAAGAACGCGATGAAGAGCTGGGTGACGAGCGACGCGGCGGCGACGACGCGCGAGTGGATCGTCGCTTTCTGGCACCATCCGCCGTACAGCAAGGGGTCCCACGACTCGGACACCGACGGCGGGATGACGACGATGCGTGCGGAGTTCAACCCGGTCCTGGAGGACGCGGGGGTGGATCTCATCCTGGGCGGCCACAGCCACGCCTACGAGCGCTCGTTCTTCATCAACGGCCACTATGGGGACTCGAGCACCTTCAGCGACGCGCTGAAGGTGCAGGCGGGCGGCGGGCAGAATCCCACTCCGTACACGAAGGCGGCGGGGACCCCCGCGGATTCGGGGACCGTCTACGTCGTGGCGGGAAGCTCCGGGCAGGTGAGCGCTAGCGGCGCGCTCGACCACGCCGCGATGTACCTCTCGCTTAGAAACATGGGGTCGCTGGTGCTGGACGTCGACGGCAATCGCATGGACGTCACGTTCCTCCGCGAGAACGGCTCGCAGCCGGACACCTTCGCGATCGTGAAGGGCGCTGCCTCGACGCCGGCGGTGACGATCACGGCGACCGATGCGAGCGCGGCCGAGGCCGCCGGGAACCCGGGCCAGTTCACGGTCTCTCGCGGCACGTCGGGGAGCGCCGCGCTCACCGTCAACTTGACGGTCGGCGGGACGGCGACGAACGGAACGGACTACACGACGATCCCCGTCACGGTGGCGATCCCGGCGGGATCGGTCACGGCGACGATCGCGGTGACGCCGGTGGACGACTCGGCGGTGGAGCCGAGCGAGACGGTCATCGTCACGGTCGCGGCGGGGCCGGGATACACGGTGGGCGCGTCGTCGAGTGCCACGGTGACGATCGCGGACAACGACACTTCGACGGTGACGATCGCGGCGACCGACGCCAACGCGTCCGAGACGGGGCCCGCTACGGGGACGTTCACGATCACCCGGACCGGGGGCACGACGAGCACGGCCCTTCCGGTCACGATCGCCCGGAGCGGCACGGCGACGAACATCACGGACTACGCGGCCATCAACAGTCCCGTGACGATCCTCTCCGGCGCGACGTCGGTGACGGTGACGGTCACGCCGGTGGACGACAGCGCGGTGGAGGGGAATGAGACGGTGGTCCTGACGGTCTCCGCGGGGGCGGGGTACATCGTGGGCGGCTCGTCGAGCGCCACGGTGACGATCGCCGACAACGACAGCACGACGGACGCGGACGCGGACGGCTTGCCCGACTCGTGGGAGATTCAGTACTTCCTCAACACCGCCGCCGAGGACGGCACGGGGGATCCCGACGCGGACGGGCTGACGAACCTTCAGGAATTCCAGCGGGGGACCCACCCGCTCAATGCCGACACGGACGGGGACGGCATGAACGACGGCTGGGAGGTCCAGTTCCTCCTCAACCCGACGAGCGCCGCCGACGCCAGCGGCGACCTGGACGGCGACGGCTACTCCAATCTCCAGGAATTCCAGGCGGGCACGGATCCGTCCAATCCGGGCTCGGTCCCGGCCGCGGCGGTGGCGAGCTCCTCCGGCGGCGGCAAGCGCCACTGCGGGAGCTCGATCCCCGGCGGCGGGTCGCCGGGGCTCATCTGGATCGTGGGCGCCCTGGCGCTCCTCCCGTGGATTCCCCGGCGCAGGCTCAGATGAGCGAGCGGAGGACGCGGCCGAGCTTGACGGGGTCGTGGCGGATGAAGTGGGGCCCCGCGATCATGCCCTGGCCAGCGCTGCGGGCGTAGAGGGTCAGGACGTCCTTGCCCTGCGGCTCCAGGAGATCGGCGGCGACGACCCGGGTCTCGCGCAGGCCTTCGACGTCGAGCCGCACCGGCTCGGCGCCGTCCTTCTTGTAGGCCTTCAGCCACGGGGTGGGCGGCCGCTTCGAGTTGACGATCGCCGCGTCGGGCGCGGTCCCGAGGTACTGCGAGAGCACCTCGATGTGATCGCGAGCGCTCATCCCGTCGGTCTGCCCCGGCTGGGTCATGATGTTCACTACCTGGACCTTCCGGGCCCGCGAGACGCGGATCGCGGTCTGGATCCCGCGCGTCAGGAGGGCGGAGAGGATCCCGGTCATGAAGGAACCCGGGCAGAAGACGATGAGGTCGGCCAGCGCGATGGCGCGGATGCAGGAGGGGAGGCAGTTGACGACGGGCCAGTGGAAGAGCCGGCGGATGGGGACGCGCGGCTCGCGTCCGATGATCTCCCACTCGCCGCGGACCATGCGGCCGTCGGCCAGTTCGGCGCAGATGTGGGTGGACTGGTCGGAGACGGGGAGGATCGTGTGGGGGACGCCGAGCTCGCGGCGGAGGGCGTCGATGCCCTCCGAGAGCGAGCCCTTGAGGCGGATGAGGGCGCAGACGATCAGGTTGCCGAGGCTCACGGCGTCGAGCTCGCCCTCGCGGAAGCGGTAGCGGAGGAGCTCGGCGAAGAGGCGGTCGTCGCTGGCGAGGGAGGCGAGGCAGTTGCGGATGTCGCCGACCTGGGGGATGCCGAAGATGCGGCGGAGCAGGCCGCTGTGGCCGCCGTTGTCGGTGACGCCGACGAGCGCGGTGATGTCGAAGGGGTAGCGGGAGAGGCCGCGGAGGACCTGGGACTGCCCCGTCCCCCCTCCGATGCACACCACGCGTTTCGTGCGCGCCACGGTTCCTCCGAAGAGGTCGGTGAGCCTGCCGCAGGGAAACACACTTGGTTCGGCGGGCTCAGTCTAGCAGGAAGGCGCGCGGCTGTGTACACTCGGCCCGATGCCCGAGCTCCTCCGCACGGCCCTGCTGCTCCTGCCGGTGGGGCTGGTCGTGGGCCTGGTGGGCAGCCTCATCGGCGTGGGCGGCGGCTTCTTCGTGGTGCCCTTCCTGCTCTTCTTCGGGGCGGCGGTGACGGGCCATCCCTTCACGAACGGGGCGGCGACCGCGGCTTCCCTGGGGATCGTCCTCCTGAGCGCGCTCTCGGCCACGAGCGCCAACGTGAAGCGGCGCCGCATCGACTATCGGGTGGGCTGGGCCTTGGCGGCGGGGACGCTGCCGGGGGCGTTGCTGGCGCGTAGCCTGCGCCTCACGGACACGGCCTTCTCGATCTCGTTCGCGGCGCTGCTCTTCGGGGTGGCGCTCTACCTCACGTTCGTGAAGCTGAAGCAG
>CAZSCC010000518.1:0-8434 GCA_964604905.1 uncultured Planctomycetales bacterium
TAACCCCCTCGTTGCGAGGGGGATTGGAGGTGGCGGTCGGATTTGAACCGACGAATAACGGTTTTGCAAACCGTCCCCTTAGACCACTTGGGTACGCCACCTTGAGGGCCAATAGTTTACAAGCGGCAGTGTTCCCCGCCAAGACCTTGTACGACCGGTGTACGATTTTCTCAAGGCAGACCCTCGGTCGAACCCTTCAGGCTCCAGATTCGCGTCCTATTAATTGAGATGGGTGTGGCTATTCTCGGTTGACACTCATTCAGCGGCCTCCACCGCGAACGCGAGAGATACGGACACTCCCTTGTAGCGATTGATTCCTGCTTGGTGGAACGGAAAGGGGCCCCACGATTCCTGCGTGGAGCCCCTTCTCCGCGATCCTATACCTTCGGGCGACTTACTTCTCCTGGTCCTTCTTCAAGAGAGCCCGAGCGCGGCTCTCCAAGCTCTCGATCGAGGCCTTTGCTTCCTGCTTGAGTTTCGAGGCCGCGGCCGCAGCCTCCTTGGCTGCGTCGGCCGTCGCAAACTTCGCTTCGTTGGTCTTGACCACGAGCGTCTCGTAGGTCTCAACCATGCGAGCCTTCACGCCGGGTGTGGTATGGGCCTGATCGCGGAGGGTCTTGTCGGCCTGGGTTGTCTGACGAGTGCCGGTGAAGGGGGCGTTGTTGAAGGGCTTGCCGCCGGAGTCCGCATATCGCTTGTCGTGGTCCTTGCAGGCGCTGTTGAGCGGCGCATCCTTGGGATTGACCCTTCCCCCCTTGTCGCCTGGCCCGCATGCCGGAGGCAGACGCAGGATGTTGTTGTTGTACTGAGGGGGGTGCTTCTGGGGCGCCGGTGGAGTGGGCAGGGGGCTCCTTTTCACGACCTGGTCCGATTGCTTGGGCGGGCGAACCGGAGCCACACGGCTCTGAGCATGCGCCAGCGTCGCCAGACCCAGAACGCCCACGAGAGTCGCCATCATCTTGACCATCGCCATCCTCCTTTCAACCATGGTGGCTAATTGGCCGGGGTTGAGAGGAGGTTTTAAATACGTTGGTCCCTCGTATGACATTGACCTGCCCGTCGTGGTATAAAGATCGTTGATGCGCGTCACCCTTAAGGTCGCACAGGACAAGAAGACCCCGGAGTGTGCCGACATTGAGGAGCCCAACTACTATTTGATCGGCAGAGCCCCGGAAGCGTTCTTCCGCATCGAGAACCCGGTCGTCAGCAATTACCACTGCTACGTGCACCTGCAGCCGCCCGCCTGCCGCGTCCGCGATCTCGACAGCGCCAACGGCACCTTCTTGAACGGGAGGAAGGTGATCGAGGCGCAGCTCGTGGACGGGGACATGCTCAGCCTGGGCGGCATCGAGATCCGGGTCGGCATCGAGCATACGTCGCAGACCCACCTGCCTCTCACCTGTCCGCACTGCCAGAAAGACATCCCCTTCGAAGAGCGGCGGGGGCTGGAGGTGCGGGCGTCGGCACCCGTAGTTTGTTCCGCCTGCCGGGGGAACTTCTCGAAGACGATCGAGACGTTCGGGCCCTACTTCCTGCTCGGGGTCATCGGTGAGGTGGATCACCAAGAGGACGGCTTTGTCCAGGTTTTCAAGGCGCGTCACTCCAAGACAGGCGAGGTCGTCGCCCTGAAACTCGTTCCCTTGACCCTCGTGGACAACGAGAAGAGACTCAACGCGCTGTTCCGGGAGGTTTCCGGCTGGAGCCGCCTGGTTCATCCCAACATCGTGCGGTTCCACGACTCCGGATTCCTCAACGGGATCTTCTTCCGGGCCATGGAGCTTGTGGATGGAGTTGATCTGGATAAGTTCCTATTCGAGCAGCTCAAGCGGCCGATGTCGCCCGAGGAGGCTCTCGCGGTCAGCGTGCCGATCGCCGACGCGCTGGCCTATACCCACCAGAAGAACATGGTGCATCGCGACATCAAGCTGGGGAATGTCCTCCTCAGCCGGGAGGGAGGCCGCGTAATCCCCAAGCTCACCGATTTCGATCTCCTCAAGCCCTTCCTGGACGCGGGCCTGAACTTCGTGTCCGCGCGAGGGGAGATCAAGGGTTCGCTGGCCTACATGCCCCCCGAACAATGGATCGACAGTCGCCACGTCCATCCCTCCGCGGACGTGTACAGCATGGGATGCCTGATGTACTACCTGCTGACCCAGAAGGCGCGATATGACTTTCCCTCCTCTATACCTCCCGAGTTTGATGAGATCGGCTACCTGAGGCGGTGCGCCCTGGAAGAGGATCCGGTGCCGGTCCGGGAGAGGAACCCCGACGTCTCGGAGGGGCTCGATGCCGTGATCGCGTGCTGTCTCGAACGCGATCCCGAAAAGCGGTTCGAGAACGGGGGCGAGCTCCATCAGGCGCTGCTGGCCGTGCAGGAGGGGGTCTGACCCATGAGCGCCAGCGGCATCTTCCCGGCCACGATCTGGGGCGAGTTGAGGGCGGCGGGGAAAGGCGACCCCAGGATGCTGGAGAGGGTCTGCGCCCGCTACAGCCCGCCTGTCCTTAAGTTCTTCAGGGTGTGCGGCGTGCAGCCCGCCCTTGCGGAGGACCTCTCCCAACAGGTGTTCCTTGTCATCCTGAACGATCAGCTCCTGGGACGCGCGGACCAGGCGAAGGGGAGGTTCCGGAATTTCCTCAAGGGGATATGCCGGAAGGTGGTGCAGGACCTCAAGAAGTACGACCACCGGCAAAAGCGGGACAGGAGCCGAACGGTCTCCATCGATTCGATGATCGATTTCAACAACGAACGGACGCTGCTCGACCTTCTCGCGTGCGACGAGGGGGAGGAGCCGGAGTTCGACCGGATCTGGGCGCGAGAGATGATCGACGCCGCCCTGGGGCGTCTCCGGAATGCGCGCTCGAAGGCGGCGCCGCGCCAGGCGGAGGCGCTCCGGCTCTACTTCCTGGAGGAGAAGACGTACGCGGAGATCGCCTCGCAGTTCGGCGTGGAGCTGGACAATGTAAAGAACTACGTCCACCAGGGAAAGCCCAAGCTCAGGAAGAGCCTCGAGGAAGTGGTCCGGGAGTACGCCAAGTCACTCGACGGCCATCGCAAGGAGATGGCCCACCTGATGCGGTTCATCACCCTGTAGCGCGGGCTCGCGCAGACGGAAGGGGCATCGGAGAAGGGTCTCCAGTCGCGGTCGGTTAAGGAAACCCAGTTCAAGAAGGATCCTCTGCAGGCCCGTGTAGTGGGCTTGGTCGCACGAGCGCAACCGGCGCTTCCATTCTTCGCGGCACTTTACGCGCGCTTCCGCGGACAGGAATCCGAGCGACACGCACATTTCTGCCACGGCTTCGTCGTGTCCGTAGAGGCAAAGCGCCTCTCTCAGGAAGTGTCGCGCCTTGTCCCGCGAGAGGGAGAACAGTTCCGTCAGCAAGGATTGGGGATCCTGGCCCCCCGTGCCCTCGGAAAGTCGCCGGACGGCATGGAACATCACCTCGGCCGGACGCCCCAAGCTGCGGATCGAAAGCCTCGCCGCCGCGAGGACGATGGCCTGGGGGAAGTCCTCGCGGGCTCCTTCGCTTCGTGCGGTCTCGAGAGAGGGACGTCTCATCTTTCTCCAGTGCTCCACGTCAGTGTCCCTGACTGGATTGGACGCCGGGGGGAATCCGGTTTCATAAATAATGCATCCCCTGATTTAAACCTCCGACCCACCCTCCGTCCAAGAGGGAAAGTGGGAGGGCGATGGTCATGGGCCTGTTCTTCAGCGACCAGGACGAGCTCTCGGGCTACCGGGAAAGGCTGGTGGCTGCGTTCGAGGCCGGGGTGACCCGCAATCCCGCGGGTCCGGAGTACGCGGCTTCGCTGATTCCGCTGGAACACTGGAAGGGGCTCAAGGCGATGAGCGGCGGGGTCGTGAGGGCGGACCTGGCCGGATGGGTGAATCGACATGCGGGCGAGAGCCTCGAGAACTTCGAGCTCGGGGCGTCGTGCGCGGCCGTCACGGCGCGAGAGTTCCTCCGGCGGACGGAGTGCTACCGCAGGGTCCCTCTCGAGCGCGGCGCCGTCGAGGTCCTGAACGAGGCGCTGCGGGAGCTCCTCGTGCACCCGTACGATCCGGAACTCCTCCTCCGTGCGGCCCTGGCGAGCGCGATTCCCGAGTGGGTGCCTGCAGAGGTGAGGAACCGCATGGTGGAAGTCGTGGGTAACTTCCTTCGTCTAAAGGACCTGAACTCGGGCCATGTCGCGTTGATGGCCGCCGCCGCGCACCTCTGCGCCCTGGAGACGGATCCATCGCCTGCCGAATGCTGCCCTGATGAGGTCATGGCGATCATGCACCGATTCTCTTCGCGCTTGGATGAGGAAGCGCGGGTTTTCGGAAATGCACCGTCGGGCTCGGCGGCGCCGCTTTCCTGCCACTTCCTCCTGCTGGCGGCGCGTCATGCCCGCGCCTTGGGGCAGATGGAGGACGCGACCGGTTTGGGCGAGATTGCGGCGTCCTTGATCCCGGGCGCGGGCGACCATCGAGCGCCGGCCGATCTGGTTTTCTGGGCCACGGGTATCCGGCCTCAGAAGTGGGAGTGCGGAGAAACCGATTCCGAGTTCATGTGATAGACTTTTGAACCATTGGGGGTAGGGGTGACCATCGCCATCCTGGAAGACGACCCGCGCCGGCGAGAGGCCATGGAGTCGGGGATTGCGGCGAATCTCGGCGTCCACGAACGGCTGTTCTTCGACAGCGCCCCTGCGATGATCGAGTGGCTCCGGGGCCATCTCGCTCGCGTCAAGCTCATCAGCCTGGACCACGACCTGGTGGAGCTGCCGGAGCAGGGCGGTGCCTCTCGAGATCCAGGTACCGGGCAGGACGTCGCGGACTTTCTCGCGGGGCATCCTCCGTGCTGTCCTGTTCTCATCCATACCTCGAACCGCGGTACGGCGCCGGGCATGGCGTTCGCGTTGCAGTCCGCCGGATGGGAGGCGGAACGAGTTCCTCCCTTCGACGACCTGGACTGGATCGCGAAAACATGGGTGCCGCGGCTGGTGTTGAAGATGCGATCGCGGACGGGGGTTTAAGAGCGAAGGAGTTGGAGATGCCGGGAAAAGTCAGGCTGAAGATGGTCAAGGGGCCTCTGGAGGGCAAGGAGTTCTCGTTCGAGGAGCACGAAACGTTCGTCTTCGGTAAGGCGGACGATTGCCACGCTGTAATCCCAGACAAGTACGTCTCCCGGCACCATTTCCTCCTCGAGGCCAATCCGCCCTTCGCCAGGCTTCGCGATCTGGGAAGCCTGAATGGGACCGATGTCAACAAGGTCCTGCGAGGGAAGCGGGAAAGGAACGAAAAACCCGGGGATGCGGCCAAGCGCAAGTTCCCTGAAGTGGACTTGAAGGACAAGGATGTGATCAAGGTCGGCAAGACCGAGCTCGTAGTCTCGATCGAGGGGGCGGAGATCGATGAGCCCACTCGACTTGCGGAGCCCCCCCCGAATGCGGCCGCGGACGATCCCGCTGAGATTCTCATCCGATTGATCGCCGATGCGGCAAGAGCGCAGGGAAAAGCCGTGCCGGGAGATATCTCCGGCTACGAGAAGGTCAAGATCCTTGGGAAGGGGGGGATGGGGGCCGTCTACCTGGCCCGCCGGAAGTCGGACAACTCTCAAGTGGCGCTGAAGGTCATGCTCTCCAAGATCGCCGTCGACGACATTTCGAAGGACAGGTTCGCGCGCGAAATCGACATCCTCAAGTCGCTTCGGCACGACAACATCGTCCGCTTCCTCGACCAGGGCTCTGCAGGGACCGGATTCTACTTCGTCATGGAGTACTGCCCGGGGGGGTGCCTCCGGACCCTCCAGAAGCGGCGAGGGGGCCGGCTGGGGCTGTCCGAGGTGGGGCCCCTCATCCTCCAGGCCCTCGACGGACTCGCCCATGCGCACAAAAAGGGATTCGTGCATCGCGACCTCAAGCCCGAAAACATCCTCCTGACCTCCGAAAGTGGCGGGACGGCGAAGGTCTCCGATTTCGGACTGGCGCGCAGTTTTGAGAAGTACGGGTACTCGGGGATGACCTCCTCCAACAGCACGATGGGGACGTTCCCGTTCATGCCCAAGGAGCAGGTGACGGACTTCAAGCACGTCAAGCCTCCCGCCGACATCTGGAGCATGGGTGCGACGCTCTACAACCTGCTGACCGGACAAGTCCCTCGGGATGTCAAGGAGGGTGAGGACCCCATCGAAGTGATCCTGAGGGGGGATGTCGTGCCCATCGAGAAGAGAGACCCCGCAATTCCGGGCAATGTGGCGAAGGTCATCAATCGCTCGATTCGGACCAAACCGGAGGACCGTTACCAGACCGCCGCAGAATTCCGAGAGGCGCTTTCCAAGGTGATCTGATGAGGGTGTGCAAACCGCTGCGGAGGGCGTCATGCCGGGCAAGGTGATCCTGACCATGACTGAAGGTCCGACCCCGGGAAAAGTGTTCGAGTTCAGGGAGCACGAAGCTCTTGTCATCGGTCGATCGAGGAACTGCCAGGTCCGGCTGAGCGCGGAGGACAAGAAGGTCGCCCGTCATCAATGGCTGCTCGAGGTCAACCCGCCGAAGGCACGACTCCGGGACCTGGGAAGCCTGAACGGGACCTTCGTCAACGGAAAGAAATACGGAGGGCGATCGCCTGGGGAGTCTCCGGATGCGGCTGTGAAGCGCGGCATCGTTCAGGTGGACCTGAGCGACGGGGACGAAGTCCGCGCGGGGGGGACTCGTTTCAAGGTCCAGATTGAAACGCCCCCCCCAGCCGCCTGCGAACCCACGGAGGTCCTGGTCGGCCGGATGCTGGACAGCGTTCGCGTCGCGGGCGATCTCGGCCTGGACGATATTCCCGGCTACAAGCTCCTTAACCTGATCAGGAAGGGCGGGAATGGGGCCGTCTATCGAGCCCAGCGCAAGAAGGACGGAACCATCGCCGCCATCAAGGTGATGCTGGCGCGAGTCAGGGTCATCGACCAAGCCCGGCGGAAGTTCCTCAGGGAGATCAAGGTGACCGAGCGGTGCGACCACCCGCGGTGCGTGAAATTCCTCGAGAGCGGATCCTTCGATGACAACTTCTTCTTTGCCATGGAGTACTGCGAAGGCGGGAGCGTGGATGGGCTGATGGGGCGGCGCGGGGGGCGGTTGGCTCCGGCAGAGGCTGTCCCGCTGGCAATTCAGGCGCTCGAGGGCCTGGCCTTCGTCCATCAGTTGAAAGAGGAGGATAAGAAGGACACGTTCGTCCATCGCGACCTCAAGCCGTCCAATCTGCTCCTCACGAGGCTGGAGGGCGGCTCGGTCAAGGTCACGGACTACGGCTTGGGAAAGAAGTTCGACGAGGCGGGCCTCACCTCGCTGACGCTCACCGGCGAGTTCGCGGGGACGTTTCAGTTCATGCCCCGCGAGCAGATCATCGACTTCAAGCGGCTCACGCCTGCCGCAGACGTGTGGAGCATGGGCGCGACGCTGTACAATATGTTGACCGGCGCATTCGCGAGGGATTTCCCGGCGGGCGCCGACCCGGTCGCGGTAGTCCTCAACAAGCCGGTCGTCCCCATCGTCGAGCGCGACCCCAGCATCTCCAAGAGGCTTGCGGAGGTGGTCGGCCGCGCACTCGCGGAGGAGATCGGAGACCGATACGCCTCCGCGGACGAGTTCCGGAGAGCACTGGAGAAGATCCTCCCCTTGGGCTCCCACTAGCTGGGTGGGCAGAAAGGATGCTCGTGACTGTTGAGACAAGCCAGCGATTCGTGCCTGAACGCTGGCGCGCGGCCGGACTGAGCGACGAGGGGCAGATGCGTCCCAAGAATGAGGACGCCTTCCGGCTCCTCACTGACCGAGGGTACTTCATTGTCGCCGACGGTGTCGGCGGGGGACACGCGGGAGAGACCGCCGCGAAGATCGTCGTCGAGACCCTGCCCCGCATGCTGGTCGATCGCTTCGTGGGCCACTCCTCCCAGTCCGCGCGCCTCTCCTCATCGTCCGAGCCGTCGCGCGATCCCATCGAGAAGACGAAGCTCGTCCTCCGCGATACGATCGTTGAACTCAGCCAGCTCATCTGGAAACAGTCGGCAGGACAGCCCGGGCTCGCGGGGATGGGCTCGACGCTCGTCCTGGCCTGCATCCGCGGCGACCACGCCTACATCGCCCACATGGGCGACAGCCGCGCCTATCGGTACAGGCAGGATGCCCTCGAACCGCTCACCCAGGACCACTCCGTCGTGGGTATCCTGCTCCGTGACGGGAAGATCACCGAGGAGGAGGCCCGCCGCCATCCCGCGCGCGGCAGCCTCTCCCGGTTCATGGGCATGGAGAGCGTCGTCTACCCGGACGTCCAGGACTTCAAACTCGCAACCGGGGATCGGCTACTCCTCTGCAGCGACGGTCTCACGGGAATGCTTTCGGACAAGGACATCGCCAGGACGCTTGAGAGAGTCCGAGATCCTGAGGCCGCCTGCCAGGCGATGGTGAAGG
>CAZSCC010000519.1:0-9628 GCA_964604905.1 uncultured Planctomycetales bacterium
TCGCCGCTCTGCTGTCCTGATAGTCGATCAACAGCCAACCCGCCTGCGCGACGAACTCCAGCGTCGGCATGAACCTCCACGCCGCCCCCACGTCGGTCCGCAGGTTCCAGTTATCCGAGTCGTCCATCACATCGTCCCGAAAGAAGGCCAGGCCGAGCTGCGCGTTGGCTTCGATCGTGAGCTCCGGCATCACCTCGACCGCCGCCCGGCCGCGCGTCGTGCTCACGTACCGCTCGGCGCGCTCGGAGAACTGCGCGTCGATGGCATCGCTCTCGTGCCGGAAGATCTCCGCCACCTCGAGCTGGACCTTCGGGCCCACGTAGCGGATCCGGCCGTAGGCCCGCTCCTCGAGGTCCGACTCGTCCTCGTTGTCGAGGTAGTGCTTGTAGTTCACCATCACGTCCGCCGCCGCGTCCCAGCGGGGCGCCGCGTAGTCCACCCGCGCGCGGAGGAAGGGAATGACGATGTTGTCCGCGTCCGGGTCGTCGGGCTGGAGATAGACGTTGGTGTCGTGAACGTAGAGCGCGCCCAGCTGGAAGTGGCCCTCGACGGGCCGAACCGCCAGCGGGCCCTTGGCGGGCTCGCGGTCGCGCAGCACCCGGTCGAGCCATTCGACGCCGAAGTCCTGGGCCGCCAGGGCCAGGATCAGGGACAGCATGCTAGCGGCGCCGACGGCGCCACAGCGCCAGGAGGGCCAGCCCGAGCAGTCCCTCGAGCCCCGTCAGGCCGCAGCGCGACTTGTCTTCCCCGAGCGACGCCGTCCCCGCCCCGCCCGTGCCGGCCGGCAGCGTGATCGAGACCTCGTTCGAGTTGGTCGTGCTTTCCAAGGCGCTCCGGACGGCGCTCACCACGTAGAAGTAGGTGTTTCCAGCCGTGGTCGCCGTGTCCTGGAACGTGGTCGTGGTCACCGCCCCCGACGTCGAGATGATCGTGGCCGGGGGATAGCCCCCGCCTCCCGCGACGATCGACCGCTTCACGTTGTAACTGTCCGCGCCTCCGGAGGGGGCCGTCCAGTTGAGCGTCACGATGCCTCCGACCAGGGAGACCGTCAGCGCGCTCGGCGTGCCCGGAGCCGTCGTCGAGGCCGCCGTGACGCTGAAGTCCGTCGCCCCGTCGCTCGCTCCCGCGGAGATCCACGCGGACGCGCGCCCGAGATCGTCCACCGTCCGCGCGCGCCACTGGTAGGAGACGTTCACCAGGCCGCTGAACGGGATGATCAGCGGAGTCGTCGACTGATGGGTGCCCGGGTCGACCGCCACTTCGCCGCTCTCCTGGGTGATCCGGCCGACGAACGTGGAGCCCACCGGCACGATCTCCACCTGCAGGCGCACCAGGCGCGTGACGTCCTCGGAGAACGCCGTGGCGCGCAACTCGATCGTCGAGTCGGTCGTCCCGGACCCGAACGGGATCACGGTGACCCCGAGCGCCGTCGTCTGCAAGAGGAAGAGAGGCTGGTTTTCGTAGAAGCGGCGGAGGAAGACCTCGAAATTGCCGCCCGCGAAGTCCTGCCACGCCACGGTGATGTCCCCGTTTCCGCCGATGGAGGGCGAGAGGGAGGCGCCGGTCGTTTGCGAGACACCCCCCACGCCCCCGATCGGGACCACCGTGCCCGAGTTCGACATGAACCCGACCTCGTCCCAGCCGGCGCCGCCGTTGTAGCGCCGGACGTAAATCTCGGAGTTGCCCGGCTGATCCTCCTGCCAGGCGACGTAGGGGACGCCGCCCGTGATGGCCAGCGAGGGCGTCGCGGAAATCGTCAAGGCCGTGCCGCTCAGGCCGGCACCCGCGAAGGAGCCACCCAGCCCAGTCCAGGCTACCCCGCCGAATTCCGCAAGATAGATTTCCGAACTCGTCACGTTGAAGACCTGCTCCCACGCGATCGTGGGGGTGGCGCCGTTCATCGCCAGCGAGGGCGTGATCGAGAAGGGTTGAGCTCCCGGGGTGTTGACCGTAATCCCTCCGGCGGCAAAGGAGCCGGCCATGCCCGCCCATGCCCCGAACGCGAAGCTCGGAGGCCGGCTTGCGGGGAAGATGGGCGCGTTGGGGAGCGGGGCCCCGGCCGGCACGAATCTCGCCGCCATGATGTCGTGGGTGCCTGCACGCGTGTCCTGCCAGGCCACGATCGGGGTAACACTGCCCGCGGGGACCACGAGGCTCGACCGCTGCGAGACGAACCCCGCTAAAGTGCCGCTCATTTGGGTGGTCGAATACTGGCCCGCAGCGCCGTTGCCTCCGAACGCGTACCAGCCGGTCGGGATGACGGGGAAATTCAGCAGGAGCGGCGCCCCCGAGGGATCGAACGTCGCCAGCTGCCCGGGATCGCCCGGGAAGTACCCGATCGTGATGATCGATGTAGGTCCGGGATTGGTGCTCTGGTAGGAGAGGACCGGGACTATCTTCAGCGCCCCGGAGGTGGGGATCGTCACGGTCATCTGGCTCAACGAGGGGTACGCGGAGAACGAGCCGATTCCCAGGCTGACCCCGCCGCTGGACGCGGAATTCGTGATGGGGTTCCCGTTGAACGGCGTGGTGCTCGCCAGTTCCTCCCACACGCTCCCGTTCCAGTGCTTCAGGTAGACCTGGCTCGTGCCGTCCGTGTCGTCCTGCCAGGCGATGTAGGGCCCGATGTCTCCGGTCGTGATCACCGGATGGATCGAGTCGCCGCTGTTGCCGCTGATCCCGGTCCCCGTGTCGGAGCCGCCCAGGTTCGACCACTTGAACCCGTTCCAGTAGCGGAAGAAAACCTCGAAGTTGGAGCCCACCCGCTCGGACCACGCGACCCACGGGTTGCCGCCGCCCACCACCACGACGGCGGGAGTCTGCGAGACGCCGGCGGACTTGCTCAGGCCGCCGCTGCTCGCCGAAAAGTCGAGCTCCAGCCACGGATCGATGACCACGGGGTAGCTGGCCGTCGCCATGAACGCTTCCGGCACCTCGAGCGTGATCTCACCGTTCGAATAGGTCGGCTCCAGATCCGCGCGGCGCCCCTGGGCGTCGAATGCGATCGCGCTGTGGTAGGCGAAGCGATTCCGGCCCCGCTCGTCGGTGAACGCGAGCCCGCCCTCCTGGAACGTCGTGTCCACCCAGCCGCCGTCCGTGCGACGGTGCGGGATCACCTTGCCCCCGAGGTCCGTCCGGGCCGCGACCACGACCCGGAGCGCCCCGGCGCCCAGCGGCTGCGCGATCCTGAAAATCTGCTCGGCGCGGGTGTTCTCGAAGATGTACTGCTCGACCACGCTGCCGCGGTCAATGCGGACGTCTCCGAACGCCGGACTGGAAACCGTCCCTTCCTTGAGCGCGACCGCCTGCCCGCCCTGCTCGAGCCGCACGGCAGCCAGCTCCAGGAACGAGCCGCCCGCCTCGAAGTGGAGGCCCCGGCCCGTGGTCTGTGCGACGTATCCGCCGCCACGATGGACCAAGCCGTCCGCCTTCTTTTCCTCATGAACGCGGTACGAGGCCATCGGACGCTGAATTTGCGGATGGGCCCCCAGCGTGTTCTCCAGGTCCTTCAGGCGCCGGGCTTCGGCGGCCGGCTGGGCGGAGGAGTCGGCGCGTGTCCGCGCGCTGCGGTCGGTTCGCGGGACGAGCACGATGCCGAGAAGCACCGCCAACGTCATACCGCCCAGAACGAGCCTGCGATTCATGGTTCCTCCGCTTTCCCCTGACCGATATGGTAGATGTGGAGGAAATGATACCATATGGATCAAAATCGTCAACGAATGGTGCCTCAAAAATTTCGTGTTTCTTTTTAGTTGACACGCCCGTCGCCGGCGGGATATTCTCTCCCTATCTGAGGGGACCTAGATTATGAAGCTGCTCATTGTTCCCGCGCTCATCCTCCTCGCCCTTCCGGCCGCCCCGGTCCGCTTCGAGTCGGACGGCATCCGCGTCGGCGACGAGGTTGTCACTGGAAAGACGATCGGCCTCAAGATCGCCGGACAGCTCCCCATTCTCGTCTCCGGCTCCGCCGTCGAGAATCTCAGTTCGACCGGCAGCGCCCTCGAGGTCGCGCTCGGCGACAAGACCGTGCTCCTCGACGTCGGCATCCGACTGGACCGTCAGGGCGAAGCCTACCGCCTCTCCACCCACGGCCCCGCGTTCGCGCTCGGCGCGAACGGGAAGACCCTCGCTCCCCAGGGGGCTGCGACCTTCAAGGTCACCGACAAGGGTTTCGACTTCGGGACGCTCGGCATGCTCGAGGGTTCGGCCCTCAGCGCGACGATCGCTTCCAAGATCGCCGTCCAGGATCCCCCTCAGGTCGAGACGCCCGCGCCGTTCCGCACTCGCACTCGTCAGCAGTCCGAGCGCTCTGGGGTCATCTGGCGTCGCGTCTTCTGGAACGGCGATCCGTTCATCACTGGGGAGACGGCGGACGGGCACGCCATCCGGATGAGGGCGCAGGTCAGCCCGACCGGCGCCCCGTAACGCTCCTGCGCGTTTCTTAATTTATTTGACACCCTCAGCGGCCGGGGTATAATTTCCGCAATCATTCCTTGCACAAAAGAGCCGTACGCCGAGATGGAGTAGAGGGGAATACTATCCACTGATAATGGAGAGCTGGATGGGCAAGATCATGGTGACGCTGGCGATGCTACTCGCCGTTCCCGCCGCCGCGGCCGCCCAGGACTTCGGTGTCGAGTGGCTCGATCGCGTGACTCACGAGCGGATGCAGGAGCGCGGACCGCTCAAGCCCCAACCCGTCGAGTGGACCACGTCCGGCGGCGTCCTCGCTTACCTGGACAATAACGTCTTTCTCGCCGATAAGGACGGCAAGACCCCCGGTGATCTGGTCGTCGTCCCCTTCGTCCGCGCTCGCATGGACTACACCGAACAGCGCTTCGAGGCCTCGGCCGACCTGCTCCTTAATTATATGGGGTACGTCGACCTCAACCATGACCCCGCAGTCGACCTCCATTCCACCCGCGCCTACGAGCAGCGCTTCTATGGCCACGCCCGCTACGTCGACGCTCGGTTTACGATCGGCCTCGACGAGATCGTTCGCCACGAGAGCGACCCGGTCAACGTTCTCTTCCTGAATCGTGCGGAGCGCGTCGTCTCCGACACCCTCATCCACGCGACCTACGACCTCACGCGCAGCGTGGCCGCGGAATTCCACGGCGACTACCAGGTGGTCCGCTTCGAGGAGCAGCCCTTCGCCAGCTCGGCCAACAACGACAATTGGCGCGCCGACCTCGGCCTCGTCTACCGGCAGGCGAATGGCTACGACTGGCTGGTCCAGGCGGGCCTGATGTCGATCTATTACCTGCGCTCCCAGTCGGGGGGCGCGCCTCCCGACAGCGAAGGCTACTACATCCGCGGCGGATTCCGCGGCGACCTCAGCGAGCGTTTTTCCCTCGAGGCCCTCGTCGGTTGGATCACCCTCGATTCCGACCGCTACATCGGCACGCAGGTGAAAGAGGAGCACAGCACGGCCGACATTTCGGTCGCCGTCCGCTTCCAGGTCACCGAGACGACGCGGCTCTTTGGCGACTACAACCGCACCGTAGGATTCGCCGGCGGCAACGATCCGTTCCAGACCGTGAACCGCTTCGCCGCGATCGGCGAGTGGGACTGCACCGAGGAGTTGACCGTCCGCGCCCGCGTCCAGTGGGACCACGCGGCCTCCGTCCTCGGGGTCGTGCGCGAATACAAGAGCGGCTCGATCTCGGCCGTGTGGAAGTTCAGCGATCACATAGCCGCCGACGCTGGCGCGACGTACCGCACGGGAGACACCCATGGCAAGGTCGCCGCGAGCAGCGAGTTCGAGAACGCCGTCTTGCACCTGGGCGTGATCCTGACCAACTAAGCGCCCTTCCCCGGGGGGAGCCCTTGATTTTGGGGCCGTCTTTCGCGAGAATGCTCCCTCTCTATGGATCAGCCGACCGCTCCCGCGTCTGAGGGCGCCTCCCTCGTTCAGCTGCTCCTCATCCTCCGCCGTCGCTGGAGGCTTCTCGCGACCGTCTGGGCCGTCACGCTCGCCGCCACGGCCGTCTACACGTTCACTTCGAGGAAGCTCTACCGCCCGCAGGCGTCCCTCGAGATCCGCCCCGAGACGCCGCTCTTCTCGAGCGACTCGCAGGACCCGACGCTCATGGCCAGCCACATGATGTGGGAGAACTACTACCGCACCCAGGAGGCGATCCTCACGAGCCCCCGCCTCCTCGAGGCGACCCTCAAGGCGCTCCCCGAGGCAATCCGCCGCGAGTACGACGGGCTGGCCGACCCGCTCAAGGCGTTCTCCAACAAGCTCGACATCGAGAAGGTGCGCACCAGTTTCATTCTCAAGGTGGGCTTCGTCGACGCGTCGCCCGACACCGCCATGCAGGTCGTCAACACGCTGGTCACGATCTACCTGGAGGACGGCAACCAGCGCCTCCGCAACCTGAAGAGCGGCGCCGTGGAAGTGCTGTCGAAGGAGGCGCTCCCTTCGATCCGCGGCCGCGTCGATGAAGCCGATAAGAAGCTCATGGAGTTCCAGAAGTCGACCGGCTTCATGGACTTCGAGGAGCACTACAAGCTCCTGATCGAGAAGTACCGGAAACTCGACGCCGGCCTCACCGACCTCGCGCTCAAGCGCCGCCGTCTGCGCGCAGAGCTGGATGCGCTCGGATCCTACGGCAGCGACGGCGTGAGCGGCCTCTTCAACCCGGCATTCCACGGCACGCGCTCCCTCGAGCCGCTCGCCGTCCACCGCTCGAGGATCGCCGCCGAGCTGGCCAAGCAGGAGAAGCTGCTCCGCGACAAACACCCGCTCATCCTCGAACTCCAGGCCGAGCTCAGGCTGGTCGACGACAAGGTCCGCGAGGCCGTCCGGGGGACGTTGAAGGCCCTCGAGACCGACCTCATCGCGGTCGAGGTCGAGGAGAAGGGGTTGGCCGAGGACCTCGCCAAGGTCGCCCGTCAGATGGAGGAAACGGGCGGCCGGAAGTGGACCTTCAAGCAGCTCGACGGCGAGCTCTCCTCGGCGAAGGAACTCTACACGTCGTACCTCAAGAAGCACGGCGAGACGACCGCGACTTCCGGTTCCGCGCTCGGCAGCGTCCGCGTGGTCGATCCGGCGTCCCTTCCGCTCGTCCCGTTCAAGCCGCGCGTCCCGATCAATCTGGCGCTCGGAGCGGTCCTGGGGCTCCTCCTCGGGGTGGCCGCGATCTTCGTCCTCGAGCAGCTCGACGACCGCATCGCCTCGGTGCGCGAGGTCGAGGCGTTCGCGGGCCTCGACGTCCTGGCGACGATCCCCAAGCTCAACCAGGGCAAGCCGACGGGGAAGCCGGTCCTCCTCGGGACCGATTCAAGCCTGGGCGACCTCGAGAACTTCCGCGCGCTCCGCTCGGAGGTCGTGACCCGGATGGAGGGCGGGGCGAAATGCCGAGTCCTCGCCGTCCTGAGCGCGCTTCAGGCCGAAGGGAAGTCGACCGTCACCGCGAACCTCGCCGAAGTCCTCGCGCTCGAGGGACGCCGCGTGCTGATCCTCGACGCCGATCTGCGCCGCCCGTCGATGCTCGCGCTGCTCGGGGCGCCGGAGGGGCCGGGCCTGTCGCAGGTGCTGAAGGGAGAGGCGACGCCCGACCGCGCGATCCAGAAAAGCCGCGTTCCCGGCGTCGACGTCCTGGGCGCCCACGAGGGGATCAGCTCCGCGGCGGAGCTCGCCGGCAGCCCGCGCTTCGAGGAGACGCTCCAGTACGCGCGCGAGAACTACGACTTCGTGCTGATCGACTCCGCGCCGGTCAACCAGGTCTCGGAGTCGACCCTCATCGCGCGGCGGGCCGACGCGGCGCTTCTCGTGATCCGCGAGCTCCAGACGGGCCGCGGCCAGGTGCTGCAGGCGGTCAAGCGCCTGCGCGGCCACCGCGTGAACCTGCTTGGGGCGGTGCTCAACTGCGCCCGCCCGCAGGGCGGCGCGTACGGGTACTACTACGGCTACGGCTACGGGGAAGTCCGGAGCTAGGGGCATGAGATCGACCTCGGTCCTCTTGCTCGCTTTGGCCGCCTGCTCGTCGCCAGCGGAGACGAAGGTGCCCGCGCCTTCGCCCGTCCCCGAGACCGGGGTGAGTTTCCTCTCCGCGCTTCCCGCTCCCGATGAGAAGGCCTCGGTCCTGAAGCTCCCGCCTGTCGCGCCGCTCACGCTGATCGCGGGCGACCTCCTGCACATCACGGTCTTCCGCCAGAAGGACCTCGAGCTCGAGACGCGCATTCCGGAGGGCGGCTCGCTCTCCTACCCGCTGATCGGAGACGTCCATGCGGCGGGGAAGAGCGTGAAGGCGGTCGAGAGCGACATCCGTGCGCGCCTGGAGGCGAAGTACCTGAACCGCGCCGGCGTGACGGTCACGGTCAAGGAGTACACGCCGCGAACCGTCTACGTGCTGGGCGGCGTCCAGAAGCCCGGCGGCTACGAGATCCATCCGAACCGGCGGCTGACGGTGCTCCAGCTCGTCTCGACCGCCGGCGGCTACACCGACCGCGCGTACAAGGAGTACTGCCAGCTGATCCGCCGGAAGGAGAACGGCGAGCGCGAGCTGATCCGCTTCTCGGCCGCCGAGGTGGAGCGCTCGGTTGCGCGCGGGAAGGTGGAGGCGGACGTCGAGCTGGCGCCCGACGATCTGCTCGTCATCCCCTCCGCCGCGCGGGTGGTCTACGTGCTGGGCCAGGTCAACAAGCCCGGCTCGTTCGAGCTGCCTGCCGATACGAGGGTGACGGTCTCGATGGCGGTCAGCCAGGCGGGGAGTTGGACCAAGTTCGCGGGGATCAGCAAGATCCAGGTGCTCCGACAGCCGCCCACGGGGGAGGCGGTCAAGATCGCGGTCGACCTCGACCAGGTGGTGAACGGCCGCCTCGAGCAGGACCTTGAACTCCAGCCGGGCGACGTCGTCTGGGTCCCTCAGCGGGCTCTGTTCTAGGGCAGGGAGAGGGGGATTCTCTCCAGGTATCCCCCTCCCGGGGCTAGCAGGCTGCTGAAAAAGTCCTTCGGAAGGCCGTAGACGATTTGTCCGACCGTGATTCCGCCAAGGAATCGAAGGTCGCCACGCTTCCCAGAGAGTTTTTCAGCACCCTGCTAGGGGAGGATCCATGAGAATTCGTTCTTCTCTGTGATTTCCGTGTCCCCGTGGTGAATTTCCTCTGGTATTCGTTCCTTGGGATCTGGGCGCTCGGGATGGGCGTCCAGGGCGCGGTCGTCCCGTGGGCGGTCGCCGCGACGGGGCTCGCGCTGGTCGCGCTCCATCTGGCCTCGCCCGGGAAACTCGCGCTGTCCAGGATCACCCTCGGCTTCCTGGCCGCGGCGGCGGCGGTCTTCGCGCTGCAGCTGCTCCCCCTCGGGTTCCTCTTTCCCGCGACGTCGGCGATGCGCGCGGTGCACGGGATCGCGGGCGCGTGGCCCGGGACGGCGGACGTGTTCCTGACGCTGCGCTGCCTGGCGCAGGTCGCGGTCTACGTGCTCGCGGCGCTCCTCGTCCTCAAGCTGCGTGAGCGGGGGCTCGAGGTGTCGACCGCGATGAAGGGCCTGGTCGCGGTCCTGGTCGTGCAGGCGGCGGTCGCGATCGCGCGGCAGAACCTGAGCGGGACGTTCGTCAACCGGAACACGTTCGCGGGCGTGATGGCGATGGGGATCGTGCTGTCGGCGGCGCTGGCCGGA
>CAZSCC010000520.1:0-11345 GCA_964604905.1 uncultured Planctomycetales bacterium
CCGGAGCCTGGAATCCTACATCAAGCTGGAGATCGTCGACCTCAAGGACGTGCACCGGAGGTTTCATCCGAGGGAGCAGGGGGGCGCCGGTGACTCCAGCGGACCAGAAGGGGCCGGGCCCGACTCACAGTGATCGGCGCCTTACACGTTGTAGTTACAGCATCTTTGCTGTATATTCCATATGAAGGAGGGGGCATGGCGTATCGGGTCCATCTGTACCGTCCCGTGGGGGGCGACTCCCCCGTGAAGGAGTTCATCGAGGAACTGGCCGAAAAGAGCCAGGCGAAGATCCTGGCGGCGCTCGACTATCTGGGCCAGCAGGGGCCCTTGCTCCGGAGACCCCATGCGGCGCACGTGAGAGGGAAGCTTTGGGAACTCCGTGTTTCACGGGCCCGAGACGAATTCCGCTTGCTCTACTTCTTCATGGAAGGCCAGGTGGTGGTCGTGGCGCATGGGTTCGTGAAGAAGACGCAGGCGATCCCAGCCCGTGAGATCGAGACGGCCGAGAACCGGATGAAGGACTACGAAGCGCGGGTGAAGAAGGGTGAGGTGATGCTGTGAAGGAAAAGGCCCTGTATCTCGATGAGTGGCTGAGCGAGAAGCTCAAGAAGCCCGGCTTCCGGAAACACTTCCGGCAGGCGCGGATGGCGGTGGAAGTGGCTCACCAGATCGTCCTTCTTCGGGAGAAGTTGGGGATCAGCCAGGTTGAGCTCGCACGTCGGATGAGGACGAAGCAGCAGACCATCTCGCGGCTCGAGAGCGGCGACTACGAGGGGTTCACGCTGAAGACGCTCATGAAAATCGCCGAGGCGACGAAGACCCAGGTGATCGTGACCTTCCGGCCAGTGAGCAAGACACGGGCGGTCTGATCCGCGTGATCTGTGGTATCCTGATGGGCGGAGGGAAGTAATGCTCCTCGCCCCCGCGCGCCCTCGAGCGGAACTGAGCCAATCGGCGTCACGCCACGGCTTCACGTCCCAACGCGAAACGGACCCGGAGTCCGCGCTGATGCATTTCCGGATTCGGTGCCAGGGTAAGGCCCCATTGGGATGGAATCGTTGAAGATCGGGATGCGGTCTCGCCGGTCAGGCGCGATCCCTTGTCCTAATTTGTACTAAACTACACTCCAAACGCGTGATTTGCAGCGTTGTAGACGCTATTTGCGCTCTGAATTTCGCTTCGGCCCCATTTTCAGTGCAGTGCTCTACCAACTGAGCTACCTGTCCCCGATTGAGCGCCAACACTTTACAGAGCCCTCTTTGTGGAGGCAACTCCTTTCGCCCCATCCGCCCGTCTCTCCGATTTCCCGTAGCGTTTTCCGGCCCGGCCGGCACGGACCGACAGAGGTCTCTGCGCAAGGAGGTAACCATGAGGTCCGTCGCCCTTCTCCTGATCCTCGCGGGCTCGACCCCCCAGGCGAAGAAGGAGCCCCCCAAGCTCGTCGCCAAGATCGTCCCCGCGGGGATCGCGATCGGGCGCGCGGGGCAGGCGGAGCCGGTCCTCGTCCAGCACATCGGTCCGAAGACGAGACCGTTCCTCCATCCTATCGTCGCCCCGGACGGGAAGGGGTCGCTCACGGAGGATAAACCCGGACACCACCCCTGGCAGCACGGGCTCTACGTCGGCATGCACCACGTCAACGGGCAGAACTTCTGGGAGAAGGAAGAGGGCTTCCGCTGCCGCCCGGTCAAGCCCCCCACGGTCAAGGGCAACGTCGCGACGTGGACCGCGGAGGCCGACTGGCTGGGCGAGAACGGGGAGCCGATCCTCGTCGAGTCCCAGCTTTGGACGCTGACGGATCACGGCGACCATTATCTCCTCGACCTCGTCCACCGGCTGAAGGCGGTCGTGCCGGTGACGTTCGGAAAGCACGATTACGGAGGGCTCTTCCTCCGGATGCCTTTCCGGGACATGGCGACCGCCGCGGCGCGGAACAGCGAAGGCCAGGAGAACGGAAAGGCCGAGCAGCAGCGGGCGCGGTGGGTCGCGGTCAGCATGGCCATCGAGGGCCGGAGCGACTGGGGCGTGATCGCGATGATGGACCATAAATCCAATCCCGGCCATCCCGTGCCGTGGCGCGTCGATGGTCAGCTGGGCGTCGCTCCCAGCCGGTGCATCCTGGGCGACTGGAAGCTGGGGAAGGGCGAGACGGGGGAGGCGAAGTACCGGCTCCTGGTCACCTGCGGGAAGATCGATCCCGCGCGCATCGACAAGAGCTGGCTGGAGTTCAGCGGGAAGTAGGGTCGTCGTCATGGGCCAGGAGATCGTCTATTGCTCCGCGTGCCAGAACCGCCTTCTCGGATCCGACTTCGAGAAGGGCCGGGCCTTTCGCGTCGCCCATACGATCTTCTGCAAGACGTGCCTGCCCCCGGGGCAAGACGTCGAACGCCCCTCGCCCCGCAAGGGCTCCTCGACGCGGATCGCTCCGGTCCGGCGACTCTCTCCGGTGCCGGCGGACCGGAAGCCCCTCCTCATCCCTCTCGTCGCCGGAGCCATCCTGGTCATCATGCTCCTCGCGATCGTGGCCGGGACGGGGGGCGCTGCGCCCCGATCGCAACCCCTTCCAGCCGTCGTCAAGGTCGAGCCCGAGCCTCCCGCGCAGAGGCCGGAGCCGGCACCGGAACCGGTCCGCGAGCCGCGACGGAGGCCCGACCCTCCCCCGGCGCCGAGGAGAGTCCCCGACGCAGTGCCGCTGCGCGAGGCCCGGATGGAAACTCCGCCTCCACCCCCCGTCGCGCCGCCTCCCGAGCCCGCGCGAGTGAATCCGGAAGTCCAGGCGTATCGCGCGACCTGGGAATCGGCGGTCCGCCTCGCGGCCGGCCGGGACTACGCGGCGGCGATCGGCGAACTGGAGCGCGCGGCGGCGCCGTCCCTTCGAACGGAGATCGACGACGACCTCGCACTCTTTCGGCTCGCCCGGACGGCGTACGCCGAAGCGGTCAAGCTTGCGACCCAAGGACAGAGGATCGCGCTGGAGGTCTTCGACGAGCACGGTCAGAAGCGTCGGGTCGAGGGGACGATCGCCCGGGTCGATCTGATGAGGATCGTGATCCGGAAGGATCGAGACGGGGTCGCGGTCGAGTGGGGAGAGGTGACGGCCTCCTCGCTGGCTTTGCGGATCGCGGATCGGAAGGCGGCGGCGCTTCTCTGCCTTCTTGAAGGCGAGCCGCCCGGGAGCGAGATTCCGCCGGAGATCCCTGCGAAATATCGGAGTCTTCCGATGGCCTCTCCGGAGGCCCTGGCGAGGGAAGCCGCGGCCCGATCGCTCTTCTTCGAGGCCGAGGGCGATCATCGAAGCGCGGCCCGGCGGGTGGATTCGCTTGAGAAGTACAAAGCGTTGTTGAGCACCCACGCCGATACGGTGTTCGTCCGCCGGAACCGCGCCTCCATCGCCCAGCGGCCCGAGGCGGCAATGGAGTACGTCTTCTTCGCCGGGAACGTCCGGGCGGGCGGGACGTTCAAGCCGGTCGAGCACCCGAAGGCCGGGCCTGCCTGGATCTCGGCGGCGGACGGCGATCCGGCCCGGATGAAGGAGAACTTCGTCCAGATCGAATTCTCCACTCTCCCGGAGGCGGTCTATCGCTGCTGGGTCTACATGGGCGGTTGTTGCGGGGAGACCCTGTCGTTCGCCGTGCAGGGCACCGAGATGACCGCTCCACTCGACGCCGATCGCGGGGTCGCCGTCAAGCCGGGCTTCACCGTGCCGTCGCGCACGCATGCATCGCACTCCGGCCCGAAGCAGCCCTCGCGATGGGGGTGGACACCGATCCCGCTGCCGAAGTACGCCTCGCCGGGGGCGAAGACCCTCCGCGTGATCACGAGCCAAGCGGGGTTCGGCCTGGGTTGCGTGGTGGTCAGCGCCTCGCGCAAGGGGCCACCGACCGAAGGCGAGCTCAAGGAGATGGAACGGCCGGCCCCGGAGGAGGTGCCGGTCCCGGGCCTCGAGGGTCACTGGAAGCTCGAGGGGGACGCGCGGGATTCGTCGGGGCACGGCCGCCATGGGGCTTTTGTTCGATCGCCCCGGCCGGCGACGGGAAAGCTGGGGGGCGCCCTCGAGTTCGATCAGGAGAGCCACGTCTCCGTCCCTTCCGCCCCGGCGCTGAGCTTCGCCTCTTCCGACTCCTTCACGGTCTGCGCCTGGGTGCTGGTCCCCTCGGTGACTCCGGGCTATAGCGGGCTCGTCACCAAGTCGCGCGAGGCGAAGCCGCACTACGGACTGTGGATCGGGAACGGAAAGTGGGTCTTCGGAGGCGGCACGGGGAACATCGAGGACGGGACGGTGACGGTCGGGTGGCACCACGTGGCGGGCGTGCAGGACGGGACGTCGAGGCGCAGGACGCTCTACGTCGACGGCGTGCCGATCGGCTCGGGCGGAGCTCAGGACGGAAACGGCCCTGGGGAAATCCAGTTCGGCGCTGCCAAGGGGGTGAAGGAGTCCTTCACGGGGGCGCTCGACGACGTCCGGATCTACAGCCGGGCCTTGGGCTCCGCGGACATCGCCGGACTCGCTCAAGCCAGATAGGGGGGATCATGAAGAATGCGCTTCTGGGATTCTTCCTGTTCATGGCCTTCCAGGAAGGCGAGGTCGAGAAGGCAGCGGGCCCGGACTATCGGGTGCAGGGCGAATACGCGGGCAAGGTCAAGCTGGGCGCGCAAGTGATCGCCGAGGGGAAGGGGCAGTTCAGCGCCGTCCTCTACCCCGGCGGTCTGCCCGGCGCCGGCTGGGACGGGAAGACGCGGATTCAGGTCGCGGGGAAGGCGGAAGGGGCGAAGCTGCGCCTCTCCGGAAGCCAATGGAGCTTCGAGGTCGGAGGCGGAAAGCTGGTGGGGAAGGGGCCCGACGGCGTGCTCTTCAGCCTGAGCCGATGGATTCGCCAAGGGCCCACTCTCGGCCAATCCCCGCCCAAGGGAGCACTGGTGCTGTTCGACGGCTCGAACGCGGACGCATGGGAGAACGGGAAGCGGGTCGAGGGGAATCTCCTCAACTGGGGAGTGACCTCGAAGAGGGCCTTCCGCGACTTCAAACTGCACCTCGAGTTCCGCCTTCCCTGGATGCCCGAGGCCCGGGGCCAAGCCCGCGGGAACAGCGGGCTCTATCTGCAGGGCCGCTACGAATGCCAGATCCTCGACAGCTTCGGCCTTGAAGGGGCGGACAACGAGTGCGGCGGTTTCTACCAGGTGGCGAAGCCCGCCGTCAATCTGTGCCTCCCGCCGTTGCAGTGGCAGACCTACGACGTCGAATTCCGGGCCGCGAAGTATGACGCAGCGGGGAAGAAGCTTGCGCTCGCGAGGGCGACCGTGATCCACAACGGCGTCAAGATCCACGAGAACACGGAGTTCAAAGGGCCCACCGGGGGCGGCGCGGAGGAAAGGGACGCACCAGGGCCCATCCATCTCCAGGATCATGGGGACCCCGTGGTCTACCGCAACATCTGGATTCAGGAGCTGAGATAGGCGCTGAAAGGCCGTAACGATCCTCGACCCGGCCGGCACCTACCGCCGGAGGTGCCCGATGTTGTATTCGACGTGGCTCCTGGGTCTGGCTCTCCTGGCGCCGCCCGGACAGGAGACGGCGAAGAAGGCCGTCGAGGACTTCAAGGCCCGGCTCAAGGAAGCCGCCACCCCTTACGAGAAGGCGCTGATCGTCCGCGGGTTCGGAGGCGTCGAGCCGAAGGATCCGCTCATGGTGGCCCCGCTCATCGGGGCGCTCGCCCCGACGCCCGCCGATCTCTACCTCTACGTCCCCACCGCGGCGGCCGAGGCGCTGGGGACGTTCCGGTCCATGCCCCAGGCGTCGAAAGCGCTGGTCTCCGCCGTCGAGGCGTACAGGAGGATCCCCTATCTCCACCGCCGGCTCACCCTGGCCGTCGGGAAAGTGGGCCATCCCTCGGCGCTGCCGCTCTTCGATGAGGCCCTAGGCGGGAGCGATCCGGCACTCGCCTCGCTGGCTCTCGACGCGATCGCCGAAATGCCGGCGGGGCTGGCGCTCGAGAAGCTCTTCGCGGAATACGACCGCATGGAGGCGGGCAAGAAGAAGGCCAAGGACGCGCAGAAGCGCGTCATCGACCGGTGCCAGCCGGAGATCCATGACGCGGTGAAGAGGATCTCCGCCCAGCCCTACCCGACGTTTCCGGAACTCAGGATCTGGTGGACCCGGAGCGGGGCCGAGTTCAAGAGGAAGTCGGAGGAGACGGAGCGCGAACGGTCGGCCAGGCCGGTCGCTCTCTCGGCGGAGAAGCCCCCCCTCATCGTCGAGCTCCTCTTCAACGAGGGAGGGGGAACGACGCCGGCCAACAGCGGCGCGTCGGGCGTCGCGTTCCCCTCCGCCGCGATCACCCCGAGCCGGCCTGTCTGGGACGGGACGACGGCGCCGAACGGCGCGCCGGCATCGATGGAATGGGACAAGGTCCCCGGGCCATATGGGGTCGATCTGGGCGGTGGCCAGGGCCTGCCCCACCTCAAGGGGCTCAAGTCGTTCACGCTGGCCGGCTGGATCATGTGCACCGACAACAAGGAGGGCCCGGGCAGCAAGGAGTGCGGCGCGGGGGCCCGCGTCCTGAGCTGGCTCAACCCTTCGAAGCTCGAAGGGGTTGAGATCGTCGTGCGGGGCGACGGCAGCTTCCAGGTGGGGATCAACGAGTGGGCCGAGAACTCGCTTCTACGGACCAAACCCGGCCGGATCCGGGTCTACGACACCAAGACGACGGACTACGGCGCCGAGCTGTTCCGGACGTGGGTCTTCTTCGCCGTCACGTACGACTCCACGCTTCCGCGCGGCCAGGCGAAGATCTATCTCGGGTGGCCGGGCGGCGACGTCGCGCTCGCGACGGAAGCGGACTACGACCGCGGCGCCGCGGGGTCGCGCATCGCCTCCCACCTCACCGTGGGGCATGTCCCGCCCCAGATCCGTTCCCAGGCCCCGGATCGGAACTTCCGCGGCAACATCGACGAGATCCGCGTCTACGGCAGCGCGCGCGACGGTTCCGGGGCGCTGCCGCCGGTGGACCTGCTGAGGATCCAAGCCCGATGATTGTTCTAGTCTTCGTCCTGGCGTTCTCGGTTCAAACCGGGGAGACGACGCGAGGGAAAGGGGCCACGATCCCGGCAAACCGGAAGGTGGGATATCCGGAGGGGAGCGCGATCATCGACGTCACCAAGCCTCCCTATGGGGCCAAAGGGGACGGGAAGACCGACGACACCGCGGCGCTCCAGAAGGCCCTCAGCGATTCGATGGGTCTCCACCGGATCCTCTTCCTCCCCCCCGGGACCTATCTCATCACCGATACCCTCAAGTGGAGCAAGAAGAACTCTTCCGGGGCCGACGCGTGGGGGTTCAACACCGTCCAGGGACAGTCCGCGGCTAAGAGCGTGATCCGGCTCAAGGACGGCACGTTCACCGACCCCGCGAAACCGAAGGCGCTGATGTGGTGCGGCGGGTTCGGCTCGGCCGACTGGTTCCACAACTACGTGGAGGACGTGACGTTCGATGTGGGAAGGAACAATCCGGGCGCGGTCGGCCTCCAGTTCTACTCGAACAACACGGGCGCAATCCGGAACGTGGAGGTCCGGTCGGAGGACGGGAAGGGAGCGATCGGTCTCGACTTCGCCCATCGCGACATGAACGGTCCGCTGCTCGCGCGGAACGTGACGGTCCGGGGCTTCGAGACGGGGATCCGGACGGGCTGCGCGGTGAACAGCCAGACGTTCGAGTTCGTGACGCTGATCGGTCAGGGCAAGGTCGGGTTTTCGAACGAAGGGCATACGGTCTCCGTGCGGCAGCTCAAGTATGAAGGGGCGGGTCCGGCGATTCGGACAACCGGGCTCCTGGCGCTCCTCGATTCCAGCCTCTTGGGAAAGGGAGGGCCGGCGATCCAGAACGCGAAGGGCGCTCTCTTCGCGCGCAACGTCGAGACGAAGGGCTTCAAGACGGCGATCGAAAGCGACACGGAACGCGGCGGGGCGCCGGGCCCGATCGTCGACGAGTATTTCTCCCACGCGCCGACCAGCCCGTTCGGGTCGCCGGCGAAGTCGCTCCGCCTCCCCGCGCGCGAACCGCCGGAGGTCCCGTGGGACGATCCGTCGACGTGGGCCGTGGTCGACACGTTCGGCGCCGACCCGAACGGAAGGCAGGACGCCACGCCGGCGATCCAGAAGGCGATCGATTCGGGCGCGACGACCGTCTACTTCCCCGGCTCGGCCTACTCGCTGGGGTCGACGATCCTCGTCCGGGGGAAGGTCCGGCGGATCCTCTTTCGCGGCCAGAACATCGACTACAACGGAAAGGTCAAGCCCGACTTCCGGATCGTGGACGGCGACTCGCCGTTCGTCTCGATCGAGCACGTCGCCCCGGTGGGCGGGGGGATCGAGATCGACACCGACCGGACGGTGCTGCTCCGAAGCGTCGAGTCGCGTCTCACGCTCAAAAGGAAGGGGGACCTCTTCCTGGAGGACTTCTGCACGGGCAACCTCATGATCAATCCCGGGCAGCGCGTCTGGGCGCGCCAGCTCAATGTGGAGAACGAGGGGACGCACGTGTCGAACAACGGCGGACAGCTGTGGGTGCTGGGGTACAAGACCGAGCGCGGGGGGACGCTGCTGCACACCCGCGCGGGGGGCTCGACCGAGGTGTTCGGGAACTTCAGCTACACCACCACGGCGGGTGGCCTGGCTCCGATGTTCGTAACCGAGGACGCCTCGGTATTCGCGTTCTTCGCCGAGATCTGCTTCAGCGGCGATCCGTTCAAGACGCTCATCCGGGAGACCCGCGGAGGCGAGACGCGGGAGGTCAAGGCGGGGGCGGGCCGGATCGCCCCCTATCGAGGGGGTAAGTGATGCTCAGGTTCATCCTGCTGGCCGGTGTCGTGGTCGCCTTCTCGCAGGAGAAGGTGCCGTACCTCAAGCCGGAGGAGGCGGTCCGGAAGATGACGGTCCCCGCGGGGTTCGAGGTGACCGTCTTCGCCGCGGAGCCCGAGATCGGCCAGCCGATCGCTTTCTGCTTCGACGAGCGGGGGAGACTCTGGGTGGCCGAGAACCTGAACTACCGGACGCGCGGGAACCACACGCCCGATCCGGCGAGCCGGATCACGATCCTCACCGACACGGACAACGACGGCCGCTTCGACAAGAAGAAGCACTTCGCCGACCGGATGCCGTTCCTGTCGGGGCTGGCGGTGGGCATGGGGGGCGTATGGGTCGGAGCGCCTCCGCACCTGCTCTTCATCCCGGACGCCGACGGCGACGATCGCGCGGACGGTCCTCCCCGGCCGATGCTCGACGGTTGGGGGATCGACGACCGGCATGAGACGCTCAACAGCTTCCTCTGGGGGCCGGACGGGTGGCTCTATGGATGTCACGGTGTCTTCACCCATTCGAACGTCGGCCGCCCGGGCGCGGGGAACGATCAGCGACAGAAGCTCGACGGGGGCATCTGGCGGTATCATCCCACGAAGCAGCGGTTCGAGGTCTTCGCTCACGGCCTCTCCAACCCGTGGGGGCTGGATTTCGACGATCATGGGCAGGCGTTCGCGACCGCGTGCGTGATCCCACACCTGTGGCACATCATCCAGGGCGGGTACTATCAGCGCCAGGCGGGGGAGCATCCGAACCCGTATGTGTACGAGGACCTGAAGACGATCCGGGACCATCAGCACCCCTCGGCCCACGGCGGGGCGCGGTTCTACCTGGCGGATGCGTTCCCCGCCGAGTACCGCAACCGGCTCTGCATGTGCAACATCCACCAGCACGGCGTGCTGACGGACGTGCTGGAGCGGCGCGGGTCGACCTTCGTGGGCCGGCACGGCGACGATTTCCTCAAGGCCAACGACAACCAGTGGATCGGGTTCAGTCTGGAGATTGGCCCCGAGGGGGCGGTCTACATCCTCGACTGGCACGACCAGGACATCTGCGGGAACGCGGTGCATCACGGACAGACGGGGCGCGTCTACCGGGTGTTGCCGAGCGGGGCGAAGCGGGTCCCGCCTCCCGACCTGCGCTCGATGCCCGACGGGGAACTCGTGAAGCTTCAGAAGCAGAAGAACGACTGGTACGTCCGTCAGTCGCGGATGGTCCTGCAGGCGCGCGCGGCGACGGGCAAGCTGGACAAGGGCGTACTGACGCCGCTCCGGGCGATGCTGAAGGCGGAAGAGACCTCGCCCGGCCGGCTGAGGGCGCTTTGGGCGCTGAAGGCCGCGGGGGGGCTGGACGACGCCGCGCTGACGGGCCTGTTGGACCACGCCGATGAGCACCTGCGCGCCTGGGCGGTGCAGTTCCTGTGCGAGGACTTCAAGGCCTCTCCGGCGTCGCAGAAGAAGATGGGGACGATGGCGGCGGGGGACAAGTCGCCGCTCGTGCGGCTCGCCCTCGCCTCGGCGGCGGGTCGGATCCCCCCGGCGGGCCGCTGGCCCATCCTGGAGGGGTTGGCGAAGCGGGAGGAGGACGCGGAGGACGCCGCGATCCCGCTGCTCCTCTGGTACGCCCTCGAGCCGATCGTCCACGCCGACAAGGCGCGGGCGCTGAGGCTCGCGTCGACGGCGAAAATCCCGCGGGTCCGCCAGTTCGTCTCGCGTCGGGTGGCGGGAGGCGCGAACGGGGAGGATTAGCGCGCGCGGTCCTTCTTCGGGTCGTCGGAGAACCGGAAGGGCGGCCGCCCCGTCAGGTCCGTGCTCGCGAGCGACGGGCACCAGTGCTTTTCGATGTGCGCGACCACGAGGTCGGTCCCCGTGTGGTGGTCGACGAAGGGCTTCATCTTCGAGTTGTACATCGTGTCGGTCATGTCCCGCACGAGCGCGACGGTCAGGCCGTGCTTCACCAACTGTCGGATCGCGAAGGGGCGGCCCAGGACGCACATGTTGAGGTGGACGCCCATGACGAGCACGTGGGTGATCCCGCGCGCGGCGAGCAGGTTCCAGGTCTCCTGCCCGTGATCGGTCACCGCATCCCGCTCGGGGTCGATGTCGATCGTCGCGATCTGGCGGGTCCAGGCCTCCCGGATCGTGCACTTCGCGGCGCAGTCGCAGCCCATGTCGGAGTCGTCGATCGGCAGGTCGGGCTCGCGCCCCTTGTCGGGCCAGCACCACCCCGTGCCCCAGCGCTTCTCGGTCGAGAGGGGGGAGGGCGTCTTCGCGAAGGGCGCCTGCAGGGCGCGAAGACGGGCCGGCGTGCCCTTGTAGAAGTCGGCGCAGGTGCTGGGGGCATGGATCACGAAGACGCCGCGGCGGCGGAGGTCGCGGACGGCCTGGTTCATCGGGCCGGCCAGCTCGGTCACGCGGCGGGCCGCGCCCTTGCACCAGTGGTCGTCCCACATGTCGACGATCACGAGCGCGGTTTTGGCCGGTTCCCAGCGCAGC
>CAZSCC010000521.1:0-10445 GCA_964604905.1 uncultured Planctomycetales bacterium
CGATGCTGGGCGACACGCAACTCTGGATCATGGTCGACATCGAGACCAGCGGCCCGGTGATCGGCACTCACTCGATGACCGAGCTGGGCGCCGCGGTCGGGTCGAAGCAGGAAGGTGTGATCGGCCGATTCGAGGCGCTCATCAAACCTGTCGGAACGGCCGTCGTCGCGAGCCCGGAGTCGTTCGAGAAGGCGAAGAAAGAGGGCCTCGCGCCCGCTGATGCGATGAGGCGATTCGCCGAGTGGTCGAAGCCCTACCGGGACCGGAAGGCGCTCTTCATTGCTCGGCCCGCCGCCTTCGACTGGCCGTGGATCGTCTGGTACGCCTGGACGTACCTGAGCGAGAACCCGTTCGGCTTCAAGTCGGTCTGCGCGTCGTCGTGGTTCCAGGCCCACGGGAAGCGGTTCGAGGTGGAGCTTCCGCACGTGGCCGCGGAGGACGCGGAGATCCAGATCCGGCACTTCTTCGCGGAAGGGTAGGCCGTGGCGGTGCGGACGACGTCGCTCGAGATCCGCGCCCCGCGCCGCGGGCTCCACGACATCACCCGCGAGGTGACGGCGGTGGTCGCGAAGGCGGCCGTGAAGGACGGGATCTGCACGCTCTTCATCCGCCACACGTCGGCCAGCCTGATCGTCCAGGAAAACTATGACGCGAGCGCGAGGGTGGACCTCGAGCGCTTCCTCGACCGCCTGGTCCCCGACGGAGCGGCGTGGATGAGCCACACTCTGGAGGGCCCCGACGACATGCCCAGCCACATCAAATCGGTGCTGACGCAGGTGAGCGTGTCGATCCCGATCGTCGACGGAGCGCTGGCGCTCGGGACGTGGCAGGGCGTATATTTGTGGGAGCACCGCGACCGCCCGACGGCGCGGGAGATCCTGGTTTCCGTGTACTGAGGAGAAGCGATGAAGACTCTCGTGATCATGGCCGCGCTGGTGGTCCTGCCTTCCGCCCAGGAGAAAAGCGCGCTCGAATCGGACCCGGCGGGCTGGACCGATCTCTTCCCGGACAAGGACCTGAAGGGCTGGAAGCGGGCCGGCCCGCCGCCGAAGACCGACCAGAAAGTGTTCGGCCTCTCCGACGATGGGAAGCTCCTCGTGGTCGACGGTCGCAACGGCGTCCTCCAGAACCTCCTCTACGACAAGGAGTACACCGACGGCATCTGGCACGTCGAGTGGCGCTGGGGGAAGGAGCAGGGGGAGAAGCCCAACTACAACGGCGGCGTCTACGTCCGCGCCGCCGAAGACGTGACGACCTGGATCCAGGCCCAGGTGGCGCGCGGCCCGAAGCCGCCCGGCGTCGGGGACCTGATTCGGATGATCCCGGTCGAGGGGAAGCCCCAGCGGGTGGACATGCTCCAGAAGGGGCCCTCCCGCGAGGCGGCGGTCGGCGAGTGGAACACCTACGAGATCACCTGCAAGGGGAAGTCCATCTCGCTCTGGGTGAACGGCGGGGCGACGGCGTCGATCGACGACTGCCCGCTCCCCAGGGGGAGGGTGGGATTGCAGGCGGAGTTCGCGCTGTACGAGGTGAGGGCGCTTAAATTTAAGGAGATGAAGTGATAAGAGGAGATAGGGAGATAGGGAGAACGGGAAACAGAAAGGCTGCGGGGTAATCTGGAGAGGTAGGAGAGAGAGGGATGAAGAGAATCGTCTGCGTTCTCATCGGGCTCGGGGGGTGCTCGGTCGAGTTCGTGAGCAGGTCCACGGCCCACGGCGATCCAGGGAATCTTGTGGAGTATTTCGGCGCCCTCATCGAGGGCGCTCAGGTCAGTCCCAGGGAAGGCGGCGCGCGGATCACGCCTCCGGACGAAGAGACGGTCGCGATCCTTCAAAGCCTTCGCCGGAAGGGTGTCGAGAAACACCTTCCCTATCTCGTCGAGTATGGCCTGAAGTTCCATCGGGCCTGTCTGGGCCATTCCCATCTCGCCCGTGAACTGCCCGTCGAAGAGAACGAGCTCTTCTCCGAGCTGCTCAGGATCACGAAGATCCCCAAGTACCGCACTCCCCACGAGGCAGGCTGGCTGTCCCACCAGTTCCACGGGCCCTTCGAGCGCTCGGGCTGGTCATCGTTCCAGGTCTACCTCTGGGCCAAGGAGCGGCGGCTCTTCGACGACTGGCCGAACAGGGACCGCGTCCTCGCGTTGCTTGCTCAGATCGATGCCTTGCCCGCCTCCAGGATCGGGGGGGACAACGTCTGCCACTACGGCTGCCAATGAACAGGAGGGGGTCCCGATGCTGCTCGCCGCCCTGATCCCCACCGCGACGGCCGGGCGGCCCTGAGCCTCCTTATGCTTTCACTATACGGAAACTTCCCGCCCTCCCGGCTGTTTCATTGAAGGAGCGGGTGTATCCATTATGGGTTTCAGGGGGGCGGCGTGACGGATCCCAAAGGGCCGGGCGAGGAACGGGTCGTACCCCCGCTGGGACGGCTGGCGCTCGACCGCGGCCTGATCACCGCTCCGCAATTGGACGCCGCGCTCGCCCAGCAGGATCAGGCGCGCGCCGCCGGCCAGCGCGCGCGGCCCCTGGGCGAGATCCTGATCAGCCTCGGCCACCTCACCCCCGCCCAGCTCGCCGAGCTCCTCGAGGCCTCGAAGGCCCCAGCGCCCCTCCGGGTCCGCCCGGAGGAGAAGCCCGCGGCCCCTCCTCCGCCCCCCAAGACGCGGCGCGCGATGAAGACGGAACCCGTCCCGTTCGGCAAGTACACCCTCCTGCGCGAACTCGGCCACGGAGGGAAGGGCGTCGTCCACGAGGCGCTCGACACCGTGCTCGACCGGAAGGTCGCGGTCAAGATGATCCAGGCGGAGCACGTGCCCGATCCCAAGGAGCTGGAGGCGGAGGGCCGCCGGTTCCTCACCGAGGCGCGGATCAGCGCGAGCCTGCCCCGCCACCCGCACATCGTGGGGGTCTACGAGGCGGGCGAGATCGAGGGGAAACGCTACCTCGCCATGGAGCTGATCGAGGGGCAGTCGCTCCTCGGTTGGAGGAAGTCGCGCGCGGCGGAGTTCGAGACCCATATCCGGCTGCTCCGCGACGTCGCGCTCGCCCTCGAGCACGCGCACCGCCACGGCGTGGTCCACCGCGACATCAAGCCCCAGAACATCCTCGTGGACCCGCAGGGCGCGCCCCACCTCATGGACTGGGGCCTCGCCAAGGTGAAGGGACAGAAGGAGGACCTCGCGACCGCGATGCCCGGCCGCGTGTGGGGGACGCCCTCCCACATGAGTCCGGAGCACGCGCGCGGACTCGCCACGGTGGACCACCGGGCCGACGTGTGGGCGCTCGGCGTCCTCCTCTACGAGGCGATCGCGGGACGGCCGCCCTTCAAGGCCGACTCCCCCTCGCAGCTGGCGGACAAGGTCGTCCACGAGGCGACGCCGCCGATCGGAAAGTTCATCGACCTGGCCTCGCTCGCGCCGCTCCACCGCGCGCTCGAGCCGGTCTGCATGAAGGCCCTCGCGAAGAATCCAGACGAGCGCCACCGGACCGCGAAGGCGTTCGCCGACGAGGTGACCGCCTGTCTGGAAGGCGGGAAGGCGCTGAAGAGGAAGCTCCTCTTCGCCGCCGGCGGCGCGGCCGCGGCGATCGTGATCGCCGTGCTGACGGTCGCCCTCCTGCGCGGGCCGGATACGGCGCAGGACCTGGAGCAGGCGGACGGGCTCCTCGCCAAGGGGCAGGCCCAGCCCGCGCTGGCGGTCTACGAGAAAGTCCTCTCGGTCGAGCCCGAGAACGCCCGCGCCCAGGCGGGCCGCGACGGCGCGAAGAAGAAGATCCGCGAGCAGGTCGAGACGGAGAAGCGCGGCGCGGCCGACGTCGCCCGCCGCGAGGAGCAGGAGAAGGCGAAGACCGCCGAAGAGGAGTACAAGCGGCTGGCCGAGAAGAAGCGGCAGGCCGACGAGGAGGAGGCGCTCCGCCTCAAGATGGAGCAGGCGAGGCTCCAGGCGCAGAAGCTCGAGGCGGATGAGCGCGCCCGCCTGGCCGAAGAGGGGAAGAAGAAGGCGGAAGAGGCGGCGAAGGCGCCCCAGCCCCTGCCGGCGGTCAATCCGGCGCCCACGCCCACTCCCACGCCGACCCCGGTGCCTCCGCCCGTCGTGCCCAATCCCGCGGCCGGCCCGGTCCCGCCGCCCGCTCCCACCGGCGATCCCAAGACGCTCGGGGACGGCACGCTCCACTTCGAAGTCGAGGACTTCTCCGGGGGCGACAGGCCAGCGGAGGGCGTGGACTACCACGACAACTCCCCCGGCAACAGCGGTCAGGCCTACCGGCAGAGCGACGTCGACATCGGCGCCCTCCCGCAGCAGACCCCCGGCTTCTGGGTCGGGAACATCGGTCCCGGAGAGTGGCTGCACTACCGCCTGACGGGCGGGGGCCGATTCCAGATCGAGCTCCGGTACCAGGGCCGGCAACCCGCGACGGTCCACCTCGAGGTCGACGGCACGAACGTAACCGGGGCCTTCACGTTGCCCCCGGCCGACCGTCAGGCGTGGGCGAGCGCGTCGGCCTTCACGACCGCGGTCCCGCCGGGCCTCCACGACGTCCGCCTGATCTTCGACACGATGGTGCAGGGAGTGGACTGGTTCCGGCTCAAGCCCTTCACGCCGGCGCCGGTCCCGGACGCCGCGAAGATCAAGGAGGCGGAGAAGGCGATCCAGGACGCGTTCAAGGCCGACTACCTGCGCCGCGCTCCCGCGGAGATCCTGGCGCTCGCCAAGAAGCTCATGACGGAAGGGCAGAAGGCTCAGGACGATCCCGTCGCGCGCTACGCGATGCTCAACGAGGCCCGCGAACTGGCCGCGCAGGCCGGGGACGTGGTGCTCGCGATGGCGGCGGTCGACGAGCTCGATCGGCACTTCCTCCTCGACGCGGTGGCGCTGAAGACGGAGTCGCTCGTCGCGGCGGCCAAGACGGCGAAGACTCCCGACGCGCAGAAGAACGTCGCGGAGGCGTACCTGTCGGTGATCGAGGACGCGGTTGACCGCGAGGATTACGACGCGGCGATGGCGCTCGTGGGCAAGGCGGAGTCTGCGTCGAAGGCGGCGCAGAGCCTCTCCCTCGTCTCCCGGGTGCAGGGGCGCGGCAAGGAGATCACGACGCTCCGCGACGAGTTCCGCCAGCTGAAGGGGGCGCTCAAGACGCTGGGCGAGAATCCCGCCGATCCGGCCGCGAACCTCGCGGTGGGGCTCTACCGCTGCTTCAGCCGCGGAGAGTGGGCCCGCGGGCTGCCGCTGCTCGCCAAGGGCTCGGACGCGCCGATGGCGGCCGTCGCCCAGAAGGAGATCCCCGCCCCGGTGGAGGCGTCCCTGCAGGCCGCGCTCGCGGATGCATGGCGCGAGGCCGGAGAGAAGCGGACCGGGACGATGAAGGCCAAGCTTCTCTCGCGCGCCCTCCACTGGTACGAGAAGGCGCTTCCCGGCGCCACCGGCCTCGCGCGGCTGAAAGTCGAGGGGCACGTCGAGGCGCTCTACAAGACGCTCGGCGGCAACGAGCTGCTCAAGAGGGGGCTCGTCTTCTGGGTCGAGCCCGGCAAGGAGCCGCAGGATCCGTTCCGCGACTTCATGTCGGGGTCGAGGGTCACCAACAACGGGGCGACGATCGCCGACTCGGGCGGCCGGGCGCTCTCCTTCGCCCCCCGGGGAGGCGGGGTGGGGCCGGCCTGGCTGGAGTACGCGTGCACGGACGCGGTCCGGGCCATCGACAAGAACGGATCGGTCTTCTCGTGGGTCAAGTCGGACAATCCCGACCAGCAGCGGGGCGGGGTGGTCAACCGCGGCGGAGCGAGCGAGCAGGTCGACGATTTCAGCCTGTGGGTCTCGCAGGGCCGCGTGGCTGCGTGGTTCAACTACCCGGACAACCGGAAGATCGCCTATTCGAGGGCGACGCTCGCGGCCGCCAAGTGGGCCATGGTCGGCGTCGCCTGGGACGAGCGGAGCGCGATCCTCTATATCGACGGCAAGGAGGACAGCGTCCACCCGCTCACCGCGGCCGAGCTGCCCCAGCGGCGCAACCAGAAGCTCTCGATCGGCAGCAACCCGCCGGGCGGGCACGACCCCTACATCGGCCTGGTGGGGTGCGTCATGATCTACAACCGCCCGCTCTCGGCCCAGGAGGCCATGACGCTCTACATGGGCACGCGCGCGAGATTTCGGTAGGAGAGGCAGCCGCAGAGCCACGGAGCAGAAAGAGTTCTTCTCTGAGACTCCGCGCCTCTGCGGCCGATTTTCGCGGGTATACTGCCCGGATGTTGCGGCTGCGCGTCACCCCGGCGGCGGAGAAGCAGCTCCGCGGCGGCCACCCCTGGCTCTTCGCCGGGAGCGTCCGCGAACAGAACCGCGAGGGCGCGTCCGGCGAGCTGGCCGCGATCTACGACCGCCACGACCGCTTCCTTGCCATCGGCCTCTACGACCCCGAATCCCCCCTCCGCGTCCGCGTCCTCCACGCGGGCAAGCCGGAGACGATCGACGCCGCGTGGTGGCGCCGGCATCTCGACGAGGCGATCGCGCGCCGGGCCGGCCTCTTCGACGAGCGGACGACCGGCTATCGGTGCATCAACGGCGAGAGCGATGGCTGGCCGGGGCTTGTGCTCGACCGGTACGGCGACACGCACGTCCTCAAGATCTACACGTCGGCGTGGCTGAACCGCCTGGACGAGCTGAAGGGCCTGGTCCCGCCAGGGCGCCTCGTGTTCCGGAAGAGCCGGAACCTGGGAGACGGAGAGGGGGAGTGGCTCGCGGGAAAGCCGGGGCCCGTGGAGTTCCTGGAAAGCGGGCTGCGCTTCGAGGCGGACGTCGTGCGGGGCCAGAAGACGGGGTTCTTCCTCGACCAGCGGGAGAACCGGCGGCGCGTGGAGGCCCTGGCGGCGGGCCGCGAGGTGCTCAACGCCTTCAGCTTCACCGGAGGCTTCTCGCTCTACGCCGCGCGCGGCGGGGCGAAGTCGGTCGTCGAAGTCGACGTCAGCCAGCACGCGCTCGAGGCGTCGAAGCGGAACCACGCACTCAACCGCTCTCAGGTGAAGAAGTGCCGCTTCGAGAGGATCAAGGCCGACGCCTTCGATTGGCTCGAATCGAACGCCGCTCGCCGGTTCGACCTCGTGATTCTCGATCCTCCTTCGTTCGCGAAGCGTGAGACGGAGCGCGCGCAGGCGGTCCGGGCGTACGGGAAGCTGGCTGCGCGGGGGTTCGAGCTCCTTCGGCCCGGGGGCGTGCTCGTCGCGGCGTCCTGCTCCTCGCACGTGACGTCCGAGGAGTTCTTCGGGGCCGTGCGTGCCGCCGCCGGCCGGTGCCGCGAACTCGGGACGACGCGCCATCCTCCCGACCATCCGGCGGCGTTCCCGGAGGCGGAGTACCTGAAATGCATCCTGATGGAGAAGGCGAATGGCTGAGGTCCTCAAGTTCCCCGACGGCGGCTACCGGTTCGTGAAGGGCGTCTTTCCGTACTCGGCGGGCGTCGCCTCTGAGCCGGGATTCGAGATCGAACGCGCGCGGTTCGCCGCGCCGGTGGCGCTCGAGGAGGGCTTCCGGCGGATCGAGGCGCACCTGCGGTCGCTCGGCCGTCCGCTGACGGCGCTCTGTGCCTGCGAGCTCCGTTCGCCGAAGCCGTTCACGGAGTCCGGATTCAAGGAGTTCAACAAGGCGTACGTTCCGGTGCTGGAGAAGTGGGGTCTCTTCCGGGACGGCGTGAACCCGGTAGGGCGCAGCAACGTCTGCCCCGAGATCGACCCTCCCCTCGAACCCGGCTTCTTCGCGTTCTCGTACACGGTCCCCGGCGCGCGACCGTCCTTCGTAGTGGCCGGAAGCGGCGAGGTCCCGGAAGGGCGCGGCAACTATCCCGACCACATCGTCCGTCCGGGCGACGTCTCGCCCGAGGGTCTCCGCGAGAAGGCCCGCTGGGTGCTCTCCGAGATGGAGCGCCGCATGGGGGCGCTCGGTTTCGGCTGGCTCGAGGTCGCGACGACGCAGCTCTACACGGTCCACGACGTCCACCCGTTCCTGGCCGACGAGATCGTCCGTCGCGGCGCCGCGCGGGGCGGCCTCACCTGGCACTTCGCCCGTCCGCCGGTCGTGGGGCTCGACTACGAGATGGATTGCCGGGGCGTGCCGCGGGAGCGGCTGCTATAATCCAGCCCCATCCATGAACCCGTTCACCCTGGCGGTGATGAAGAGCGCGGCCAAGGCCTTCTCCCTCCCGGAGACCGTCATCGAGGTGGGCTCCAAGCAGTACGGCGACCCTTCCGGCTGGTACGACCTCCGCTCACTCTTTCCGGGGAAGCAGTATGTTGGCTGCGACATGAGCGAGGGGCCGGGCGTCGACCGGATCGAAGACCTCACGAAGATGACCTTCCGGGACGGGGAGGTCGGGACGCTCCTCTGCCTGCACATCCTCGAGCACGTCTGGGACGTCTTCGCCGCCGCGCGGGAGATCCGCCGCGTGGTGAAGCCAGGCGGGGCGGCGATCGTCGTCTGCCCGTTCCACCTCCACCTGCACCGCTACCCCAAGGACTACTGGCGCTTCACCGACGACACGATGCGGATGCTCTTCGACGGCTTTCCCCACATCGTCGTGGGCCGCCACGGGTACGACACGATGCCGCGCGACGTCTTCGCGGTCGGATTCAAGACGGCGGACTTCCCGGATTTCGAGAAGCGCTGCGGCGCCTTCAGGGAGTCGCTCCTCGAGCTCGGTCGCGAGGAGGCGTCGCTCGGGACGCGCCTCCGGATGGGCCTGGGATACTCGCTCTTCGGGAAGAAATACTTCAAGGACTTCATCCACCGCAACGAGGTCCATCTGGAGCTCGTCAAGCCGGGGGCCCCTTCGCCGTCGTAGTGTAGTCGGCCGTTCACGGAGGGACTTTCCATGAGCCACCGGATCTCCCGTCGCGACTTCGTCCGGACCGCCGCCGGGGGCGCCGGGTTCTGGATCGCCGGCCGCCAGGCCGGCTTCGGCCAGGAGAAGTCCCCCAACGCGAAATTGAACGTCGCCTCGATCGGCGTGGGCGGCCGAGGGTTCGCGTCGGTCGAGGGATGCAAGGCGGAGACGATCGTCGCCCTCTGCGATGTCGACCAGAAGCGGCTGGAGGAGGCGGGGAAGAAGTACCCCGACGCCCGGAGGTACGCCGACTACCGGAAGATGCTCGAAGAGATGGCACCGAAGATCGATGCCGTCACGGTGGGGACGCCCGACCACCACCACGCCTCCGCGGGCGTCATGGCCATGAAGCTCGGCAAGCATGTCTACTGCGAGAAGCCGCTCGCCCACTCGGTCGTCGAGGCGCGCCTCATGGCCGAGACGGCGGCGAATATGAAGGTCGTGACCCAGATGGGCAACCAGCTTCACTCGACCGAGAACGTGATCCGTCCGGTCGAGCTCCTCCAGGCGGGCGTGATCGGCTCCGTGAAGGAGGTCCATTCCTGGTCGGACAAGTTCTTCGCGCCGGGCGATCGCCCCAAGGAGACTCCTCCCGTGCCGGCGAATCTCGACTGGGACCTCTGGCTCGGCCCCGCGCCCGAGCGGCCGTATCATCCGAAATACGTCCCCTTCCACTGGCGCGGCTGGTGGGACTTCGGCACCGCCAACCTCGGCGACATGGCCTGCCACATCCTCGACCCGATCGTCTGGGGCCTCAAGCTCGGCGCGGTCGCCGCGGTCGAGGCGGAGGGCCCGGCGCCCCACCCCGAGAGCGGTCCGGCCTGGCGGATCGTGCGCTACGAGTTCGTGGGCGGGGTCAAGCTCACGTGGTACGACGGCGGTCGACGGCCTCCCGCGGAGCTGCATCCCGGCGTGACGCTTCCCGACCAGGGGTCGCTCGTCGTGGGCGAGAAGGGGACGCTGCTCCTCCTCCATGGCCGGGGGCACAAGCTGCTGCCCGAATCGAAATTCGCGGACTTCAAGGAGCCCGCGCCCGTCCTCGCGCGCCCGGAGGGGCACGACCACCACAAGGACTGGATCCGCGCGATCAAGACCGGCGGCCAGGCGGGAAGCCACTTCGGGTACGCGCAAGTCCTGGCCGAGATCCCGCTGCTTGGGAACGTGGCCTACCGCGCCCAGGCGAGGATCGAATGGGACGCCGCGAACCTGAAGGCGAAGAACTGCCCCGAGGCCGACCGCTTCCTCCGTCGCGAGCCAAGGAAGGGCTGGAGCGTGTAGCCTAGGTCAGCTTCAGCAGGCGGCGCGCCTCGGCGACCCCGGCCGCGGGGCGCCCGTGCTCGCTCGCGGTGACGCGCGCGAGCGCCACCAGCTGCCGCCAGCGGAACGTGGGCCGCGTCGCGGCGAACTCCTCGCTCACCGTGCGGTAGTACTTCTCCGCGTGGAGCGCGCCGTCCTCGCTGATCGCGAAGCGCCGGAGGACGTCGAAGACCGCCTTCGCGGGGTGGCCGAGCTCGCCGTACCGGTGGACCACCGCGCACGCGCGGGCCTGGAGGTTCTCCCGGATCGCCCCCTCCAGATCGC
>CAZSCC010000522.1:0-2164 GCA_964604905.1 uncultured Planctomycetales bacterium
GGGCCCGCGCCGAGGCGGGCTTGCTCCTCTTCGTGGAAGCGTCTCCAGACGGCGGCCCCCAGGATCAGCGCCACCAGGGCGCCCAAAAGGAGGGTCCAGCTTCCGAGGCTCCAGTGTTTTGACATGAATATCCGCGTCCGATTTCGCAGGACGTGCATCCCACTTGAAACTTCCATCTTGCCAGATCCCAGAATCGGCGTACAGGACAAACGCCGCCGGAACCCGGCTGCGGCCCGGCGGCCTAAGGCGTGCCCTCCTTCTTGGGGTTCCTTTTCAGAATGGAGTACCCCAAGACCCCCACGCAGAGGAGAAGGCCGATGATCAACGAGGGGCTCAGCCGGCTGGTCCCTTCGCTGCCGGCCGCCTCGGACTCCTCCCCGCGCGCGCTGTCGGCTCCGGCGCCGGCGGACTGAGCCTCCGCCAGATGGAACAGGTAGCTTCTCAGGGCGATGTACTCGGCCGAGTATTGCTTGATCGAGACGTTTCTCCGGGAGGTGAACTCCTGGAGGCCTTGGGAAAAGCGGTAGTAGGACGCATCCATGGGCTCCAGGAAGGGGCAGAAGGCGTTCGGGTAGGTCCCGTGGCATCCGGCACAGGACACCGCGAGCGAAGACCGGTACGGAGGCTTCCCGGGACCCGGCATCGACGGCAGATCTATCATGGCCCAGGCTTCCGTCTCCTGGGGCAGCGCCCGCAGCGCGTCCGGAGTGAGTCCGGAGGCTCCCGTTTTCAATCGGTAGAGCATGAACCGCAAGGGGTTCTCCTCGTCCGGTCCGTCCACCGTGTAGACCTTGAGGAGGCCGGGCACCCCTGTCGGGATGAGAGATCCGTCCGGCGAAATCGCGATGAGATCCTCTTCGATCATCGCCACCGATCCCCTGCTCAACGCGAGCGTGCGCCGATTGAACCCGCTGATGTCGGCCGCGGACAGTTTTTCCATTGGCCGCTTGGGATCCCAGTAGTAAAAGCGATTCACCCTCCGGAACCGGTGAGCGCCGTCATGAAAGTGGAACCACTCGGTCGAGTGGAACTCCGTCGGTTTGGATTCCGTCATGCCGTTCTGAAGAAAAACGAAGTCGCGAAGTTCCTCGCTGGGCCGCAAGGCCCGCAGTTCTTCGGTACTGAGGGCGATCTTTCGAATCAATGCCGCGAGCGTCTTCAGGAGTCGGCGCCGGCGGATGGCCGTCTTGCCGCTCTCCTGTCGTCGGAGGTCCAAGCCCGCCTGAAACACGATGTCAAAGGCGGCCCAAAGGTCGTTTTGGATGAGCACGCGATCGATCGAGGTGATTCCGAACTTCGTCGTCTTGAGAATCGAATCGGAAGCTTCCAGGACTCGTGTGTAGAGTGGATCGTCGAGAAGGAAATCGCTTCCCGAAAGAAGACTGGGCCATTCCTCCTCGGGCCCGATGCTGATGGGCGTTTTCGGAACCGAGTAGTTCTCTCCGGAGGCGGGCTTGACGGCGACATCGGGGGCAACCTTGTACTTCACAAGCAGCGATTGGTGGAGGTGGGAGCTGATGGATTTCGTGTAAAGCAGTTCTACGAGGCGGGTCCACTCCGAACCGGCCGATTCCTGGGTGATCGCCTGCTGCGTACAGACGACGGCCATCGACAGGACGCCAATACTCAGCATGAGCGGATTTCTCTGCAGATTTCAGCAGAAGGGGGAGTCCAGGCGAAATCAAGGTTCCGACGCCCGTCGGTCATGGACCCTCAGACCGACGGCCGGCCCTTCGCTCCGCCGCTACCCTGGACAGACCTTGCAGCAGCTCAGCTACAGAGCGTCCCGGAATCGACCGCAAAGGTGCAGACGGGGGAACCCGGCGTCGTGCCGCACCAGGGGGCGGTCCCGCCAGGCCCGGTCCCGTTGCATGCTGCGTTCGACGCACCGCCCGGACATCCCGAATTGTTCACCGCGGCTTCGCAGGCGGGATCGGTACAGGCCGCATGCATGGTGCCGCAGCAGTCGATGTAGTCCACGTAGTGACCCTTGTCGGTCCCCGAGGCGCAGAGGCAGCAGGCCCTCCAGGCCACCGACCCTTGCGCGGTGCCGGACGGGCACGATAATTCGTAGGCCTTCTTCATTTCACTCGAGTCTTTTTTCGTCCCCTCGGGTTTCATGAGTGGATGGAGACAGGGGAACCCAAAGGCGACATTCATGCTC
>CAZSCC010000523.1:0-5928 GCA_964604905.1 uncultured Planctomycetales bacterium
GGGCCTCTACAACGATACCGTCATGGGCTCGCCCCTCTATGACAACGGAATGGTGTACATCGTGAGCGAGGGGGGCGGCCTGACGGTCGTCGAGGGGCGGACGGGGAAGCCGGTCTACACGAAGGCCCTGGAGTCCCTGAACCCGCGCCTGACCTGGGTGTTCGTGGTCGGGATCTGCACGGGGCCCATGCTCGCCGGCAAGCAGATCCACCTCCGCGACGACCAGGGGCAGACGCTGGTGATCAACCGGGGCCCGGAATACAAGGAGCTCGCCCGGAACCCGCTCTGGGAGGTCCAGGCCAACGGCACGCAGCAGGAGTCGCAGAGCAACCCGTATTACGAGGGCGGGCGGATGTATTACCGCACGCAGGGGTTCCTCTACTGCATCGGCGAGAAGTGAGCCGGTGAACTCCTATCCCTCACGGTACCCGGGGGAAACGCGGGCGTGTCCGGACGGGACCTGTCACTTCACCCGCGTCACCTTGAGGCCGTTCAGGTCGAAGTTGCGGCCGTAGTCGTCCTGCTTGTAGACGTCGTTCGTGAAGATCACCGCCACCTTCCGCTCTCCGGCCGAGAGCTTCTCCGTGAACGCGTACTCCTTCGCCTCCTCGGCCGTGCAGGAGGTCTCGGCTCCCACCGCCTGGCCGTCGACCGTGAGGATAGCAAAAGGAAACGGAGGGTGAGAAGGGAGGGAGAGGAGGGACAGGAGGGGGGTGGGGAAGAGGGGAGGGGAAGCGGAGGGGAACAGGCCTCAAGGCCCCCCCGCGTCGAAGGAGCGGGCCGTTTTGCGACAGGGGAGCCGGGAGTGGGTCCGTGGCAGCCTTCCACCCTTCTCATTGGACCCCAGGAGCAGGGCTGCCAGAAAGCCAGCGAGTGTCCTCAGTGGGTTCTCCTTATCCCAGTCCGATCACTTGTCCCCAGGGTCTCCCTGTTCCTTCATCCAGGCGTCCACCTCGGCACGGAATTTCCGGAGCGTCTCCGCCTGGGCCGGGTCGGCGGCGAGGTCCTTGAGCTCGTGCGGGTCGGCGCGGAGGTCGTAGAGCTCCTCGGCCGGGCGGCGGAAGTAGCGGTCGACGACGGCCTTCGCGGCGGGGTCGGTCTTCGCGCGCTCCTCCCACGAGGTGATGTAGCCGCCCTTGTCGCGGGCGCGCATCTTGTCGATGTGCGTGGTGTGCTCGGCGTCGGGGCGCAGATTGCGGACGTACTTCCACTCCCGGGTCCGCACGGAGCGGATCGGGTACACGTTGACGTTCCCGTCGCGGGTGTGGGTGGTGAAGACGCGGTCGCGGTGGTCCTTCCTCGTCCCGCGCAGCACGGCGGCGAAGGAGCGGCCGTCGATCTCGGCAGGGGGCTTGCCGCCGGCGATCTCGACAAAGGTCGGGAGGAGGTCGACGAGGCTGATCATCGCGTCGGAGGTCGAGCCGGGCGGAATGACGTCCGCCCAGACGGCGAAGAAGGGGACGCGGATGCCAGCGTCATAGAGGTTCCACTTGCCGAAGGGCCACTGGGCCCCGTGGTCGCTCGTGTGGAGGAAGAGCAGGTTCCGGCCGAGCCTCTCGCGGGCGAGGTCGTAGATCGCGCCGAGCTCGGCGTCGGCGGTCGAGACGTCGGCGTAGTAGCGGGCGCGCCAGGCGCGGGTCTCGGGCGTGTCGACGTGGGCCGGCGGGATCGCGACCGTCGCGGGATCGGTGTCGGTCCTCTCCGGCCAGGGGACGTGCGGCTGGTGGGTGCCGACGATGAGGCAGAGGGGTTTCGTGGGGGCGCGCGCGGCGAGGAAGGCGGCGACGGTCTTCTCGGAGGGATCCTTGTCGTAGTGGTCGAAGCCGTACAGCTTGTCCTGGTTGTAGTGGGCGACCTTCCCGAAGGCGGCGACCTCGTAGCCGAGCTCCTTGAGGGTGGCGGGGAGCTTCTTGACGTCGGCCTTCGGGGCGGCGTGGTTCTCGTGGGCGCCGTGGCGGTGGGGCATGAGGCCCGTGAGGAGCGACGCTCGGCTGGGCGCGCAGGAGGGCGAGGCGACGAAGGCGTGGGTGAACGTCATGCCCGCGTCGGCCAGCCGCTTCATGTTCGGCGTCTTCACGTCCTTCGCGCCGTAGACGCTGCAGTCGAGCTGGCCGTGGTCGTCGGAGAGGAAGAGGACGAGGTGGGGCGGCGCGGGGTCGGGGAGGGACTTCCTCCAGGCGAGGGCCCGTTCCGACAGGCGCCGCGCGACGTCGCCATTCTCCTCGTGAACGCTCTTCGTCTCCTTGGGGTCGGCGTCGAGGTCGTAGAGCTCGGCGCCGGTGCCGTCGGCGTTGATGAGGAGCTTCCAGCGGCCGTCTCGGACGGCGACGTTGGGGCTCCGGTCGCGGCCGGCGGGGTAGGCGAAGGACGCGGGGTTCCGGCCGTACTCCCAGAAGAGCGGGCCCTTCCGCGTCACCGCCTTGCCTGACAGGGCCGCGCCCAGGTCCTCCCCGTCGCCCTCCGGCGGCTTGACGCCCGCGAGCGCGCAGAGGGTGGGGAGGACGTCGACGGCGCCGAGGACGGTCTCCTCGTCCACGCGGCCGGCGGGGATGCGGCCGGGCCAGCGGGCGAGGAGGGGGAGACGGATCCCGCCCTCGTAGAGGCTGAGCTTGCTCCCGCGGAGGCCCGCGGCGCGGGCGCCGTTGAAGGTCGGAAGGGGGCCGTTGTCGCTCGTAAAGAGGACGAGGGTGCGGTCGTCGAGGCCGAGCTCCTTGAGGCCGTCGAGGAGGCGACCCACCTGGCGGTCGAGCGAGACGATCACGGCGCGCAGGTTCTCGGGGGTGGCCCCCTTCGGCGCGCCGGCGGCGGGCACCCAGGGGGTGTGGGTGTCGTCGGGCCAGAGGTTGACGAAGCAGGGCTTGTCCTTGTTCCGCTTGAGGAAGTCGAGGGTCCGGTCGACGAAGAAGGCGGTGCGGTCCCAGCGCTTGACCTTGTCCTTGTCGGACCAGATCCAGTCCGTCGCCGTTAGGTCCGGGTGGGGCTCGGGGCTCTCGTAGGTCCCGGCGTGCTCGTCGTAGCCGTAGGCGGCGAATTTCGGGGCGTCGGCGACGTCGCGTCCTCCGCCCAGGTGCCACTTGCCGAAGTGGGCGGTGGCGTAGCCCGCTCCCTTGAGGATCCGCGGGAGGGACGGCGCGGCGGGATCGAGGAAGTCGGCCTGCCCGCACGCGCGGTTCCCCTTGCGGGTCTGGAGGTAGCTCGTGATCCGCCAGCGCCCGGGGACCCTGCCGGTGATGAGGCCGGTCCGCGACGGCGAACAGATGGGGGACGCGCTGTAGTACTTCGTGAAGCGGGTGCCCTCGGCGGCCATCCGGTCGAGCCGGGGCGTCGCGGCGCCCCCCAGGTCCCCATAGCCGAAGTCGTCGGCCAGGATGAAGATGACGTGGGGGCGGTCCTCGGCCGGCGGGCCGGCGAGGAGGATCGCGAGGGCGGCGGCAAGCGGCAGCTTCATGAGGGGACTCGTTCATGGAACACGGGGAGGGTGCGGCGAGTTCCGCGAGTCTCGCCCGCGGTTGGGAGAGGATGACGTCGACCTGGGGGACCTCTCGGAACTCCGCTCTATCGGACTCCTGACGAGATCCGGCAGGCGGGTCCGGGGAATCGAGGAAATGAGGGAACCCGCCCGCCGTCGGAACCCGTGGAGGCTAGAATCCCCTTATGACCGGATCTGCCGGGCCCCCCTCGCCGCCGCATCTCCTGTCGCTGGTCTGCAAGGAGCTGTTCGGCCGGGTTCTCGTGATCTGGGGGAGTTTCTTTTTTCTCGGCGGGAGCATCTTCGCCCTCCTGATGTTCGATCCCGTCAACGTCCTCAAGGACGTGCGGCTTTCGGGGGCTCCGGTGATCCGGGGATGGCTGGACCATGTGTCGGAGACCCGCTTCGGGGAAGGGAGCTCCAGCCGGAGCACCGACCGTTCGTCCATCCCGTTCTTCGTGCATCATTTTTCGTATCGCCCGCCGGGAGAAGCGGAACGGCGCGGCCGCTGCTATTCCACCGGAGAGATGTTCCTGGGCCCCGGATTCGTGGACGTGGAATACGACCTGCGGCTTCCCGGCGTCAGCCGCATCCGGGGGACCCGATGCAGCCTCTACGGGCCCTCCAGTATCGTGATCCTGGTTTTTCCACTCCTCGGGCTTGGCGTCAGCATCGGCGCGATGATACCTGGAATCCGACGGATCCGGAGGTGGAGGTCGGGCGCGGAACCCTTGCCGGAGCGGCCGTCACGAGGGGTGGCGTTCGCGGCCACGGTCTTCGTGCTGGGGTGCCATCTGGGCGGTCCCGCGATCGGCGGGGTCGTCTGGATGTCGAACGTGCCGGAGGTGCCCGTATCGCCCCTTTCCCCGAAACCGCCGAGGGAGGAGACGCTCTACCTCGGCGAAGGGGTCGACCTCGTCTTCGTCCGTGTCCCGGAAGGCCGGTTTCGATGGGGAGGCTGGGACGGGAACAAAGACGAACGGCCTCCTCGCGACGTGACGATCAGCGGGTTCCACCTGGGGAAGTTCGAAGTGACCGTGAGACAATTCCAGCGTTTCGTCCAGACGACGGGCTACCGGACGGAGGCGGAACAGGACGGGAAGGGTGGGGGGACGGTGGCCAACGGGCGCTTCACCCAGTCCGCCGGCGCCTCCTGGCGCGAGCCCGGCTTCAGGCAGGGCGACGACGCTCCGGTCGTCCTGGTCTCCCGCAAGGATGCGGAAGCCTTCGCGGCGTGGGTGTCCCGCCATACGGACCGCGACGTGCGTCTGCCGACCGAAGCGCAATGGGAGTACGGCGCGCGGGGAGGATCGGGCGCCGGCTTCCCCTGGGGCAACACCTGGGACAGCAAGCGGCTGAATCACGGTGACCTGACTCTGAAGGAAAGCGGCTTTGTCGACATGGAATGCACGGCGGATCGCGATGGATTCGTCTACACGGCGCCGGTGGGACGGTTTCCGGACGGCGCAAGCTGGTGCGGTGCGATGGACATGGCGGGCAACGTGTTCGAATGGACCCGGGACCCGTACGATTACCACTACTACGGCGCCTGTCCCGAGATCGACCCTCCCGGCCCTGCGAAAGGGGACTGGGGGAACATCCGCGGCGGCGGCTGGGCCCATGGCTACCTGTTGTGCCGGTCCAGGGGACGTTATGCAGAGCCCCCCGGCAGCCGCTGGACCACCGTCGGATTTCGATTGGCGCTCCTGCCGCCCTCGGAATCCCGATGAGCACGGCAGGATGAACCCCACCGCGTCTTCTTGGATTCTCCGCCGCCCTGCTCTCCCCTTCGCGCTCCTCTCGCCGGGATGCGAACGAATCCGCGAGGGACCGCGCCGCCTCCGGCCGGATGCAACCCCCCGCGGGCGGGATGTGTAGTACTCACATGACGATCCTCCTCCTGCTCGCCCTCCTCCAGGGCCGCGACGTCTTCGATTACGAGGGCCAGAAGGCCGCGAAGGACGTCCGGAAGATCGTCCTCATCGGCGACGCCGGCACGCACGGCCCGCCCGGCAACCACGAGTTCGTCGCCGGCTCGCTGATCCTCGCGCGGCGGATCCACGCGGCCTACCCGAACGTCCACGCGGTGATCCACTCCAGCAAGAACTGGCCCAAGGACCTCTCCCACGCGGACGCCGTGGTCGTGGGGCTCAACCACGGCGGCAAGGCCGCCAAGGACCCGCAGATCGCGGCGGCCGTCGCGCGCGGCGCGGGCTTCATGGCGATCCACTTCGGCGTCGAGGTGAACAAGGGCACCGAGGGGGACGCCTACCTGAAGTGGATGGGCGGCTACTTCGAGACGAAGTGGTCGGTCAACCCCTGGTGGACCCCGAATTTCAAGGAGTTCCCGAAACACCCGACGACCCGCGGCGTCACGCCCTTCAGCGTGAAGGACGAGTGGTACTATCACATGCGCTTCGTGCCGGAGCTGAAGGGGGTCACGCCGGTCCTGTCCGACG
>CAZSCC010000524.1:0-2652 GCA_964604905.1 uncultured Planctomycetales bacterium
CAGACCGCCCCCGCCAGCGCCAAGCGGGAGAGGGTGAGGAGCGTAGGGAGGTCAGGGAAGCGCCGAGGCACGGGTCGTTTCGGACGGGACCGACATCCAGCGGCGGACCAGGACGGGGCAGGGGGCGGAGCGCAGGACCTCTTCGGCCACGCTCCCGGCCAGGAGCCTCGGGAGGCCGCTCTTGCCCTGGGTCATCATGCCGATCAGCCCGGCGCCGATCTCCTCGGCGTACTTCACGACCTCCTGGCCGGCGAAGCCTTCCCGCACGGCGGACACCGCGAGCAGCCCCTGCTTCGCCAGGCGGGTGCAGACCTCATCGAGATACGGCTGCGGGTCCTCCCGGGCGGAGGGCGGCGGCTCGAAGTACATGTCGCTCGTGGGAAGGAGCGGGAGCGTCACCTTGACGACGTGGAGCGTCGCCTTGAGGAGGAGCGCCAAGCGCGCCGCCTCGTCCAGGATCGCCTCGGAGGCCGGCGAACCGTCCAGCGCGACGACGATGCGCTTCCAGTCCCCGATCTTCGAGCCGGGCCGGTTGAGCACGAGCGGGACCTTGGAATGGCGGAGCACCTCCTCCGCCACGCTTCCCATGATGGCGCGGCGCAGGCCGGTGCGGCCGTGGGTCGTCATCGCGACCAGGTCGTGCTTCCTCGGCTGGGCCAGGTGGAGGATCTCCTCGACGGGCCCTCCGAACTCGACCCGGGGAAGCGCCTCAATGCCGTCGCGCTCGAGGTCCCGTTCGAGCCGGGACAGATACGCGCGAGAGGGCTCGATCTCGTCCACCCGGTCGATCACCTGCATCAGCGTCAGCGTCGCCGGACGCTGTCGGACCAGGGGCAGCAACGCGGGAAGGATCGTCTCGGCAAGAGGAGATCCATCCAGCGGAACCAGGATCCGGAGCTCTTCGTCCTTCATCACGTCCTCCTTACCGGGCGATCGGACCGGGGTCCAGGCGGACCAGGAGCGTCCCGTCCCGCTTCGCGCAGCACTTCTGCACCGAGTTCATGGAGCAAGGCTCCGCGGACCAGACCCCATCCGTGGCGCACCAGAACCACGCCTTCTCCATCGCATCGACCTTCACGGCCGACCGGGCGCAGGTACGACAGAACGTCAGCATCAGGATGGGGAGGCGGAACACGTAGAATTGCCGGTGGGACGGGCAGTACCACGCCTCGAACGTCCCGCGTCCGGGCGCGGCGACCGCGGCCAGGGATTCCTCTGGGACGCAGCAGCGCTTCATCCGAGTCTTGTCACACGGGGTGCGCCGCCATTTCTTTCCGCCCTCGCACCACAACCAGGAGACCCGGTTCGCCTCCATCTCTACCGGGTACTTCGCACAGACCCCGCAGTTGCCCCTCATGTCCAGGCTTCCGGGGCCTTCCAGGTAATCCCAGCATTCAGGACAGAAGAGGGCTCTGAACGTCGCCGGGGCGGGATTGGCCGTCCCCACGAGCAGCAGGCCGAAGATCACGGAAAGGGCGAGAATCTTCTTCATACGACACCTCATTAATCCTGTGAATCAGCAAGCGCGGTGCCATGCCCCTCGTCGCAAGCCTCCCGGCCGAAAGTCCGAAGATGCGGGATTTCCCGCGATCTCTCTGAGGGATTTCCACGGGTGACGAGGAATTTCTGGAATGTCTGTTCCACACTGGGCGTCTTAGAGGAGTACGTTTTCGGTGATTCAAGCGATCGGCAGTACGGTGACCCTCCCCTTTCCCGCCTCTCCTCCCCGCGCCCCGGGCTGACGTCCTCCTTCGTCGTCTCCCTTTGGCCCCTTTTCAAGATTGAGTCAGGAATACCATGGCATACTCAGACAAGCAGATCACGTGCGTCGATTGCGGCGCGGAGTTCGTTTTTTCGGCGGGGGAGCAGGAGCGGTTCGCCCAGCTCGGCTTCACCAACGAGCCCAAGCGATGCACGCCGTGCCGCGCGGCGAAAAAAGCCGCGGGCCCGCGCCCGGCCGGCCGGTCGAGCGGCGGGCCGCGGGAGATGTTCCCCGCGGTCTGCGCCCAGTGCGGCCAGCAGACCCAGGTGCCCTTCAATCCGCGGGGCGACCGTCCGGTCTACTGCAGCGATTGCTTCGGGCAGCGGCGGTAGACCAGACCGACCCTCCCTGCTCCGCCGGTCACGGTTCCGATCGTGACCGGCCGCAGGATGGCGGCCAGGAGGACCCCGATCTCTTCGGCCCGGCGGGCGATCTCCGGAGGCAGGAACGCGTCGATTCCGGATGACGGGGGCTCGATGGCTCGCTGCCTCCGGGCCGCACGCTTCGGGCATTACGAGGCTTCGACCAGCGTCTTGACCTTGGCCTGGGCCGGGGTCTTGTAGACCAGCACCGGGATCAGGGCCTCGTGGATGAGCTTTTCGGCCACGCTGCCGAAGACCCATCGCTTGAAGCCGCCGAACCCTTGGGTGGTGGTAACGACCAGGTCGTCCCGGTCTGCGAACTTCAGGATCCGCTCGGCCGCGTCGCCGCGCTGCAGCTTGAAGACCGCCCTCACGCCCGCCTTGCGAAGGCTCTCGACGAACCTGACCATGCGCTGGCGGAGCGCGGCATAGTTGCGCTCGTTGCGCCCGCTCAGGCCCGCGGGGCCCCTCGGGTACACGTGCAGGAAGACGAGCCGGGCCTTCAGGAAGCGGGAGAGGTCGCGCGCC
>CAZSCC010000525.1:0-9165 GCA_964604905.1 uncultured Planctomycetales bacterium
GGTGATGATCGCGAACATCAGCTGGAAGAGCATGTAGGTCTGGTAGGGGATCGTCCCCGCGTAGTTGGTGTTCGGGTCCGCGCCGACGCCGCTCAGGAACAGGTGCTGCGTGAAGCTCCCGATGAAGGCGTTCCCGTCGCCGAACGAGACGCTGAACCCGTAGACGAACCAGAGGAGGGACATGAGGCCCATCAGAAACATGCTGTGCATGAAGGTCGAGAGGACGTTCTTCTTGCGGACCAGGCCGCCGTAGAAGAGGGCGAGGCCCGGGCCGGTCATCATGAGGACGAGCGCGCAGCTCACCAGCATCCACGCGTTGTCGCCGGGGCTGACTTTGACCTTGTTGTTCAGGCCCGCGGCGACCGCGGTCCCGGTGTGCAGGTTTTCGAGGTCCGCGACCCTCTCCTCCAAAGTGGGATCCTTGGCCGTCGGCTTGGTCTCCTGCGCCCAGACCCCCGAGCCCGCCAGCAGGAGGAACAGGATTCCCAAGCCCCCTCCCAGCCCGCGCTTCATGCTTTCCATCGCCTTTGTCCCCTTATCCTTAGCGAAGCCCTGCGGTGCAGATCTCCAGAGCGCCGTGACGCCGGTTAATTGCAAAAGGTGGGCCACAGATGGCTACAGCGCTATCAAATGACGTAACTCATTTTGGTGCAGTTACTTACGACTAAATCCTGTTCTTGAGGCGGAGTGAAGGGCGGGAAGGAGAACATACGCTGGGGTATGAATTCAGCGTAGAATCCACATCCCGGTAGGGTGAGTCCGGGCCGGACAAAGCCACGAGGGCGCTTTGTCCGGCCCCGGTTTGGCTCTCCTCTTAAATGGCGGCCTCGCCCTTTTCGCCCGTTCGGATGCGGACCACGCTCTCCAGGGCGGAGACGAAAATCTTCCCGTCGCCGATCTCGCCGGTCCGGGCGGAGCGGGTGATCGCCTCCACGACCGCGTCCACCGCGTTGTCGGCGACCGCGACCTCGATCTTCACCTTGGGGACCAGGTCGACCGTGTACTCGGTGCCCCGGTACTGCTCCTTGTGTCCCTTCTGGCGGCCGAACCCGCGCACCTCGATCACGGTCAGGCCTTGCACGCCCACCTGGCTCAGCGCGGCCTTGACCTCGTCCAGCTTGAAGGGCTTGATGACGGCCTCTATCTTCTTCACTCCGTTCTCCTTTCGTTCCTCGTCTCCCCCGCCCTACTTCTGGACCATCGAGAAGCCGGGGTAGGCTTCCTGGCCGTGCTCGCCCAAGTCCAGGCCCGACACTTCCTCTTCGGCCGACACCCGCATGCCGATCGTCGCCTTGATCACGAACCAGAAGATGAACGACGCGGCCAGGACGTAGCCGGCGGTGGCCCCGATCCCCTTGAACTGCGTGATCAACTGCTCCATCCCGCCGCCGCTGAAGAGGCCGGCTCCCGCCGTCACCGTCTGGCCAGCTTTAGTTTGCGCTGCCTGGGCCTCATTGATGAAGGTGTTCCCCGCACGGGTGATCCGATCCGCCGTGGCGAAGAGCCCCACGCAGATCGTGCCGAAGACGCCGTTGGCGAGATGGACCGAGAGAGCGCCCACCGGGTCGTCCAGCTTCAGCTTGTCGAAGAACATCACCGAGAGCACCACGAGGACGCCCGCGATCGATCCGATGATCACCGACGTCCCCACCGAGACGAACGCGCAGGGGGCCGTGATGGCCACGAGGCCCGCCAGGCAGCCGTTGAGCGTCATGCCCAAGTCGGGCTTGCCCATGAGTATCCACGACGTGGCCGTCGCCGTCAGCGTGGCGAACGCCGCCGCGGTGTTGGTGGTGTTCGCGATCTCGCCGATCGCCTCCGCGTCCACGCCCATCGTGCTGCCCGGATTGAACCCGAACCATCCGAACCAGAGGACGAACGTTCCGATCAGGGCCAACGACATCGAGTGGCCCGGGATCGGGATCACCTTGCCGTCGGCCGTGTACTTCCCGATGCGAGGTCCCAGCATGATGACACCCGCCAGGGCCGCCCAGCCGCCGATCGAGTGCACTTGGGTGGAACCCGCGAAATCCACGAACCCGCCGCCCGCGGCCCAGCCGCCGCCCCAGATCCAGTGGCCCACGACCGGGTAGATCACCATCCCCATGAAGAACGTGAAGACGATGAAGGCGGGGTACTTGATCCGCTCGGCCACCGCGCCCGAGACGATCGTCGCGGCGGTGCCGGCGAAGACCAGCTGGAAGAAGAACTTGGTCCAGAGGGGGATGCCCGCCCAACTCAAGGCGTTATAGACCCCGCCGGCATTCTTGTAATCGTCGCCCGTCAGCGGGCTCTTGTCCAGCCCGCCCACCATGAAGACTCCCGAGGTGCCCATGAAACCGTTCCCGTCGCCGAACATGATACCCCAACCGACGAACCAGTAGGCCGCCACGCTCGCGGCGAAGACGATGAAGTTCTTGGAGAGGATGTTGACCGCGTTCTTCGCGCGGCACATGCCCGTCTCGACGCACGCGAAGCCGAGGTTCATGAAGAACACGAGCATGCCCGTGATGAGCGTCCAGACCGTGTTCATCTTGACGTCCGGCGTCGCCAGGGCGTCCTTGATCTTCTGCGCGTAGTCGACTTTTGCAGCGGCCTTCTCGGCCGGCTTGGCCGCGTCCTGCGCCAGAGCCACCGCCACCGGGCCGACCAGGCCTATCGCCAGGATCACCGCCAGCGGCCAGACCCAACGTCGCGTCTTCGTCATATCCACAACCCCCCTTTCGGAATGCGTTCGAACTTGAAGTTCCCAATCACCCCAACTTGACCGGGTAGGAGAGCAAGAGGTATGCCACCCCGCCGGCAAGCGGGATTCGTGGTTTTTAGGCAATAAATAGCGCTATAGACGCGCTCATGACTACCGTCAGGTATGATTCCTAGCGAAGTCTCACCGAACCGTATGGCGACGTCAGGTGGGTCGAAGCGGGCTCGCCGGGCGCCCCGAGAGAAGCGGCATCACCGCCGCGCGCGCGCGGGCGAAAAGGTCCTGCAGCCGGCGAGATTCGCCCGCCAGCGCCTTGAGCAGGACCCCCGTGCCGCCCAGCCGCGATACGCCGGCGTAGGACTCGCCGACCGTCTGACGAAGCGCGACTTCGACGCGCGCGGGATCCCCTCCGACCGCCAGCAGGACCCCGTAATGGGTGTGGCGGGAGAGCACGGCGGGCCCGTCCAGGCCGTCGGCGGGCACGATCGCGGAGCGCTCGAGGAGCACCGTGCGCCCCGCCTCGCGGAGCCGCAGCCGGAATTCCAGGCGATCGTAGGCCAGCGACTCTCCCCGCGCCACGCGGCCGGGTGAAAGGACTTCCCACGCGAGCGCCCGGCCCCCCGCCTCCACGTCGAGTTCCAGGTCCTCCACGAAACGGGCCCCCGCGTGGGGTATCAGCGGCTCGGGCAGGTATTCGAGGGTCGCTCCCGCATCGACGCGGAGCCGCGTCCGGGAGACCGCCCCGCCCCGATCCATGCGGTAGACCTTCGTCGCCGAGGGGGCGGTGACGATCGCGTGAGCGCCCACCTCGACGCGTATCTCCGCCTCGAGGTCGTCCCCCTGAACGATGCCGCCCGTGGGGTTGAGCAGGTAGACGACGCCTTCCTCGGCCACGTCGCCGGGGACGAGCTGGAGCACGCGGTGGAGCTGGGAGTTGTACTGCTCGCGGATCGAGCAGCGGCCCGTCCCGTCGAGGCCCACGACCAGCCGGAGGCGCCCGGCCATCCCGATCATGCGGGCTTCAGGTCCTCGAAGAGCACGGCCTTCCGGATCCAGGCGACGATCTCGTCCATCCCCTCCCCCGTCTTCAGGTTGGTGAAGACGAACGGGCGCTCGCCGCGCATCTTCCGGGCGTCCCGCTCCATCACCGCGAGGTCGGCCCCGACGTGGGGGGCGAGGTCGATCTTGTTGATGAGGAGGAGGTCGGAGCGGCAGATGCCCGGCCCGCCCTTCCGCGGGATCTTGTCCCCCTCGGCAACGTCGATCACGTAGATCACGGCGTCGACCAGCTCGGGGCTGAAGGTCGCCGCCAGGTTGTCTCCCCCGCTTTCGATGAGCAGAAGGTCGAGCTTCGGGAACTTCCGGACCAGCCCCTCCAGCGCCTCGAGGTTCATCGAGCAGTCCTCGCGGATCGCCGTGTGGGGGCAGCCGCCGGTCTCGACGCCCACGATCCGATCCGCGGCCAGGGCGCTGTGACGCACCAGGAACTCGGCGTCCTCTCGGCAGTAGATGTCGTTCGTGACGGCGGCGATCTCGTACGCCTCGCGGAGCCGGCGGCAGAGCTGGAGCATGAGGGCGGTCTTGCCCGAGCCCACCGGGCCGCCGATACCGATGCGGGGGACGCTCATGCCTCCTCCACACGTTCAAGTGGATTCGCGGACACGTCTCTCACCACAAAGGCACAAAGGACACCAAGAAGATATTCTGTCCGGAGGAAAGAATCTGTGTCCTTTGTGCCTTTGTGGTGAAATCCATGCTGACGGTTCACTTTGAACATCCTTACGAGATGAAGAGCCGCGGCGCCGCGACCTCGTGGCGCATCGCGGCGATGTCGAGCGCGGGGGTGAAGCTCCCCAGGTCCTCGAGGGCCATCGCGTCGGCGGCGCGGACCCATCCGGGCGCCGCCTCGCCGAGTTTCGAGAGGAGCGCCTGCGCGCGCGTCTGCCCGAGCGGAAGGAGCTTCATCGCGGAAGCCACGAGCCCCGCCGCCGTCCCGTAGACGAACGCCAGGAGGGCCTCCTCCCGCGACACGCCCGCGATCGCCGTGTGCATCCCCGTCACGACCGCCTGGTGGCCCGGCGTCTCGTCCCGTTCGACGCGACGGCGATACTCCTCGAGCGCGGCCACGACTTTGAGGCGCCGGCGGCCGAGCGATCGGCTCGCCTCGCGCAGCTCTCGCGGGGCCTTCAGGGCGTCGACGACCCCGTCGATCTCCATCAGGCGCTCGACCTCGTTCGCCCCCTGGTGGGCGAGCGCGCAGGCGGGGAGGTCGACCGTCGCGAACGACCGCCCGAGGATCTCCCGGATCGCCCGCTCCGCCTCCTCGGCGGTCTTCAGTTCCAGCCCTTCGAGCCCCCCCGAATGGGAAAACGCCCCCGTCGGGAAGAGGGAGTCCGTGGTCTGGAGCAGGTGCCAAAGCGACATCAGTGGCTGTGTCCCGAGTTCTGGACGGGCACGAACTTCCCCCTGGCCTTCTCGCAGGGGATCTGAAAGCGGGCGACCAGGGCTTCGATCGTCTTGTCGTAGAGGACCGTCACCGCGCCTCCGGCGATCATCGCGGCCCGGTGGAGGTTCCCCACCTGGAAGCCGGCGAGGGCGAACTCCTCGGGCGTCCGGGGGAGGAGGCGAAGCAAATCCTCTTCCGCCTGCTGGACCACGATGGCGAGCGTGTCGTCGAGGTGCAGGAGGTCGCCGTCGTGCAGCGTATGGCCGTGAGGGAGCGCGATCCCGACCTCGCGGCCGGCGTCGGTCTTCACCCGCTGGCGGTGCCTGGCCAGATCGGCGCTCGTCAGGACGACCCGCTCGACCGTGCGCTTCGCCAGGTCCGCAGGGGGGTGGACATGCTCGAGGATCATGGTTTCGCAACAAAACAAACCGTTTGTCTTGTTACGCGCCTCCGTCAGAACAGGAAATACCGCTGGGCCATCGGGAGGACCTTCGCCGGGTCGCAGCGGAGCTCCACCCCGTCCGCCTTCACGATATAGGTCTCGGGGTCGACCTCAAGCTTGGGGCAGGCGTCGTTCAGGACCATGTCCCGCTTGCCCAGCTTCCGGCAACCCCGGACCGCCTCGATCCGCTTCTCCAGGCCCAGCTTCTCCGGCACCCGCTTCGCCACCGCCGCCTTCGAGACGAACGTGATCGACGACCCCGCCGGCGCGCGGCCGAAGGCGCCGAACATGGGGCGATAGATCACCGGCTGGGGCGTCGGGATCGACGCGTTCGGGTCGCCCATCGCCGCCCACGTGATGAAGCCGCCTTTGAGGACGAGCTCCGGCTTCACCCCGAAAAAGGCGGGCTTCCAGACGACCAGATCCGCGAACTTCCCCTTCTCCACCGACCCGACCACGTGGCCGATCCCGTGCGCGATCGCCGGGTTGATCGTCACCTTCGCGATGTAGCGCCGCGCGCGCAGGTTGTCGTTCTCGCCCTTCTCCCCCTCGAGCCGCCCCCGCTGGCGGCGCATCTTGTCGGCCGTCTGGAACGTGCGGATCACGACTTCGCCGATCCGTCCCATCGCCTGCGAATCGGAGCTCATCATGCTGATCGCGCCCAGGTCGTGCAGGATGTCCTCGGCGGCGATCGTCTCCGCCCGGATGCGCGACTCCGCGAACGCGAGGTCCTCGGGGATCTTCGGGTCCAGGTGGTGGCACACCATGAGCATGTCGAGGTGCTCGTCGATGGTGTTGACCGTATAGGGCCGCGTCGGATTGGTCGACGAGGGGAGCACGTTCTTCTCGCCGCAGACCTTGATGATGTCCGGCGCGTGGCCGCCTCCCGCGCCCTCCGTGTGGTAGGTGTGGATCGTCCGGCCCTTGATCGCGCGGAGCGAGTCCTCCACGAAGCCCGATTCGTTCAGCGTGTCGGTGTGGATCGTGACCTGGACGTCGCCCGCATCGGCCGCGCGGAGGCAGGTGTCGATGGCCGCCGGCGTCGTCCCCCAGTCCTCGTGCAGCTTGAGCCCGATCGCGCCCGCGTCGATCTGCTCCTTGAGGGGCGGCAGGGTCGAGCAGTTCCCCTTCCCCGTGAAGCCGAGGTTGATGGGGAAGCCCTCCGCCGCCTCGAGCATCCGGTGGATGTTCCACGGCCCGGGCGAGCAGGTGGTCGCGTCGGTCCCGGTCGCGGGACCGGTGCCACCGCCGATCAGGGTCGTGATCCCGTTCGAAAGCGCCGTCTCGATGAGCTGCGGACAGATGAAGTGGACGTGGGTGTCGATCGCGCCCGCCGTGACGATGCAGCCCTCGCCCGCGATCACTTCGGTCGACGCGCCGATCACCATCCGCGGGTCGACGCCTTTCATGATGTCGGGGTTGCCCGCCTTGCCGATCCCGACGATCGCCCCGTCGCGCACGCCGATGTCGGCCTTGACGATCCCGCTCGCATCCAGGATGAGGGCGTTCGTGATGACGAGATCGAGCGCGCCCTTCGCGCGCGTGGCCCGGGCCGACTGGCCCATGCCGTCGCGGATGACCTTCCCGCCGCCGAAGACCACCTCGTCGCCGCGGCCGCCCGCCTCGGCGATCAGGTCGCGCTCGACCTCGATGAAGAGCTCCGTGTCAGCGAGCCGGACCTTGTCGCCTACGGTCGGGCCGTAGAGGTCGACGTACTGCCTCCGGGAGAGCGGCAGGGTCATGTCAGCGCACCTTGCCCTGGGTGAGGCCGTTGAGGCCGTAGACCGCCTTCGCGCCGGCCAGCTCGACGAGCGTCACTTCCTTCGTGTCGCCCGGCTCGAAGCGGACGGCGGTCCCGGCGGGGACGTTGAGGCGCATGCCGTTCGCCTTCGCGCGATCGAACCGGAGCGCCGTGTTGACCTCGAAGAAATGGAAGTGCGAGCCCACCTGGATCGGACGGTCGCCCGTGTTCGCGACGACCAGCTTGAGCGTCCGACGACCTTCGTTGACGCCGACGATCCCCTGGGCCAGGACGACTTCGCCGGGGATCATCGGATGGGGCTGTGGACGGTGACCAGCTTCGTCCCGTCGGGGAAGGTCGCCTCGACCTGCACGTCGTGGATCATCTCGGGCACGCCCTCCATCACGTCTTCCCGCTTGAGGACCTTCGTCCCCGCCTCCATGAGCTCGGCGACGCTGCGGCCGTCGCGGGCGCCCTCGAGCAGTTCCGCGGCGATCAGGGCGACCGACTCGGGGTGGTTGAGCTTGAGGCCGCGGGCCCGGCGCTTCCGCGCCAGCTCGGCGGCCATGAAGATCATCAGCTTTTCCTGCTCGCGGGGGGTCAGATGCATGGCGATTCAGACGGTAAGATGCCGCCTGACCACCTCCGGCGTCAACTCTTTGATGGGCCCCCGCGTCACGATCTCGCCCTTCTCCATGACGCAGAACTCGTCGGCCAGCCGCTGGGCGAAGTCGAGGTACTGTTCGACGAGCAGGATCGCGACGTAGCCCTTCTCCCGGAGCCGCCGGATCGCCGTCTCGATCTCCAGGATGATCGACGGCTGGATCCCCTCCGTCGGCTCGTCCAGGAGGAGGAGCTCGGGCCTCGAGACGAGCGCCCGGCCGATCGCCAGCTGCTGCTGCTGGCCGCCCGAGAGGTCGCCGCCGCGGCGCTTGAGCATCTGCTTGAGGACCGGAAAGAGCTCGTAGATCTCCTCGGGGATGGCCCGCGGCCCGCTCCGGCACGCGTCGAGCCCCACCTGCAGGTTCTCGAGCACCGTCAGCTGCGGGAAGATCTCGCGGCCCTGGGGGGCCGTCCCGATCCCCGCGCGCGCCCGGCGGTGGGACGGGGTGCGGACGATGTCCCGCCCCTTGAAGAGGATCTTCCCCGAGCGCGCGGGGAGCCGCCCCGTCAGCGTCTTCAGGAGCGTCGTCTTTCCGACGCCGTTGCGCCCCATGAGGCACACGACCTTGCCCGCCGTGACCTCGAGGTCCACGTCCCGGAGGATGTGGCTCTCGCCGTAGTAGACGTTGAGCTTCTCGACCTTAAGCATGGCCTTTGGCGGAGTCGCGCCCGAGATAGACCTCGATCACGCGCGCGTCCTTCTGCACCTTGTCCATGGGCCCTTCGCAGAGGATCTTCCCCTCGTGCAGCACCGTCACCTTGCTCTTGAGCCGCCGCACGAACTCCATGTCGTGCTCGACCACCATGACGGAGCGGTCCTTGGCGATCGAGAGGATGAGCTCGCCCGTCTTCTCCGTCTCCTCGTCCGACATCCCCGCCACCGGTTCGTCGAGGAGCAGCAGCTTCGGGTCCTGCATCATCAGCATCCCGATCTCAAGCCACTGCTTCTGGCCGTGCGAGAGCAGGCCGGCCCTCCACGAGGCCCGATCCCGGAGCCCGACCCGCTCCAGCGTCGCGTCGATCTTCTCCCGGTCCGCGGCGGACGGCTTCGCGAACAGCGTCGCCCAGACGCCCCGGTTCCCCTTGAGCGACAGCTCGAGGTTCTCCCGCACCGTGTGCTTCTCGAACACGGTCGGCGTCTGGAACTTCCGCCCGATCCCGAGGTTCGA